>NZ_CP006842.1:957214-1276285 GCF_000626675.1 Corynebacterium glyciniphilum AJ 3170 | reverse complement strand
CCTTCGACAAGTTCAAAGACCAGTTCTCCTCAGCAGCCCTGGGCCTGTACGGCTCCGGCTGGGCCGTACTGGGCTACGACCACATCGCCGGACGCCTCGTCGTCGAGCAGCTCACCGACCAGCAGGGCAACATCTCGGTCAACCTGACCCCGCTGCTGATGCTCGACATGTGGGAGCACGCCTTCTACCTGCAGTACAAGAACGTCAAGGCCGACTACGTCAAGGCCGTGTGGAACGTCTTCAACTGGGACGACGTCGCCGAGCGCTACGCCGCCGCCAAGAACTGATACATGACCTACGTCATCGCCCAGCCCTGCGTGGATGTCCTCGACCGGGCGTGCGTCGAAGAGTGCCCAGTCGACTGCATCTACGAGGGCAACCGCATGCTGTACATCCACCCCGACGAATGCATCGACTGCGGTGCCTGCGAACCCGTCTGCCCGGTCGAAGCCATCTTCTACGAAGACGATCTTCCGGACGAGTGGGAAGACTACATCGACTACAACGTCGCGTTCTTCGACGAACTGGGGTCTCCCGGTGGAGCTGACAGCATCGGCCCCACCGGAACCGATCACCCGACGATCGCCGCCCTAACCCCGCAGAACCAGGAGTAGAAGCGGTCGTCAGTCGGTGACCGCCGTCTGCTGATAGAGGGCAAGCCGCGGCGTGCCCTCTATCCGTCGGTACACACTGGACATCAGAGCAGTGAATGGCTCAGCGAGATCCGATCGTGTCGCGGTGGCACGGTAGGTCAGCGCCGCTGCATCGTCACTGAGATGGATGAACTGCGCGTCCTCAATCCTGTAGGTGTCCCACGACGGCGCGCCATCGAGCGAGTCGACGACCTGCTCACGAGACATCGTCGTCCCGTTGACCAGAACGAAAACAGCGTCGTCCGTCAGTATGCGTCCGTAGAAGGTTCCACCACGAGACTCGCAGAGCGACTGCCAACCCGCGTGCTCGGCCTCCAGGAGTTCTTTTGCCGTGAAATTGTTCATCGTCCCACACTAACCCAGCTCGATGAACAGTTCGGCGACCATGACCACGCCGAACAGGACGAGAAAGCCACCGGCGATGCGCGTCAGCCATGGCACGATGCTCCCGAGCCGGCGAAGCGCCCGCGCAGACCCGAACAGGACGGCGACCAGTAGGTCCCACACCAGGACCAACCCCACCATCCACGCGCCGTAAACCGTCAGCGCCATCGCTCCGGCACCTGAGACAGCCGTCGCCAGGCTGACGTAGAACAAGGCATTCTTTGGATTCAGCAACCCTGAGGCCAGTCCGAGACCAACGTTCCTCACCCACGGCGAGTTGTGCGTCCCGTCTGTTCCGTCACACGCCGCCGCTCGCTCCGGTACCGCCAGATCATCCCGCTTCTCCCCTGTCATCGACCGGAGGAACGCGACACCGATATAGATGAGGAACAGCCCACCAGCCAGCTGAACCACACCCAACACCGCCGGATCCTGAATCATCGCGAGTCCGGAAAAGGCAGCCGCGATGATGACCCCGTTGGCAACGGCGATCCCCAGGCACGCAGCGCTGGCACGCCGCCATCCCTCTGCAACGCTGAGCCGGACGATAAGGAAGAAGTCCACCCCGGGGATCAACAGGGCGAGGAAATGTGCGAGAGCAACGGCGGCAAACTGGTCCATGACCATGAGTCTCGGGTGCCACCAATCGCGGCGTCTTGTACGTTCGTGCGCTCGACCTCGTACTCACCCCCAATAGGCGCCGGGTGTGGCGGCAACATGGGCCTGGAAAACCCGGTGGAAATGACTCTGGTCGGTGAATCCCAACCTGCTCGCCGTATCGGCGATGGCCGCACCGGAGCGCAGCATTCGTCGGGCCTCCAGGATCCGGGCGTTCTGTCTCCACGCCACCGGACTCAACCCGGTCACCTGCTTCACTGCCCGGATGAGCTGGTAACGGCTCAACCCGACCAGCTCTGCAAGATCGTCCACAGCTGGCGTCGTGTCGTCATACCGGAGGCGGTGCAGGACGGGCTGCAGTCTCTCCGCCAACGCCTGATGTCCGTCGGTCGGAGCAGGCATTGTTGGCACAGTCACCGACTCCTCGCGCTCTGCGTTCCCGAACATGACAGCGAGCTGGCGGCACTCGCGCTCCAACTCTGCGGCAGGACGATCCGCGGCGATCGCGTCGTTGACGTTGGTGAGCTGACCGTAGACAGCGGGAGAACGTAGGACGCGGACTCCTGTCGAGCCACTGATAGCCAGGGTCAGGTCGTCCGCCCACACAGCATCCAGGTGGGTCATCTGGTACTGCCACCGTCCTGCATCCGGGTTGCAGGAGTGGACGTGCCCGGGCGGAATAACGACGACATCGCCCGGGGCCAACGATACCGGTCCTGTCAACGCACCGGTAAGGACAGATGTCCCTTCATCGATGAGTCCGAGGGACAGGACATCGTGCGTGTGGGGACGGTAGCAGGTGTTCTCACGACAGGACCGCCGCAGCTCCAGTGACGGTATCGCCGTACTGCGGTGGAACTCCGGTGCCGTTGTCCTCGTGGTTGCCATCGCTGACGAGACTACCTCTCAGGTGCTGAGCACTTTCGTGCTGCGGAAACCTCTGGCAGTCAGGGTCACCACCGCAACACTGGCCAGCAACGTAACCAGCAGCACCAGGACAAGTGCCGGCAGGACCCAGGTGGGCAGCAGAAGGACCGTCGGTACAGCGATCATCGCCGGCAACACGGCGAGCAGGCGGATCGGTCCGCCGTTCATCCCCGCCTTGGTCTCAAGGCTACCGGGATAGAGCAAGGCCCCGAAGAGTGTGGCCGTGGCAGACCAGACTGCCATAGAAAATGGAACGACAATCAGCGCCACCCCGAAGGCCAGAGACAACGTCACTGACATATCGAGTGCCAGGAGGGTCACCGTCGCGGCGATCCCGAAGGTCGCTGTTGCGACAATCCACGATGCGGCCGTGAGCAGTAGACCGGCGCCCAGATAGGAGCGGAAGAGCGCCCGGCGCGGGACGGGGCCCGCGAGAAGGACCTCGATACCCCCACCACTGATGTCGTCGGCGGTGACTCCCGGCAACGTCAATGTCGCGACAACGGCAACCAGCATTCCCAGAATCGCCGGGGCCATACTCAACAGGTAGGTCGTCACCGGTAGGAGGTCGCCCCCGGTGTCGCGGACGCTCACCAGTCCAGTGCCCTCTGCCGGGATGAGGTCGTCGAGTCCGGCGGTGTTCATCCCACCGGGTCCGGCGAAGATGAGAACGGCCAGCAGTCCTCCTATGACTGCGGCCAACCAGACGGCTGTGCTGCGTTGTTGTTGCCAGGCCCGGCGTGCGAATGCGGTGCTCCGTGCGGTTGTTCCGGTCATGGTGTCGCCTCCAGTACGTCGAGAATCATCTGCTCCGTCACCTCTGTGCCGTCCCGGTCTGTGCTGATGCTGACGAGCTGTGTCCCGCTGATCACGAGGAAACGGTCAGCGAGCTCGAGGGCCTCGGGAACACTGTGGGTGGAGTACAGAACGGTCCGCTCCTCACCCCATCCGCGCAGCAGCTCACGTGTACGGGCGGCGTAGACAGGATCAAGCCCCGTCAGCGGCTCATCGAGAACAACGAATTGCGGGTCCGTCATGGCCAGTCGGGCGAGGTCGGCACGTTGTCGCTGCCCGCGACTGAGCTGCGTCACCTTCTTTTCGAGCAGGTCGGCAAGGTCGAAGCGGTCGACCAGTTCCTCGGTGCTGAGAAGTGTGGTGTCCGGATAGGTGGCGGTGACTGACTCCCAGAAACGGAGGTTCTCCTGCACGGTCAACGCCGAGGCCAGTGCGGACTCGTGGCCCAGGTAGCCGATACGGGCGCGGACGGGTGAGCCATCTCTGATCTCGGATCCGAGCACCGTACACTGCCCGCCCAGGGCAGGGATGATTCCGCACAACGTGCGCATTAACGTGGTTTTCCCCGAACCGTTCCGGCCGAGGAGAGCGGTGACGCCCGGTCGCAGCGAGAACTCCACCGGACCCAGGACCTCGTTGTCGCCGTAGCCGACGGTCAGGTCCGTGGCCTGGGCACTGTCCTTGACCGTTGTCATGACTCCTCCTGCCCTGTGATGTCGCGCGGCATCAGGATGGTGGTGAGCCGCCGTGGACGGCGGTCGGCCCGCCGCGTGTTCTTCCGGAGTTGCAGGAGCGCATCGGTGAGAATCTCGAGGAAGTTGTCGAGTTCCTCATCGCTTGCCCAGAAGTCCGCCTGAGCGAAGTTGACGCGGTCTTCGACGAGTTCCGGCGAGCCCCCGTGTAAGTAGGCATCCATGTCACGGATCGTTCCGGAGGTAAAGACGGTGAACACCGTGAGCAGGTCGTCCGGGGTGAGGGCCTTCAGCTCCTCCGCAGTGGGGTTAGCCAGGGTGGGAGCGATGCGGTAGATCTTCTCGCTGGTGCCACGCACCGGACGTTCATCGGCGATCTCCACGACGCCGGCCTCCACGAGAGTGGCAACGTGGCGGTACAGGGTGGCGATGGGAATATCAGGGAGGAGTTCACGGATCTGGTGTGTGGTGAACTCCTCACCGTCGCGGAGGACCTGGACGATACGAAGCCGGACGGGGTGTAGGAGGACTGATGGTGTGGCCATGTCCAAACACTATCATTATTGATAATGATAGTGAACCCGGAAGTCAGGCCGCAGCCGACGACACCCCGAGCTTCGGACTGTCAGCCAGCTTCAGCCAGACGACGCCGCCGATGATCACGGCCAACCAGAAACCTTTGACCAGCGTCAGGGTCTCGTCAAAGAACACGGGTCCGAGTACCGCCGCGCCGACGGCACCGAGCCCGGCCCAGACCGCGTAGCCGATGCCGACGTCGATCTGTTTCAAAGCAACGCTGAGAAAGAACAGGGTGAACAGGAAGAACACGATGGCAACCGCTGACCAGAGGAGGTTGGTGAACCCCTCGCTGCCGTTGACGCTCAGCGCGTAGCCCATCTCGAAGAGGCTCGCGACGAGCAGCGCCGCCCAGGGCCCCGCCTTGCCGTCCCCGGGTGTCGGTGGAGTGGTCGTCGATGGTGTGGTGGTTGATGTGTTGGTGGTCATGGAAGAGGTCCTTTCAAGGTGATGTGGAGGTCGGGTGGTGTCAGGCGGCGAGGTTGAGGCCAATGACGCCAGCAATGACGACACCGATGCCAACGAGCTTCCGCCAGGTCAACGCCTGGGACAGGAAGAGCGCCCCGACGATCACGATTCCGACTCCGGCCAGCGACGTCCACAGGGCGTAGCCGACCCCGACGTCGAAGGTGAGCAGAGCCAGACTGAGGAAGAAGGTGGCGATCGCGCCGGAGACCAGGGTGGACACCGTCCACCAGAGATGTTTGAAGCCGTTGGCGTTGCCGGCCGAGATGCCGACGGCGACCTCGAAGAGGATGGCGATAGCCAGATAGAGCCAGTTCATGATGACGTTCCTTCGTTGTTGATGGTCAGGTAGTGCGTAAATGGTTCACTGTCTTGGGGGACGGACAGGGGATGCAGCAGGCGGGCCCGGAGGTCGTCGGTGATCCCGAAGTGCCGGTAGCTTGCCCGGTAGTCGAAGCCGTAGTGGGCCACGCGATCGCGGTCGACGGCGACATAGACAGCGGCCACGCCGTGGTCCACGGCGAAGCGGAAACACAGGCCGCAGGGCTCACCGGTGGCGAACAGGCGCACCCCTTGCAGGCTGCCTGCCCCACGTTGCGCGAGGACGTCGCGCATCGCGACGATCTCCGCATGGGCCGTGGGGTCACCGGTTTCACGGACTTCGTTAGTCCCAAAACAGGACGAACGTCCTGAACTGTCCGCGACGACTCCGACAAACGGGAGGCCACCATGCTCAACGTGGGCGATCGCATGCTCGACGGCCGATACCATCAGCGCCGTGTCACCGGAGTTGTCCCGGGTCATACGCCACTCCCCTGCTCCGCCTGATCGACAGCTTTCCTCAACCTGGCGGCACCGGGCACGCCGCGAAGCAGGACGCCGTCGACGGCGATCGCCGGGACAGCCTGCACCCCGACGGTTTTCACCGCATAGTCCAGGTTCTCGCGATGCCGCGTTCGTCGGTCGTCGCTGTGCAGGGCGGCGACCACCTCTTCCCTGTCGAGCCCCACCGAGGTGGCGATGTCGATGATGGTGTCCTCGACACCGATATCCCTGTCCTCGCGGAAGAACGCGGTGAACATCGCCTCGGTGTAGTTCTCGGCCCTCCCCTGTTCCTGGGCGAGCTGCAGGACGAGAAATGCCTTCTCGGTGCGCGGCTGCGGCGAAACCGTCGGCAGGGTGACCGGTATCCCGACGCGCTCAGACATCGGATACACCGACGCCTCCCAGACGCGTGGCAGGTAGTCGTCCTCGGGCCGGAGCGTGGGCACCGGGTGCGGACGCAGTTCGAACGGGCGGATGGTGACTTCAACGTCGCGGTCGCGTTTCAGTTCGTCGAGCGCGGGCTCGACCAGGAAGCAGAACGGGCAGACGTAATCGAGGTACACGTCAATGCTGGTGGGCATGTGAATCTCCTTTCGTAGACTTTGATGTATGCACATGCATGTTTCTGACTAAAGAAAAACGTCCGCAGACGACTGTCGCGGACGTCAACCTTCAAGGAACGAGCGAACATCCTCCAGTGCCCCGTCAAGCGCACCCGCGCTCAGGTGAGGAAAGTGTGCGGAGACATCCCCCAGCACATCCCGGACCCGCTCTTCGAACGGCTCCCTCACTTCACGCAGCAACCCTTCCCCGCCCTCACCGAGAACGGCATAGACACCGCGACCGTCATCCTCGCACACATCACGGTAGGCGAAACCTTTAGCTTCCAGCCGACTGACCAGCCTGGTAGCGGAACTCTGATTAAGCCCGAGGCGCTGAGCGAGCTCACTGACCCGCAACTCCTTCGCCGAGACATCACGGAGGAACGTCAGTGCCCGGAACTCCGTCAGACCCACCCGATAACGGGCAGCGAGCCACTTATCCAGATCCGCGTCAACCGCGGAAGCAAACGCCGCCACCGTCGACCACGCGACAGTGGCCGCCTCACTGGAGGCACCTGCGTTTTCATCTAGTTGCATGTGCATGCACTTAAACTAGCAACGTCTCGCTCATGCGTCAACCCCCACCACATCGCGGCACACCTCCAGGTGCCCAAGGTGCTGGGCGAGTTCGTGAAGGATGTGCTCGAGAACCCACTCCGGGGTCACCTCGGCGATGTCCCGGCGCGAAGTCCCCGTCGCCTCCCGGTTACGAATCCCCTCGGTGAGAGCGATGCGTGCCCAGTCCGGCAACCTGCCGCGGACCTCGTCGACCAGACGCCGCGCGTCCGCCACAGTCCCCGAGGCACGGAACTCGGCGTCCCGGTCGCGGGGAATGTCCTCTCCCCCAATGAACGCACCGCCCCAGTAATGGGCCATCCCGTGCACGTGGGTGACCAGACCGAAGGCGGTATTCACCGTGCCGGGGCGAGGCGAACGGTTCACGGTATCGTCATCGAGAGTGTCCAACGCGGCGTCGTACCCGGCGAGGATCTCCGTCGTCACCGATACGAAGGCGTTGTAGTGGGGGTTGCGGCTGATACCGTCAACCCCCTCCAGAGTGTCCAGGTCGTCGCTGCTCATGTCCTTGAGTCAATCACACAGTCCGTCTCCTGGCCGTGGAGTGCACATCAGAGTCACCGCACAGAACGAGTCCGAGGCTAGATTCGTTCTGTGCGGTGACTCAGATCGTCGGAACGGTCAGGCCTCGACGAGCTTGTCCTTCAGCGCCTGCACGGTGGAGACATCCAGCCCGAGGCCGTCGATGAGGTAGGTGTCCACGTCGCCGTAGATCTCCTTGATCTCATTCAGACCGGACTGCAGGAAGCTTTCCTGCACGCCGAGCAGCACGTTGTAGGTGTCCGCCGCCTCGTCCCCCTCGGACGCCCGGATCTGTTCGGTGGTGGTCTGAATGCGGGCCCTGGAGTAATCGTTCGTTGCCAGGTAGTTGTCGATGACGTCCTGCTCGGTTACTCCGGCCGCGAGTTGTAGGACAGCGCTCGTCCACCCGGCGCGGTCCTTGCCGGCAGTGCAGTGGAAGACGACCGGGCCGTCAGCCGCGGCGACAGCGGTGACGACCTGTGCGAACTGCGCCCTCATTGCCGCGTCGGTGACGAAGCTGCGGTTGAGCTCCCCGAGCATGGTTGCGGCGTCCTCCGGGGACTCAACCGAGAAACCTTCGGTGGGGTTGGCGGCAGTTTCCCCTCCCCCGACGATGTCGATGTGGACGTAGTCCGCCCCGGCGGGGACGCGGTCCGGGTGATCCTCGATCTCGCTGTCGGTCCGCAGATCGATCACCGTCGAGATTCCGAGGTCCTGCAGGGTGGCGAGGTCGTCGTCAGTGATGTCCAGGGCGTTCGACCGGTAGACCGACGCTGGCTTCAGGTGACCGTCACCGGTGCTGTAGGCCCGGTCGATGCCGGCCAGATCGCGGAAGTTGTCGGCCGAGGACAGGCGCGGGGTATCGAGGGCAACGGTCTGCAGGTGCTCGGACACCGACGTGGGGCCGGATACTTTCTCGGCGGCGTCGGCCTGGCAACCGGCGAGCAGCAACGAGGTGGCGAGCAGTCCCGCCGCCGGGAAAAGGACCGTACGGACCACTGGTCGGGTTCTACGTGGACGGTGAACTGGTGACGTCATGTGGGCCTTTGCGGGGAGATCGGGTGGTCACCGACATGTTCCCGTGCTTGAATGACCACAACATGGACGCCAGGTGATCACTTGTCGTCCCAGCCGTGAACGTTTACCCACAGATAGGGAGACCGGACCATGAACGATGATCGTCTCGAACTGCTCGACCTCGACGACACTGACCGCGTCCTCTGCATCGTCGCCCATCCGGACGACATGGAGTACGGCGCGTCTGCCGCAGTGGCGGAGTGGACCGACCGCGGGATACCGGTCACCTATCTTCTGCTGACGTCAGGGGAAGCCGGCATCGATTCGATGAGTCCCGCCGAAACGGGACCGGCCCGCGCCGAGGAACAGCGTCGCGCATGCGCTCAGGTCGGCGTCGACGACCTGCGGATCCTGGACTTCCCGGACGGTGTACTGGAGTACTCTCTGGATCTGAGGAGGGCGGTGGCGTCGGTGATCCGGGAGGTGTGCCCCACCACCGTGGTCACCCTGGGGTGGGACATGGAGATGCCGTGGGGGCTGAACCAGGCGGACCACCGTGTGGCGGGGGTTGTCGCCCTTGATGCGGCGCGGGATGCCGGAAACCGGTGGGTCTTTCCGGACATCACCGCAGAAGACGGACGGGTGCTGGACCGGTGGCAGGCAGAGCAACTCCTGGTGTTCGGGTCAGCATCAGCAACGCATGCGGTCGCAGTGTCCGCCGATGCGGTCGAACGCAGTATTGCCTCCTTGGAGCAGCACAAGGTTTACCTCGCCGCACTGGACGACCATCCGGCTCCCCGTGACCTCATCGGCGGCGTCACGTCGGAAGCCGGCGCCCAAGCAGGCGTGGACCGCGCCGTGGCATTCCACCGGTACGAGTTGTAGGTCCACCGGAACGCCGCTCAGTCCGACCGGTCTCGCTGCGGTCCCGTCCCGATCAGACCGACCATCAGCGATGCGAGAGCAAGGGCTGCCGTGTTCCACAGCAGAGGGACAATTCCGGCGCCTTCGACGATGAGGCCACCGACGAACGCACCGAGGGCGATGGCACCGGTGAAGACCCCGACGTACAGCCCGGTAATGTGCTCGACCCTGTCTGGCGCGGCCGTGGTCATCCACAACTGGGCCCCCACAGAGAGCCCTCCGTAGGCGAGACCCCATACCGCGATTGCCGCACCTGCTGCCATGGCCGCGGTGCCGAACAGTGCGAGGACCAGCAGTGAGACAGTGATTCCTGCTGCCAGCAGAAGCACCGTCAGGCGAGGGCGATGTCCGGCCGCCGCCCCTGCGACGAAGTTCCCGATCAGACCGAACACGCCGTACAGCAGAAGCAGCAGGGCAATGGAGTTCGCGGACATCTCCGGCAGCTCCTCGAGTGCCGGACGCACATAGGTGTACGCGGCGAAGTGAGCGGTGACCAGGAGCACGACGACCATAAGTCCAGTGAGAACTGCCGGACGAAGAAGGGATCGCCGCTGCTCTGCCTCGCTCTCAGAATCCGCAGCGGCCGGGCGTCGAAGGACAGGTAAGCACCACAACAGAGCAGCACCGACGGCGAGTGCCAGCGCAGCGAGGGCGCCGAATGCGGCCCGCCACCCGAACGCGTTGCCCACAAAGGTTCCGAGGGGGACGCCGAGCACGGAGGCTGACGCCACACCGCTGACCGCAAAGGACACGGCGAGGGCGATATTCTGTGGCGCCACCAGTCGTGTCGCCACTGCTGAGGCCATCCCCCAGACTGTTCCCATGCCGACTCCGAGGATCACTCGGGAGACAACGAGCAGCGCGAATCCGCTGGCGACCATCGTCAGGAGATCTCCGACGGCGAGGACGGCCATGGCGGAGGCAAGGACCTTCTTACGGTCGAGGTTACCGAGCAGGCGCGGCACGACCGGCGCCGTCACCGCCGACACCAGGCCGGTGATCGTGAGGCTGGCACCAGTGGCACCGGAGGATATTCCGAGGCCCTCCGCCATGGGGGTAAGCACGCCCACCGGCAACATCTCGGAAGTGACGACGAGGAATGTGGCTACGGTCAGCACGCCGACCGCTACCCACTGCGACGGGTTGGTCGTCTTCTGGGGAGGAGCAGACGAAGACTGGAAAGCAGAATCAGTAGTTCTCATGCCCACCAGTTCAACGTGGCTAGCCGTGGCGAACAACGGCGAGGTTCTCATCCATCGATGAGTCCAGCTCATCGATGAGCCGGTACATTGGGCGGGCATGGGACCCCCTCTCACCACAATGCACCAGGCCCATCTCCAGCAGATCGAGTGCCTGCTCGCGTTGTCCGACGAACTGCATTTCGGCCGGACGGCAGACAAGCTCGGTTACTCACAGTCACGGGTCAGTCAGCTCGTCGCCACCCTGGAGACCAGGATCGGCGCCCGCCTGGTCGACCGGACCAGCCGCAGGGTCGCCATGACACCGATCGGTACCCAGTTCGTCGCAGAGCTACGTCCGGCATACCGGTCACTGCTGCGCACGTTCGACCGCGCCCGGTCACGTGCGATGCGTGGTGCCCTCGAAGAGTTGACCATCGGCTTCACCGGCATGGTGTACGAGCAGATCACCGAAAGTTTTCGCGTACTGGATGAACGGCACCATGTCGCCGTACACACACAGGAACTTCCCCTGGGCTCGCCGTTCACGGCGGTGCGCGACGGCGAGGTTGACGCCGCCATCGTCGAGCTGCCAATTCACGAAGAGGAACTGACCATCGGCTTCATATTTCCTCCTCAAGACCAGTTCCTCGCCCTCCAGGTTGACCATCCCCTCGCCGACCACGGAACCGTGACGATGGAGGATCTGGCTGATCTTGACCTTCTCCATCGCGAGGGGGACGCTCCGGACTACTGGAAGGTGGCGCGAACTCCGGTGACAACGCCGTCCGGCGTACCGATCTGTTCCAGTACCGGAATCTCCTCGATGCAGCAGGCCATGGCCATGGTGGCTTCAGGACGCCACGCACTGTTGGCCTGCCGTCCGGTTACCGAACACTACGCACGGTCCGATGTCCGGTTTCTCCCTGTCGACGGCCTCGAGAGCTCCAGTCAGCTCGGGCTGGTCTGGCGAAAGGACCGGAGCTCCCCTGCGCTGACGTCGTTGGCCGGTCTGCTCCAGCACAGCGTAGCGGGCGAACAGACACGAAAACCGCCCGCTCGACTGAACCGAGGGGCGGAGACCGTAGGAAACTCACGTGACGACGCTATCGACGTCGAGTCACCAATCCGACAATCCACAACAGGATCACCGCACCGATAAGGCAGGTGATGAAGCTGAAGATGATGCCGCCACCGGCAACGTCCACGTTGAACAGTGTCAGCAACCAGCCGCCGAGGAGACCACCGACAACACCGACGACGATATTGAGGATGATCCCCATCTGCGCGTCGGTCTTCATGATCTTCGAGCCGATCCAGCCGGCGAGGCCGCCGACTATGATCCAGCCGAGAAAGCTCAGCGGCGGGGCTGAATCGGCGGCAAGTACTACCGTGTTCGGGTCCATGTCTTCTCCGATCTTCTCTGATCTCTGGGCTACCGGACGGGCGGCTGCGTCATTTTCTCCGGCGGATAGCGACGATCCCGGAGAGTGCGAACGCAACGATCGCCCCTCCGATGGCCGCTGCCACCAGTCCCACAGAGAGCGGGAACGCAAATTCCCACCCGAGGAAGCCCATGTCGACCTGGTCGGTGTTCTGACCGATCAGAATGATCAGCGCAATCGCCACGATGACGACGATCACCGTCGTGACAACCAGGCCGACAGACGATCGTTGCCGCTTCGTGGCATCAGGCGCGGTGTTGCCAGCACTCATGGTGGGACTCCCGCCTACCGTCAGTTGCCGGTGATCTTGTTGATGCCTTCGGAGATCTTGTCCTTGGCATTCTCGGCAGCGTCTTTGACACTGGACTTGGCCTGGTCGACCTTGCCCTCACCCTTGAGCTTGTCATTGTCGGTCACATCGCCGGCGGCCTCCTTGGCCTTTCCGGTGGCGTCTTCGGCAGTGTTCTTGATCTTGTCATCGAGACCCATGGTGAAGTCCTTTCGATAGAGGGATGTGTACTTGAAGCATAGGCTGCATCCGCGAACTTCGCTCACCTTGTTAGCAAATTGGTACCGTAACGTTGTCCTATCGTTATATCCCGACACCAGTAGGCCACCCTCCAGTCGGCAGTTTTGTATTCCATCATCCAGAATCTGCTACGCTCGCCTCCATGGCAAGACCACGAGAATTCAGCGAATCCGCCGTCCTGGACGCAGCAGTCGCCCAGTTCCGGGTGCACGGCTACGCCGACACGTCGACCGAGCAACTCTGCACGGTTGCCGGCGTGCGTCGCAGCAGCCTGTACAACGCCTTCGGATCCAAGGACGAACTCTTCATCCGGGCCCTGGAGCACTACCTCAGCGACACCGGCGGACGACAGGAGGATGCCCTCAGCGATGAGGATCTTTCGGGCGCCGAACGACTGGACGCCGTGATGGGCCTCATCCTCGGCGAGGAGGACGATGCAGCCCGGCACGGTCATGCCGCCGGCTGCATGGTCGTCAACTCCCGGATGGCACCCGACCTCGTCGACCAGGACGAACGTATCGGACAACTCCTCGACCGCGGTCTGGCCCATCAGACGTCCTTGCTCATTCAGGCGGTGGACGTGGGACGGAGAGATGGCAGTCTCAAAGCCGAGCTACCCCCGCGCGAGACCGCACTGACGATCGTCTCGCTCATCTCGGGCATCCGCGTTCTCGCCCAGGCAGGAACCGGCCCAGAGGATCTGCGTCAGATCGCCAATCTCACCCTCAGCGGGCTGAAGACAGCCTGACGGACCACATGAACTGAATCAAGGCACACGTCTGCCCATATTTTGGACTTTAGAATACAGAAAGAGAACACACGATGCCCAAACAGTTGTATCTGCTCATGTTGACCATCCTCGTTGTCGTCATGAGCGAACTCCAGATCGCCGGAATGATGCCTGAGATCGCCAATGACCTGGGGGTGAGCACCAGCCAGGTGGGTCTCCTGGTGTCCTTGTACGCACTGGGGATGGCGCTGGGCGGGCCCCTCCTCGCCTTCGCCGCCCGCCACAGTCCACCCAAGCGCTCCCTCCTACTGGTCGTCGCCGCTTACGCAATCCTCGAAATCCTTGTCCCCCTGATCCACGAGTACTGGTGGCTGGCGCTGCTCCGCATCATCACCGGATGTCTCTCCGGTGCCGCATTCGGACTCTCCGTCACCTTCGGCGCACGCCTGGCACCCTCGCCCACCCGGATCGGCGAGGCGGTGTCGATCGTGCTCGGCGGCATCATGGTCGGCACCGTCATCGGCCTGCCGCTGTCACATTTCATCGCCGGACGCTGGGGCTGGCAGGCCAGCTTCTACGTGCTCGGCGCGGCCGCGTTGTTCCTGTTCATCATCAGTGCACTCGCGCTTCCCCACCGCGCGGCCGCCTCGCAGGACGACGCGGCACAGGACGTGCGGAACCTTCGCTCACCCCGCCTGTGGTCGAGGTACCTGGTGAGTCTGCTGACCATCGGTTCCGCCTACGCGGCGTTCTCCTACTTCACGCCGCTGTTGGAGCAGACCGCGGGATTCTCGTCCGATGCCACCACCGTGATCCTCCTCGGCTACGGCCTCTGCTCGTTCATCGGCAACCTCGTCGTCGGACGCTTCGCCGACCGGCACGCGGTCGCCGTCCTCCGTTTCGGCCACGCACTGTTGTTCATCGCACTGATACTGCTCGCTCTGTTCGGTCAGGTCTCGCCGCTGGTGGTGATCACCGTGTTCATCGTGGGCCTGGCCGGGGTGACGATGAATCCTGCACTGGTCACCCGGGTGGCTGAGGTCGGTGGCACCGGCAACCTCGTCAGCACCGTCCACACCGCAGTCATCACGATGGGGGTGACCCTGGGAACAGCGATCAGCGCGGTCACCATCAGCCTCTTCGGTGATGACCCGGCCGTCGCCATGTGGACCGGTGTCGTCTTCGCCGTACTCGCGGCAGTTGTGCTGGCGATGCAGACCGCGCGGAGGCCCTTGCCTGCCAGCGCGTGACGGAACATAATCAACGTCACCATACGATGCGCCAACAGGTGAGGATTCTCCCATGAGGATAACCGTGACGATCGACGACAGGCTCATGGAGAGGGCACGCGAGCTGACCGGCATCGACGAATGCTCCGTCCTCCTCCGCGCAGGTCTGGAATCCCTCATCCGCGTCGAGAGTGCACGTCGCCTGGCGGCGCTCGGAGGTTCAGACCCCGACGCGACCGCCGCGCCCCGGTAACGAGGAACGGCGGCGTGATTCTCGTCGATACCTCGGTCTGGATAGACCATCTTCATCACGCCGAGAAGGAAATCGTCGAACTGCTCGGCGATGACCTGGTCCTCAGCCACGCAGGCGTCATAGAGGAACTCGCCCTGGGCTCCATGAGGGAGCGTGAGGCCTTCACCGGGTTCCTGAGTTCGCTGGAGCGATGCCCGAGTCTCACACACGAAGAATTGATGACATTCGTGGAGGGTGCGAGGCTCTGGGGACGGGGGCTGAGCGTTATCGATGTCCACCTACTGGGTTCCGCCCGTCTCGCCGGCTCGGCAATCTGGACCAGGGACAAGCGCTTCCGAGAGGCCGCGAAACAGGTGGGAGTCAGCGTCTACGAGGGACGGTGAGACGTTTGTTGACTTCGAGTGCGCTCTAAGTCCTATCGTTTCTGTCATGGGAGATGACGCAGACCACAACGGGCTGACCATAGCGCAGATGTCGGAGTTGTCCGGGGTCTCGGCGCATACGCTGCGTTACTACGAACGGGCGGGTTTGATCCGCCCTGTCTGCAGGAACGTCAGCAATCACCGCCGGTACGCCGCCGACGACGTGGCATGGGTCCAGTTCCTCCTCCGGCTGAGAGAAACAGGAATGCCGATTCGTCAGATGCGGATATACGCCGATCTCCGCGACGAGGGTCCCGTCACGACCGCTGAGCGACTGTCAATGCTCGAAAAGCACCAGCAGGCACTCACCGAACAGATCACTCAGCTCCTCTCTCATAACCAGGCTTTGGAGGCCAAAATCGCCATTTACCGTGACGACCTCACCACCGATCTCCGCGACATCGACGTCGCCCGGGAAGAACAGGACGATGACCAGTGACGAATGATGCAGAAGCGACCACCCGCCAGGAACGGTACGACCGGGGCAGAGCCGTCCTCGAGCAGATAGACGGCGCCGCTGGCACCGCAGTCGTCGACGGGCTGGCGGACGTGTCACCCGAACTCGGTCACCAGGTTGTGGCATGGGGGTTCGGGGAAATCTACTCCCGTCCGGAATTGTGCCCCCGCGACCGCCAGTTGGTCACGCTGGGAATGCTCACCGCGCTCGGCGGATGTGAACCGCAACTGGAGGTCCATGTCAACGCCGCCCTCAACGTCGGCCTCTCCTCCGAGGAGATCACCGAGGCGCTGCTGCATTCAGCGGTGTACTGCGGATTCCCCCGGGCGCTAAATGCCACTACGGTTGCAAAAAACGTCTTCGCCGAACGAGGTCTGCTTCCACGCACGTCACATCGTGATGACGATCTTTCCGACTAACCCACCACCTTCAACATGGTGATGCGCCTTCCGAATCGCGTGAAGTGGATACCGCGCAGCGACGCGTAACTGGAGTTCACCGGCATCAACCAACGTCGACAGCTCACGTAAGCGACGTGGGTCATGGGACACATAGTTGTGCATTGCGCTGCTCGCCCGGTGCGCCAGTTGCTCAGGAATGACATCGTCACTGACTGTCACGAGACGACCTCCCTCACGGAGCACATGCGGGTAGGTGAACACCCCGGCGGTGTCGAGAACTGCATCAAAACTCCCGATACCAGCGGGGTCTGACGCGACGGTGTCAGCACCTAAATCGAGGACCACCGGCCCGTGCCCGGGATCACGGACCAGTCCAACGACCTCGACGTCAGCCCGGCTCGCGAGTTGAATCGCCATGCCTCCGACACCCCCTGCTGCACCTGTCACGAGCAAACGCTCCCCCTGTCGCAGGTCGAGCTTCTCAAGCGCCTGGTCCGCGGTAAGAGCCGTCAACGGGAGACTCGCCGCCGTAGACAGGTCCACTGATTCAGGTGCCGGGGCAAGCAGTCCAGCTGGCAGCGCAGTGTAGCGCTGCCAGCAGCCTGCCCCGTCCGCCTGTGGCGGATACATGGCGATCACCCTGTCCCCTGGCACCCATCCGGAACCTACCGGTGCCGTGACCACCACTCCGGCGAGATCCCATCCCAGTGACGCGGGGAATTGACCGATGACCTGGGACGTCCCGGGCTCGCGGAATTTCACGTCCACGGGGTTGACCGTGGATGCGACTACGGCGACAAGGGCCTCGTCGGGGCCAGGCCGGGGCATCGACACGTCACACACTGTAAGGACCTCAGGCCCTCCGTAGCTTACGACCGTTGCGGCTTTCACTGGTTATCCTCCTGTGGAGTTGTACTGAGCGCCAGAAGTGCGAGAACCAGGCCAGCGACGGCGAATACCGCGCCGCCGAAACCGCCCCAGCGCAGGAGCCCGGCGCTGACCCCGATGCCACCGAGGGCGGACCCGACAGCATTGGCCATGTTGAATGCACCGACATTGACCGCCAGGGAGAGGGTCGGAGCAGCGCCTGCATGGCGCAGCACCAGCGACTGCAGCGGCGCGATCGTCGCGGTCGACAACAGTCCGAGCACCAGCACCATGCCGATCATCGGTGCCGGGTGTTCCGCCACCAGAGGGAACAGCGCCAAGGTGAGAACCAGCGCGACAAACACCCCGACCAGTGTCTTTCCGAGATCGAGGTCGGCGAACCGCCCGGCAATCAGGTTGCCGACGAAGCCGCCGACACCGTAGGCCAGGAGCAGAGCGGGAATAACCGAAGCCGCGAGGCCGGTGACATCCGACAGCAGCGGAACAAGATAGGTGAAGACGATTCCGACACCGGCGAACCCCACCACCGTGGTCATCACGGCCAGCAGCACCGGTCCCCGCAACAGCGTCCGGATCTCGTCGCGCACGCCGGTGGCCGGCGCTGGTGTACGTGGCATTGACGACCAGAGGATGAGCACTCCAGCGATCGCCACGACCGCAACGATCAGGAACGGTATCCGCCAGTTGAGGTTTCCACCCAACAGTGCACCAAGGGGGACCCCCAACACCGTGGCGACGGTCAACCCTGAACTGACGATGGCGATGGCTCTCCCCTGGCGTCCGGGTCCCATTGCCGTCGCTGCGGTGGTCAGCCCGATCGCAAACAGTGTCGCCTGACTG
This sequence comes from Corynebacterium glyciniphilum AJ 3170, assembly GCF_000626675.1. Classification (NCBI taxonomy): domain Bacteria; kingdom Bacillati; phylum Actinomycetota; class Actinomycetes; order Mycobacteriales; family Corynebacteriaceae; genus Corynebacterium; species Corynebacterium glyciniphilum. Next base: position 1,258,337 of record NZ_CP006842.1, on the reverse strand, counting down.
CAGGCGGACACGACACGACCGACGATCACCCATGCATACGTCGGGGCGATGACCGTGATGAGTGTGCCGATGATGAAGACCAGCCCCAGGCTCAGCGCCAGCCCTTTACGCGGAAGGCGTGCGGTCAGGATGGTTACCAGCGGACCGCCGACCGCCACACCCAGGGCGTAGGCGGTCACTGTCTGGCCGGCGGCAGCGGTACTCACTCCGACATCGGTCGCCAGTTGCGGGAGCACACCGGCCACGAGGTACTCGGCGGTGCCGGTACAGAACACCAGAAGAACGAATCCCGTCAGCACCCAGGCTGGGCGTGAGCGGGACGAGAGCAAGGATGATGTGTGGTCAGTCATTCTGCTAGCCTCAACCTTCACATCGATGTGAAAGCAAATAGCCGCGAAGGAACGTACACACTATGCGGATTTCCGAGGTGTCGGCGCAGACCGGCATAGCGCCCCGATTGCTCCGCTACTACGAGGAACAGGGACTACTCGTGCCCGACCGCAACTCCTCTGGTTACCGGGACTACACCGCAACCGATGCCGAGGTCGCCCGCCGCATCCGCCAGCTTCTGGACGCCGGGTTGAGCACTGCGGCGATCCGCACCGTCCTGCCCTGCCTCACAGAACGGGCCGGACGGTTAGCCCCGATCTGCGAAGAGACCATCGCTGACCTCAAGCGTGAACAAGTCCGGATCGAGAAATCGATCCAGGCACTGACTGTCTCTCGCAACGCCATCGCCGGCGTCATCTCCGCCGGTGCGCCAGGTCGTACTTCGTCGCAGTCAGGTGCGACCGGCTGATCCCGACCCCGGAACCTGATGAGAGCCGAATAGTTGGCCGTATAAAGCTGCGAGAGGTTCAGATAACGCGAGTGACGGAGTCAACTTCCAAATCAAGACTGCCCATGGGTGCCGTAGCCATACAAGAAGGCATGAACCCCTGAATCAGCGAGCCTGTACCGTTCCTCTGAGGGGAGCGGTAGCGCACCATGGTAAGTGCGTGTGGTGACATCTCCGGCAATGAGTTGGACCAGATGGACAGCAGCAAGATCAGCGTCAGCGACATTCAGATGCCCCCTCTCGGCGATGCGGCGCAGGTGCTCGGCGATCTCTTTGCGGACACGCAGTGGGCCTGCCTCCTGCCAAGCGCGGAGCGTGGCCTCGGCGATATGGCCCGCATCCGCATGAATCTGGCGCACCAACGCGAAATGTGGAGCGTGTTCAGGGGCAGGCGATACCCACGCTCGTCCGAACTCGATCAAGTCGTCTTCGACATTTGCGATCCTCCCCAGGTAGCGCCGCACCGTCACAATCTGCTCGTCTGCGGTGCGCTGGGCGCTGTCGACGATCACCTCCTCAAACAGGGTGGCTTTACCACCGAACTGGTTGTAGATCGTTCGCGTAGATACCCCCGATCTCCGGGCAATGGTGTCGATGCTTGCACGGGCGTACCCGTCCTCAGCGAAGACGATCAGCGCACCGTCAAGTAGTGCACGTCGTTTGTCGACACGGCTGCCCCTCATCGGTCGCGCCTCGGGATCGTCACTGTCCTGTTTCCGGTTCACTCCTTCAACCTACTACAACGTCCCTTGCACTATTTACAATGATCATTGTACTATCTACAACGATCGTTGCACTTTGGTGCGCATGGGCCAGGAAGTGGCCCGTACAAGTCATACGGAGGGAACCAGATGATCAGAATCGCAATCGTGGTGGCGAGCACTCGACCAGGAAGACGAGGCGACCAAGTCGCCCGATGGGTACACCAGCAGGCCACCAGCCACACACCGCAGGATGCCGGTATCGAGTACGCCATCGTCGACCTCGCCGACGTGAACCTGCCACTGCTCGACGAACCGGTGCCTGCAGCGATTGGTGAGTACCGGAACGAGCACACACGTCGATGGGCCAAGCTCATCTCCTCGTTCGACGGGTTCGTCTTCGTCACCCCGGAGTACAACCACGCCATCCCTGCAGCTCTGAAAAACGCGATCGACTATCTCTTCGCCGAATGGCATGACAAGGCCGCAGCCTTCGTCAGCTATGGACTCAACGGCGGGGTTCGGGCAGTCGAGCAACTCCGCATGACACTTGCCGAGGTCAAAGTCGCCTGTGTGCGCAGCCAGGTCGCACTGGGGTTGTTTACCGATTTCTCCATCACCGATATGGCCGAACCGGGAACCTTCACGCCTGCAGAACACCATCTGCCGACCCTGGAACGGACGCTCAAGGAGCTCATCGGCTGGGTTCAGGCCCTCGCTACACTTCGCCCACCAGCCGCGACAGCAATTGCAGAACGGTAGGGCAAGCAGTCATGGCCACCACCACCAGCATTCGCGCCACGCCACGGGGCATTGTGACGCTTACCGTCGTGCTGTTGGGCTTTCTGGCTCTACCGATGTCGATGTCGGGGGCGGGGGTCGCCGTACCCCAGATCGGCTCCGACCTCGATACGAGTGGCCCCGCAGCACAATGGGTCGTCACCGCCTATTTCGTGGCCGCCTCATCGTTCATGCTCGTGGCTGGATCTCTTGGTGATGCGATCGGCAGGCGACGTGTCTACCGCTCAGGCGCGATGGTCTATACTCTCGGATGCCTCGGGGCCGCTTTTGCTCCGAACGTCGCGATTCTATTGTCGGCAAGGGTGTTGACCGGGCTCGGAGCAGCAGGCGTGATGGCCGGCGGCGGAGCCATACTCGGAGCAACGTTCAGCGACGCAGCGCGCGCTCGAGCGTTCGCGGCAATGGGCACGACCTCTGGTCTCGGTTTGGCATTCGGGCCCACCTTCTCGGGGTGGCTGGTCGATGGGTTGGGCTGGCGGCTCGGTTTCGGCGCGTTCGTACTCCCTGGCCTGCTTCTGATCGCCGGTACATTGCTAATGAGCGAAACTCGCGCCGAGAATGCTCCACGCATCGACGTCGCCGGTGCGGTCACGTTCATCGCCTGCCTAGCGACTCTCATGTTCACAATCATGCAGGGCTCATCACTCGGTTGGATGTCTCCCACTGTTCTCGTCCTGCTGGGCTGCATTGCTCTTCTGCTGGGCCTATTCGTGATCATTGAACGTCGCGCGGCCAACCCAATTCTCAACCTTTCTCTACTGCGCCAGCGCGGATTTCAAGGATGGTTACTCGCTGCGATCACGATGTCGATCGGCTTCGGCGGCGTGTTGAACTTCTTGCCCAGTTACCTCCAAGCCCCAGTTGGGCTTACCGCGGCGAATGCCGGCATGGTGATGATCCTGCCGACGCTACCGATGATGATTCTGCCCGCTGTAGGCGGCTGGCTTATCGGTAAGAGATCCTCCCCGTCAATAATCATTGCGAGCGCGCTCCTTGCAATCGCAGGAGGCAACGCCTGGCTGGCAACTCTGCATCCGATGGTCACGCCACTCGGGCTGACGGGTCCCCTTATCCTCCTTGGCGCCGGGGTTGGTCTCGCCTCTGGCATCATCGACGCCCAGGCCATGAATGAGGTCGGCGAAAACGAGGTTGGAATGGTCGCCGGGATGCTCAACACTGTGCGCGGCACGTCCAATGCGCTCATCCTCGGTGTTTTCGGTTCCGCTCTCATCACGATTCTGGCAGGGAGGATCGACTCCACAGACCTCGCTGGACAAGTCGCGACTGGAAACCTGCCGAATACGACAGATACTGGATTCCTGGCCGCGCAGCTCACTGATACATGGCGAATTGTGCTGATGACGCTCGCAGGTCTATGCGGCATCGCCGCCATCGCAACCACCGCCCTCGTGCGCCGTTCGAGTCATGACGGACAACACGGATGCCGGAATCACGCGGAGATTCCGCGAGAGAGCGTGAACAAGCCCGGATCGAGAAATCGATCCAGGCACTGACTGTCTCTCGCGACGCCATCGCCAGCGTCATCTCCTCCGGAAAATGACAGGGCGTCACTGTCTCACAGGAACTCACGCTTCATTGCCATCAGGTGTGACCGACTGATTCCGCCGGCAGTCGCGGCGTCCTTGTCCGCGATAGCATCCACCAGATCCGTATGAATATCCTGGTCCGCCGCGTCACCGAATCCACCCTTACGCCGGAGCATGTCGACCATCGCCTCACGGATCCGCGGAGTGAAGCTGTCGAAGAGGTCGGTGAGCACATCATTGGCCGCAGCCACCACGATGCTGCGGTGGAAGGCGGTGTCGGCGTCCACATGCGCCTCCAGATCATCCCGACTCGTGTCGCGGACCTTCAGGGCACGCCGGATCGCACGGAGCGCCACCGGCGTGCGCCGTTCCGCCGCAAGCTGGGCCGCCTCGGTCTCGATCGCCAGACGGGCCTCGATCACTGACACGATGTCCGAACTGGTCAGTGTCGAGGTCCACTCCTCCACGACATCGAGCGCCGTCAGGTACACCCCCGATCCCTGCCTGGAGGCCAGAACGCCCTTACCTGCGAGGATGCGGATGGCCTCGCGAGCCGTCGAGCGTCCCACCCCGATCTGGGCGGCGAGGGTTGTCTCCGAGGGCAGCTTCTGGCCCAGGGCCCACTCCCCCTCCCTTACCCGCGCCAACAGCACTTCCGCTGACTGTTCCGACAGGGATGACCTCTTCACCTGGGACATCGAACGTAAACACCTCTACTTGTCTGCGGACTTTATGTTAGAGTCCAGATATGCGCTTCCACGGACTTCTTCTCCTATGCTGCCACGGCAGGTCGTAACCCGACCGGCCGCCTGTCGTGGAGACCCCAGCATCCCGCCGGTCGACCGACAGAACTGACAACCCCAGCAAGGACCGTGTCACCGACCATGGCAAGCACGACAAAGACCATCCACTCCCCCTCCCCGATGCCCTACCACCGTTATCGAGACGTCTACTCCCGAGTCAGCGTCCCACTCGCCGACGAAGACCGGACCTGGCCCACCCGACGCCTCACGACGGCCCCGCTGTGGGTCCCCGTCGACCTGCGCGACGGCAACCAGGCCCTCGCCGAGCCGATGGATCCTGTGCGCAAACGGCGGTTCTTCGAACTGATGGTGTCGATCGGCTACAAGGAGATCGAGGTCGGCTACCCCTCCGCCTCCCAGACCGACTACGACTTCGTCCGTCTGATCGCGGACACCGACATCGCCCCGGATGACGTCACCATCGTGGTCTTCACCCCGGCCCGCCGCGACCTCATCGAACGCACCATCGCCGCGATCCAGGGGATCACAAATCCGGTCGTCATCCACATGTACACCGCCACTGCCCCACTGTGGCGGGATCTGGTCCTGGGACGCGACCGAGCTGATCTGAAGGACCTGATCCTCTCCGGCGGATGGGACGTCCTGAACCTGGCAGGTGACATGGACAATGTCCGATTCGAATTCTCCCCGGAGGTCTTCAACCAGACTGAACCGGACTATGTGCTGGACCTGTGCGACTCCATGACCCAGTTGTGGGACGCGTCGTCTGACCGTCCCGTCATCCTCAACCTGCCGGCCACCGTAGAGATCGCCTCCCCCAACGTCTATGCCGACCAGATCGAGTACATGAGCAGGAACCTCGCCCGTCGAGACAACGTGATCCTCTCCGTGCACCCGCACAACGACCGCGGCACCGGGGTGGCCTGCGCCGAACTGGCCGTGCTCGCCGGTGCAGAACGAGTGGAAGGCTGCATTTTCGGTAACGGAGAACGCACCGGCAACGTCGACATCGCCACACTGGCGCTGAATCTGCACGCCCAGGGCATCGACCCGGAGGTCGACTTCTCCGACATCGACAGGATCCGCAGCACCGTCGAGTACTGCACGCGCATGGAGGTCCACCCCCGCCACCCGTACGTCGGCGACCTGGTCCACACCGCATTCAGCGGTACCCACCAGGACGCGATCCGCAAAGGCTTTATCGAGCACCGGGCGAGAGCGGCGCGGGATGGTCAGCCGGAGGACCAGGCCGACTGGCACATCCCGTACCTGCCGATCGACCCGGCGGATATCGGACGGAACTACGACGCCGTGATCAGGGTGAACTCCCAGTCAGGCAAAGGCGGCATCGCCTACCTGTTGAGCGAGGACTACGGCGTCGAACTGCCGCGCCGACTGCAGATCGATCTCGCCGCCCATGTCCAGCGCCACACCGATGACACCGGTGTGGAAGTCACCGCTGACCACCTGTGGGAGATCTTCGCCTCGGAGTACCTCTCCCCCGTCGACGGCCGGATCGGCGTTGTGGGCTACCAGACCGGTGACGACGCCGCCTCGCCAGACGGTGCGACAACCACGATCCAGCTCCGGATCGACGATGAAGAATCTACGCACACTGTCACCGGCTGTGGCCCGGTGGAGGCGCTCGTCACGGCTCTCGCAGAAGTCGGGGTCACCGTCGAGGTCATCGGGCTGTCCCAGACGAGTGTCACCGCGGGCAGCGGTAGCGATGCCCTGACCCTGCTGGAGTTCCGGTCCGGTGGGAAAGACGGCAAGAACGGGAAGAACGGAAAAGACACCGTGTCCCCGGCGCAGTGGGTCGCTGGACGGGACTCCTCGGTCCTGGCAGCCAGCATGAACGCAGTTGTCGCCGCGGCCAACAAGGTGGTGTGAGCCTGTTATCCGGCCGCGGTCCGCCGACGCGCCAGCGACGGCAGGTCCACACCCCGCAACCGCGCGAACTCCGCCGTCTCACCGGTGACGAGGACGTCCGTCGACGACAGCGAGGTGACGTCCGCCGCCCCGAGCAGTGTCATCAGGGTGCGCACCTGATCTGTCCAGGCCGTCAGCTCCCCCTCCAGTGCCTCTGGCCCGTCGGTCATGAGCACGTGCAGGAAGTGCCCGCTGACTCCCACGGCACGGGCACCGAGGGCCAGGGCGCGCACCACGTCCAGCGGGGTGCGCACGCCGCCGGATGCGAGCACGTCCACCTCCGGCGCCCCGGCGGGCCCGTGCAGCGTGTCCAGCAGACACTCGGGCGTGCTCTGTCCCCACCCCGACAGGTAGGTGTACTCCTGGCGTGACCGGCGGTGGTTCTCGATGTCGATGAAGTTGGTGCCGCCGCGCCCGCTGACGTCCACGGTGGTCGCCCCCCGCTCCACAAGCTCCGCGATGCTCTCGCTGCTGAGTCCGAAGCCGACCTCCTTGACGACCACGGGCACGTCCACCCCGGAGACGATCTCGGCAATGCGGTCGAGCCAGGAGCGGAAGTCGCGGTCTCCCTCCGGCATCACCAGTTCCTGCGCCGGGTTGACGTGGATCTGCAGGGCATTGGCGTCCAACAGGTCCACCGCCCGGCGCGCCTGCTCCACCGAGGCTTCCGGACTGACATTGGCGAAAATGAATGCCTCGGGCGCGCTGTCGCGCACAATGCGGAACGTCGGTTCCAACGCGGGCTCGCGTAGGGCTGCACTGACGGAACCACTGGCCATGGCCACGCCCGTGGCTGCGGCAGCCCTGGCGAGGTCGGCGTTGATCTGTCCGGTCTTCTCACTGCCGCCGGTCATGGCGTTGATGTAGAACGGCACCGGCCAGTGTGCGCCCGTCACGGTGGTGGAGATGTCGACGGCGTCGCGGGCGAGGCCGTTGAACGAATGGTGCATGAACCGCAGGTCGTGGAAACCACCGGCGGGGTGTGCTGCGCGTCCCTCGGTGGTGAGTTCTTCGGCCAGCTGGACGTGGTCGTCCTTGCGGTTGGTGCTCATTGGCTTGTTCCCTGTCACTCGATGGTCCCGTCGGGTTGATGGTCGTGCAGGTTGAGGACGCGGATGTCCGCGCGTTCCCAGGCCGCAAGCAGACTGTCGATCCCACCACCGTCGGCCCCGTCTGCTTCGCTGTCGATGAGGACGATACCGCAGTCGCCGCCTCCGGCCCCGGAGGTCTTCGCCGCACCACCGTTGGCTTCGGCAATCTCGATCAGGCGTCGCAGTGTCGGTGTCTCGATGGTGGTGCCGGAGTGCTCGCCGAGTTCACGGAGCAGCTCACGGTTGCGGCGGATCCCTGCCCTGATACCGGCGGCGTCGTCGTCATCCAGGGCGGCAATCAGCCCGGTCACGCAGCGCCGGCTTTCCGCGAGGAACCTGGTGTAGTCCATCCCCTCCCCCTGTTTCCGGGACTGCACGTCCCCGACCAGTCGGGAAGTGGACGCCGGCGAGCCGGTCCAGCCGACGAGCAGTTGCAGATGGTCCGGCGGGCAGACTCTCCGGACCGACAGCCCGGGCCAGTCCATGCTCACCAGGTCGATGAGTGGGCGGACGCCGCGTTCCGCCCGGGCCCATTCCCGGTCGAAGGAGGTGTAGGCGATCCAGCCTCCGAACATGCTGGCCGCCACGTCGCCGCCGGATCCGGACGTCTGTACGGAGATGCTGGCGAGCAGGGCAAGCTTCAGTTGTTCCATCCTGGTCAGGTCCAGCCGGTAGTAGTCGCACAGGGCACGGACGGTGGCCACGGTGACGGCGGCGGATGAACCGAGCCCGAACTTCCGCCCGGAGTCGTCGTCGAGCTCGCTGGTGATGTCGACGTCGAAGATCTCCAGTGGTGTGCCGAGAGCCACCGCTGCCTCCTCAACGACGCGTGCGGCGGCCAGCACGAAATCGAACGGTGCCTGATCCGGTTCGACGATCATCTGCCGGTCCCCGCGGTGCCATTCCACCCGGCTCTGTGTGAACTGGTCGGAGGTGATGTGTCCGGTGCCGGTCGCGGGGGTGACCCGTACGGTCACGTAGCGGTCGACGGCAACGAGAATAGCCGGAAAGCCCGTCTCGACCACGGCGTATTCGCCGGCGATGTAGAGCTTTCCGGGAGCACGGACCTCGGCCATGCGTGGTGCAGTCATGACTGTCCTTTCTCGACTGTGAGCCCGGGGCCGGCGTGCGTGACGAGGGTGCGCAGCCCCGGGGTAGCAGGTGCAAGCCGGTCGTAGAGCCAGGAGTTCAGGGCCTCCGCCTGCTCTGCGCTGGTGAGCACCTTGACGTTCGGACCGGCGTCCATGGTCGCCCACGCGGGGAAACCGGCGTCCCTGGCGGCCTGTACCGTCTGCACCGCTGCACGGCTGGCTGCGGTGAGGTAGTCGACCGGTGGGACGGCACCGCGCATCGTGGCGTGCATACCCAGGGCATTGGCTTCGGTGGCCTCCCCCAGCCGCTCGAGGTCGCCGTCGGCGATCGCGGCACGGGCATCGGCGAGGTGCCGTGCGTGGTGGGCGACCCATGGTTCGTAGTCCGGCGAGGTGTCGACGGTGCGGCGCATCGCCTCCCTGCTGGAGATACCCTTCGGCCCGTCGTCAAGGACGAGTACGACGATGGCCAACCGGTCGCTGAAGCTCTGACCACCGGCGACCGGCTCGGCGTAGGACGTGGCATCGTCAGTCCCGGCGTTCCACACAGCCAGACCACCGAACACGGAACGCGACGCCGACCCCGATCCCCGGCGTGCCAGACGCGACAGGTCGCGGTCGTCGAGATCGAGACCGGCCGCCGCGGCTGCCGCGCCGGCGAGGGCCGCGAACCCGGAGGCGGAGCTGGCTAGCCCGGCAGCGGTGGGCACCGTGTTCACCGATGCCACCTGCGCAGCACCCCGGATACCCGCCCGTTCACGGACGATGTCGAGGAACGCGGTGATGCGCTCCATCGCGCGACCGGTGACGGGGGCACCGTCGAGGGTGGCGTGATCGGTCCCGCCAGCGCCTTCGGCGCCTTCCCCGCCGAACTCCACGGTGGTGGTGGTGTAGAGCTCGTCGAGCGTCAGGGACAGGCTCGACGTGCGGGGGATGATCAGTGCCTCGTCGGCCTTGCCCCAGTATTTGATCAGGGCGATGTTGGCGTGTGCGGTCGCTGTCGCTTTCCTGTGTGGGCTCATGGTGCCGCCTTCTCGAGGTGGGGTGCGTAGATCCAGGTGCCGGACGCCCCGGCGTCGGTGAGGCTGCCGGCGATGCGTGCGGCGTCATCACCGGTGCGGGCCAGGGCGATGATGCATCCGCCTCGTCCTCCCCCGGTGAGTTTCGCGCCAACGGCCCCGGCATCACGGGCGGCGCCGGTCATCGCGTCCAGCCGGTCGTCGCTGACCCCGAGCTCAGCCAGCAGACGATGGGCGTCGTTCATCTTCTCTCCGAGTGCGCTGACATCGCCGGTCCGCAGGTCCTCGGCCGCCCCCTCGGCGATCGCGCCGAGCTGGTCAAGCAGGGCACCGACCTGCTCCGGGGAGGTCTCGTAGCCGCGTCGGACATCGCCGACGGTCTCCCGGGTGCTGCCCTGCGCCCCGGAGTCGGCGATGACGATCCAGGCCGTCAGGTTCATGTCCAGGGCCGTCCCCGCTCCGTCCCGGAAATACACCGGTGCCAACGAGGCGGTCGTCAGCGCGTCCAGTCCGGACGGATGACCGTGGGCGATGCGCTCAGCCTCCTGAGTGAGATCAAAGAGCTGCTGCGGGGACGCCGGAACACCGTAGGCGTCCAGTACGGCCTGGATGACCGCGCCGGCAGCAGCAGCGGAGGAACCCAGCCCACGCTCCGGCGGGAAGTCGGCCTGCGTGGTTACATGCAGGCCAGTATCCGGATGCCCGGCGAAGCCGGTGGCCACCTTGACTGCCTCGACCACGGAGGCGAGCTGTGCGGGAGCGGCGTCCAGCGGGCCGTGCCAGTCGAGACAGTTCAGTGTGCTCGGGGCGGTGACCACGGCGGCGGGGCGCACCGTGGCAGTCATGTGCAGGTTGTGCAACGGCACGGCCACAGCAGGGTGCCCGTAGACCACGGAGTGCTCACCGAAGAGGATGACCTTGGCCACTGTCCGACCATGTCCGACGTGAGGTTCCCGAGACGACTTCACAGAATCCTTTCTCACTACAGCAGGTTCTGCACGATCCAGGGGGACGCGTACAACGTCATGAACTGCACGCCGTAGCCTACGCCCAACTTGTTCAGCGTTCCGCAGGCGACCCCGACCAGCAGGACGCCGAAGATGTTGGCCACCCCGGCGTCCAGGTAGGCCAGCAGCAGGATGAAACCGATGAACAGTCCGAGTACCGCCTCGTGCGGAATGTAGCGCATCACCACGTAGGTGATCCGGTAGGAGTAGCGCACCGCGATGACGTAGGTCAGCCCGAGTGCCAGGACGGCACCGAGCACGACGGCGACGATGAACATCGGCGTGCTCAGCAGATGGTGCAGGTTGTTGTCCAGGGTGAGCGCCGGCGGTGCGTTGAACAGTGCCTGAGCCGGGCCGATGGCCACCGGGGACAGCGGAATGCCGATCGCCAGCAGTGGGATGATCGTGCCGGAGAGGTAGCTGGCGTGGGCCACGCCGTTCATCCCCGCGACCGCCCGGTTCGCCCGCGTGGTGCGGTCGCCGGAGCGTCCTGCCGCGCCTTCGCCGAGCAGGAACGTCAGGCCCACCGGACTGAGGAAGAACAACGGTGTGGAGATCAATGACCACAGTCCCGTGCGTGCGGTCTCGTCCCTGGTGAGGATCTTGTTCGGGGCCAGCGACTGGCCCCGCAGATTTTTGCGGGAGATGTCCACCGTCGTCGGCGGGTGGCCGGGCAGGTTCTCCCGGTGGCTGCGGTTGAGGAGCCCCAGCACAGAGACCAGCAGTGGGCCGATCGTGATGCCCAGGAAGAAGGACACCGAGATGTTCCCGTCCTGCGGGATCACCCCCTGGTCACGGTAGAGCGACAGGAGTCCCTGGAACAGCAGGGACATCGGGATGATGGCGATGAGGGAGAGCAGCCGGTTGGCGCCCAGCAGGGCGAGCAGCACCGCACCACCGACGAAGAGCAGGGTGCCGTACTCGCGCAGCGTGTCGGCGTAGGGAGCGATCGCTGTGGCGATGGCCAGGCTGACAGGGATGGCGATGATCGTGCCGATCGCACTGCCGGCGGCCATCTTCTTGATCGTCTCAGCGGCCCGGCCCTGGCTCTTGAGGTAGAGCGAATGCTCCATCATCGGCGCCGACAGCACCCCTCCGGGCAATCCCACCAGGGCGGTGGGGATGGCGTTGGTGAGATTCAGGGTGACGATCGCCGCGATGAAGAAGGTGAGCAGGACGGCCGGGTCGACACCTGCCAGCGCGAGGGCGAGGGTGACGGGCACCAGCACACTCGTCTCGTCCGTTCCCGGAATAAAGCCGATGAAGGTGTAGAGCAGGATCGCAGCGATGGCCGCGAGGAGCATCGGGAGCAGCAGCGTGGCGTCCATCAGACGGCCCCAGCTGTCTCATCAGTGGTGCTGTCAGTGCTGCCGTCAATGATGCGCACCACGCGTTTGGGCGTGAAGACCACCACACAGACCACGAACCCCACGACGGCACCGCCGAGCCCCCAGAAGAACTCGCTGGAGGACAATGCCGTGGCAATCAGGAGAGCGAGCGCGGTCGTGACACCGCAGATGAGCAGTGACCAGGTGAGGTCACGGGTCGACACGAGGTCGTTCCACACCTCGATGTAGTCGTCGTGGTCGCCCGGACGACGGTCAGTGTTAGGCATGCCTACATACCTTACGTGTCTCCTCCGGTGTGGCGCATTACCACCCGCCGGTGTGAATTCTCGTCTACTTTCAAGGTCAAACAGTTCCGACACCGGAGGTTCCACATGTCTGAGACCACTACCGCATCCCTCCCGGAGGTGTTCGACTACATCGTGGTCGGGGCCGGGTCAGCAGGCTGCACGTTGGCGAACCGACTCAGCGCCGACGGGTCCAGGTCCGTCCTGTTGCTCGAAGCCGGCGGGAAGGACAAGGGCCAGGGCGTGACTATCCCCGCGGCGTTCTCCCAGACGTTCCGCTCCGAGTTCGACTGGGACTACGCCACGACTCCCCAACCCGGCCTACGTGACCGGTCGATCTACTGGCCACGCGGCAAGGTCCTCGGCGGAAGTTCGTCCATCAATGCATTGATGTGGGTCGTCGGCTTTGCTGAAGACTACGACCGGTGGGGCGAACTCGCCGGACCGGAGTGGTCCTGGACGGAGATCTCACGCGCCCTGGACCGCGTGGAGGTGTCCGTCGAGCACCAGCGCGACCCCAGTGAGCACACCGCAGCCTTCCTCCGAGCGGTCTCGGAGGTAGGCTACCGCGTCGAGGACGCCAACGCCGATGCACCGGACGGCTTCACCCAGACGATGGTCACCGAGCACAACGGGGCACGGTCCAGCGCCGCGACGGCCTACCTGCGTCCGGCGGCCCTCCGTCCGAATCTGACCGTGCGGACAAACGCTCAGACGACCCGGGTCCGTTTCGACGAGACCCGCGCGGTCGGTGTGGACTACCTGCACGACGGCCGGGAACGCGCCGTCGGTGCCCGGCGCGAGGTCATCCTGTGTGGAGGGGCGGTGAACACTCCGCAGCTGCTGATGCTCTCCGGCATCGGCGATCCTGCGCATCTTGCGCAGCATGGGATCGCGACGGTAGCTGTCTCGTCCGAGGTCGGGAAGAACCTGCGCGATCACCTGGTCTCGCTGTTCGCCGTCGCTACCGAGAAAGGAACGTTGCTCGACGCGACGAAGCTGCCTCATGTCGCCCGGTATCTGGCGCGACGACGAGGGCTGTTGACCTCGAACGTCGCTGAGGCGTACGGGTTCGTCCGATCCCGCCCGGAGCTTGCCGCCCCCGACCTGGAGATCATCTATGCCCCGGTCGCCTACGTCAATGAGGGGCTGACCGGCATTCCGGAACACGGACTGACGATGGGGCCGATCCTGCTGCAGCCGGAGAGCCGGGGCGAAATCACCCTGGCTTCTGCTGATCCGATGACCAAACCGGTGATCGACCCACGGTACCTCAGTGATGCAGGCGGACAGGACCGGGCGACGATGCTGGCCGGCCTGGAGATCTGCTCGCGGATCTTCGACGCGCCGAGTCTGCGGTCGCGCCAGAGTGGACGGTTCATCGTCCCCGCCGGTGGGGAGAAGATGACGGTTGAACAACGCTGCGAAGAGGCCCTGACCGGCGCGTCGCACACGCTCTACCATCCGACAAGTACCGCCCGGATGGGCACCGACGAGGACTCGGTGGTGGACCCGCATCTGCGGGTCCGTGGTGTGCAGGGTCTCCGCGTCGCCGACGCATCGGTGATGCCGGAGATCATCCGCGGCCACACCAACGCCCCGTCCATCGCGATCGGCGAGAAGGCTGCGGAGTTCGTTCTGGGCGAAGGGTGAGGGATGACTGGCACTCTCGATATGGCGTATCCGTTCACAGGACGATGGCTCGTCCAGAACAGCCCCGCTAACCGTGTTCCGAGCCACGGGACGGCGCAGTTCGCCTCGTCCTACGCCATCGACTTCGTCCCGGTGGACGACGGGCGCTCTGCACCACTCACCCTCGGATCGTTCGTACGGCCCGAACCGCCGGAAAAGTTCCCCGGATTCGGGCGGACACTCCTGTCCCCGGTTGATGGAACAGTTGTCACGGTCCACGACGGCGAGCGCGACCACCCCGCATACCGGGGGCTGCCGTCGGTTGGATACGCGCTGACGCAGCGACGACGGGTTGCCGCTGGATGGGTGTCCTTGGCGGGAAATCATGTTGTGATCGAGACTGACGGCATCGTTGTCGCCCTGTGCCATCTCCGGCACGGCAGCATCAGCGTCACTCGGGGCCAGCTTGTTGATGTCGGGGCCGCAGTGGCCGAATGCGGAAACACGGGCAACAGCACCGAGCCACACCTGCATCTCCAGGCTGTGCAAGGCCCTGATGTCGCCTGCGGCAACCCCGTGGCGGTGACCTTTCACGGCACGCTGCCCCGCAACGGAGACATCGTGTGACAGTCACTCCCCGTCGAGTTGTCGCGGGCTGCGGGTAGGAATGTGCGATCTTCCAGTCGCTTGCTAATACCCCCGTTCTCACATAACCTCGCCGTAACAGTCGTTACGAGCGGGGAGGATATGCCCACCGAAGACACAGAGCCGACGAGTGAACGACTATCGCGGGCGGTATGGAGAACCGTCGCCGAAGACGGCATCGAAGGGACCTCCGTGCGCCGAGTCGCGCAGCACGCAGGTTGCACAACGGGCCTCATCATGCACCATTTCGGATCACGCGGCGCCATGCTCAAGCATGCTCGGGAAGTGCTTTACAAACGCACGGAAGAACGAGCAAACATCGCCGAAAATACGCATCAATCGCCCCGTTTTCGCCTCAAAGAGGTGCTTTGTGGCGTACTACCTCTCGACACGGAAAGGAAACACGAGGCCCGCGTATGGGCAGGGTTCGCAGCCACGGCACTATCCGATGATGCGATGCGAAAAATACATGTCTCGGGGAACCGAAGATGGCTGCATAGAATCGCCCGCATCATATCCACCTGCACCCCAGACGCTTCCACGGACAGCGTGAAAATCTCAGCTATTCAGCTTATCGCAGCAACAGAAGGCCTAGCCTTGCTCGCCTCGCTAGACCCGGAGACCTACAGCGCCGAAATCCAGGAATCAATCCTTGCGATGGAAGTCGATAACACACTTCGGAAAATGGCATCACCACCCTCCGCCCATATCGAATGAACAACCCCAGCAGGAGGAACTGCAAATTGAGCATCGAATACCACTCAAGAAACCTAAAGGACATGGATCCACGTACGCTCTACAGAATACTGAAGCTCCGCAGCGATGTCTTCGTCGTGGAGCAGTCCTGCGCATATCCAGAGCTCGACGGGAGGGACCTCGAAGAAGACAGCCTCCAGGTCTGGTGCACTAAAAACCTCGACATTCCCGCCACTTTACGAATACTGACCGAAGAACAGTCATTACGTATCGGACGCGTTGTTGCAGACAAGAACTACCGGGGTACCGGCATCGCCCGCGATCTCTTCACATACGCACTGAACCAGTGTTCACAAGTCGCGCCGCATAAGAAGATCGTTCTCGATGCCCAAGCGCCCCTACAGGCGTGGTACGAGTCTTTCGGCTTCACGCGTGCTGGAGAAGAATTTCTTGAAGATGGAATTCCCCATGTCCCCATGCTGAAGTAATGACGGAAGGTTGGGAAACAAGGGTTCTCGGTTGGGGTGTCGACCCGGTGGGATACGAGCTACCATCGTGATCCTCCGACGATCTACTCCTTTACGGCACCACTGGGAGCCGCCGTCCGGACCCTCATCGCCAGCGGCACCGCAATCAGTGCAAAAGCGCCCGTCAGCGCGAAGATCGCAATCATCGCGGTGTGCAGTTCATCGCCGCCTCCGGCCCCTCCGATCACGGCCGTCCCTATGCCTGCGGCCAAGGCGGTGCCGAGAGTCTGCGCCATCTGGATGGTGCCGCTCATCTGTCCCGAGGCATCCTCGCTGGTCTCACTGAACGTCTCGGCAGTGCTGGCGTTGTAGGCCAGCCCCATGCCGAACCCGCCGATCATCCAGCCAACGACGGCGACTCCCACCGGGAGGGCCTCCCCCAGCAGGGTCACGGCGATGACGGCGATACCTACAGCCAGGATGACCAGACCCATCATCGAATCAGCCCGGCACGTCACCGTCCCCTGTCGCATCTCGCGTCGACTCTGCGGCATCGCGGTGGTGACCCCGAGACCGTCGAACGCCACGATGCCGACCGAGACCAGCAACCCGACGGTGAGCAACCGCAGTGATGGCGTGAACACGCCGGACGGTCCGGTGTCCGGCGTCTGGTCGCGGTTAGCGTCCGATGACGGTGATGTGCGGGTCATCGCCGGGCTCCTCGCTCTCGTCGACGGCGGCCAGTGCCAGGTCGCCCGGGGTGACGCGGGACTGGCCGTGTTTGTCCGTCAGCAACGTGGTGGTGCCTCGTCGGTATCCGCCGGTGTCCTCCCCTGGCTCGAAGACCGCCGACGGGCTGAGATACGTCCACCGGGTGCGGGTGTGCTCCATGCACACCTGGAACTGGTCCAGACTCGCTCCGGCGATCGGTCGCCAGGCTTCGGGGATGTACCTGGTGTCGTCGATGAGGAGACGATCCGGATCGTCCGGCGAGCGTAAGGGTGCTGACCCACCGACGACCAGGACGCGGGTCCCGGCACGTTCTGCGGCGTCGAGGACGGTGGCGGTCATCGGCCCCATCAGATGCTCCGAGCCTGGCGAAGGCCGCACAGCCAGCACCGCGGCGTCGACGCCGGCGAGGATCTGCGGCAGATCCGCGACCGCGTCCAGTGAGGCAAGGTCCAGGGCGACGGTTCGAAGCAGATCGTTTCCACTCCCCTGCGCATGCCGCGACACCGCGGTGACGTGGTGTCCGCGGGACAGTGCTTCGGCGACGATGGCGCTGCCCGCCATGCCGGTCGCCCCAATGACGGCGATGTTCATGAGTCAGTTCCTTCCGGTGAGTGTCCCGTACGGGAGTTCGTCGTGCGTTGTGTCGTCTTCCGCGGCGGTGGGAGTTGGCCCGCCACCATCGCCGACAGCGCCAGGGCGAACCCTGCCAGTTGAACGGTGCCGAACGACTCCCCAGCGATGACCGCTCCCAGCACCGCTGCCACCAGCGGAGACAACAGGCCGAGCAATGCCGTTGCGGTGACCGGGAGACGTCGGATACCGGAGAACCAGATGATGTAGGTCATCAGGCCGCCGACCAGTCCGAGCCAGAGGTATCCGGCGACCGTGGTGCCGTCGATGTCCTGCGGCACACCGTCGACGAGGAGCGCCGGGACCAGCAGGACGAGCCCTGCCGCGGTGAGCTGCCATCCGGCGAGCGCCGTCGCGCTGACCCCGTCCGGGCGTCCCCACTTCTTGGTGAGCACCACGCCGGTGCCCATCGATGCGGCGGCACCGATACCTGCCAGCAGACCGACAAGGTCCAGCCCCGCCCCGGGACCGAGTACGACCAGGGCCACGCCACCGACACCGACGATCCCCCACCCCAGTCGCCAGACCGAGAGCTTCTCGTGCAGGATCGCCACGGCAAGGAAGGCGACGACGATGGGTTGGGACGCGTTCAGCGTGGCGGCGACCCCGCCGGGTAGATGCTGGGCGGTGAGGAAGAGCAGCGGGAAGAACGCCGCCATGTTCAGGGTGCCGAGCACCAGGCTTTTCCACCACCAGGATCCACGCGGCAGCGTCCGGGCGAGGAGCAGGGCAATCAGTCCGGCGGGCAGGGCGCGCATCATCGCCGCGAACAGCGGGTGGCCGTCCGGCAGCATGTGCGTGGTCACGATGTAGGTGGTCCCCCACACCGCGGGCGTGATGGCGGTCAGGGCCGTCCACCCCACCCGTGCGCTCCCCGTCGCTGGTGGTGGCGCGCCCGGTGGAGAGGGCGGTGGTTGGTGGGGTGCGGCTGTTGCTGTGGTTGCTGTCATGCCTTTCATCGTCAGTCAGCACGAGACATGAGTCCAACACATGTTTTTCATTCCACCGATCGTGATACATGATTGATCTATGGAACTGCAGCAACTGAGGTACGTCCTGGCCGTCGCCGAGACCCGCAACTTCACCCGAGCAGCGGAGCGCTGCCACATCGTGCAGTCGGCGATGAGCCACCGGATCAAAGCACTGGAGCACGAACTCGGCGTGCAGCTTTTCGCCCGTACCAGCAGGAGGGTCGAACTCACCGACGCCGGTGCAGCGTTCCTTCCCTCCGCTCAGGCCAGTCTGGACGCCGCCGACCGTGCCGCCGCTGACGCAGCCGCAGCCACCGGTCGGATCCGGGGCACGGTCACCATCGGCGTAATTCCCACGGTGACCGCCATCGATGTCCCGGCGGTCCTCGGCAGGTTCCACCAGGCTCACCCGGCAGTGAAGATCCGGCTTCTCGGCGGGAGTAGCGACGAATTCATCGCCGCCATCCGCTCCGGAGGGATGGACGTCGCGGTGCTTGGTCTACCCGCCGGTCAACCACCCCGCGGAGTACGTAGTCAGGAACTTGTCCGCGAGGATCTCGTGGCGGTGGTCAGCGCGACTCACCGTCTCGCCGGACGTGACAACATCGCACTCGCCGACCTGGACGGCGAGGCATTCGTGGATTTCCCGGTCGACTCGCCGGGTCGGGCGCAGTCCGACGTGGCGTTCCGCGACGCCGGCCTGACCCGCGATGTCGCCTTCGAGGCAGTAGACACCAGCTTCATGCTGGAGGTCGTCCGGCAAGGACTCGCCGTCGCTCTCCTCTCCCGCGACGCC
This sequence comes from Corynebacterium glyciniphilum AJ 3170, assembly GCF_000626675.1. Classification (NCBI taxonomy): domain Bacteria; kingdom Bacillati; phylum Actinomycetota; class Actinomycetes; order Mycobacteriales; family Corynebacteriaceae; genus Corynebacterium; species Corynebacterium glyciniphilum. The sequence goes on along the minus strand of NZ_CP006842.1, from coordinate 1,239,344 downwards.
ATCCCTGAGGACGCTGATGTGCACATCCTCGACGTGGCCGACGGGCCGTCGCGCATCCAGTATCTGGCCTGGAGTGATTTCAACCCGGGGCCGGCGGCGACGGCGCTGGTGGAGATGATGACCGACGCTCATCATGACCTGTTCACCCGGCGTTGATCTGCACTCTCCTGCATCGTCACCACGGTGACACAGGTAGCACCCAGACTGTGTGACGGCACATGCCGACCCTCAGTTTCTGACAGGAGAATGCTCCCATGCCCTCACGCATGCACTCGCGCTCGCTACGCGCACCTCTCGGCACCGTCCTCGCCGCTGCCGTGATCCTCACCACCGCCCCGGCGCAAACCCCCGCCTACGCCCAGGACGGTTCCGCACTGCCCGGTTCAAGCTCACGTCCGGGATCCTCCGCTCCCACCGACCCGTCCGGTAACGAGGGCCTCTACGAAGGCTCCGTCGAGGTCGTCGACGGAGAAGCCAATGACCAGAGCCTCTTCACCGGTCGCGTCTTTGACGACGCCAACAGGAACTCCGCGCTCGACGGGGACGAAGCTGGTGTCCCCGGCGTCCGAGTCACCAACGGTATCGACGTGACCACCACCGATGACACCGGCCGCTATGAGCTCCCCGTCCGCGACAACATGTCGGTGTCGGTCACCCAACCTGCCGGCTGGCAGGTCCCCGTCGACGAAGACAACTTCGCCCAGTTCAGCTACCAGCACTATCCGGAAGGATCACCGGATCTCACGTTCGGAGGGCTCGAACCAACCGGCCCGGTCCCCTCTGCCGTGAACTTTCCGCTTGCGGCATCCGAAGCCACCGCGTCACCGGAGCAGTCCTGCCCCATGGCGGCAGACACACAGACCTACGACAAGCAGGAAGTCGAGTACGCCCGGAAGGGTGCTCCCGCGGACCTGGCCGCGCGGGACGACTACGCCGGTTGCGGAATCCTGTTGCTCGGTGACAATGTCGGCGACGACCTGAGCCTCAATCCGGACCTGAAGCAGTTGTACAGCGATGCCAACGGCCCTGTCCGTGCGTTGCCGGGGAACCATGACATCGATTACGACGCCACCTCCGACGTCAATGCCACCGACACCTACCGTCGGGATTTCGGCGCGCCGTACTATTCCTACGATGTCGGCGAGACCCACTTCGTTGCCCTGGACAACATCGTCTACAACGGTGACGACGGCAGCGGCAACGGCGGATACGACGAGAAGATTGACGATCAACAGCTCGAATGGCTCAGGAATGACCTGGCCACCATTGAGCCGGACCAGCAGATCGTGATCGCCGCGCATGCACCGATCGTCAGCTATCAGGAGGTCGTGACCGACAACGCCGACGACCTTTACGAGATCCTCGCTGACTATCCCCATGCGGTGACTGTCGGTGGACACACCCACACCCTCGAACACCTCGTCGCCGGGGAACAGCGTGCAGAATGGGCCGACAACGATCAGAGCCCGATCACCCAGCTCAGCCACGACCAGATCATCGCCGGCGCGGTGTCCGGCGACTGGTACTCAGGTGAGCTCAACGACAATGGCGTCCCCCACGCCTACACGTCGGACGCGGCAGAGCCGGGCGTGCTGACCTTTGAGTTCGACGGCACTGGCCGCAGCGAGTACTACACGGTGCGCAATGAGGAGCAGGACCACCAGTTCCTCACCGGTATCAACTCGCCCACCTGGCGCACGTGGGCCGAAGACGCCCAACAGTGGCAGGACAACGACAAGCAGGGGGATGCCCCGGAGCAGATTGATCCGCTGGAGGTGTCCCAGCAGGACGTCGTCGACGGAGGGTCCTACCTGACGACCAGCTTCTTCGGCGGCTCCACCGGTGCGGATGTCCAGGTCACGATCGACGGAGAGACTGTCGATGCCGAGCACACCCAGCCGGCCGAGGGCGAAGCATTGAACAAGGGCTGGGAGTACACGGAAACTGTCTCCGCCACGCACAATCTGAGCTCCTCCGGCAACGTCGCCCAGGCCAGTCCGCATGTCTGGCGTGCGACGCTGCCGGACGACCTGGCTGTCGGCGAACACACCGTGGAGGTGAAGGGCACCGACCGGTACGGGCACCAGAGCTTGCAGACGGTGGCGTTTACCGTCACCGAGGACAACCAGTAGGCAGAGTGCAGGTAATCGCTCCCATCTAGTTGCCGTACACGGCGAGCCAGAGATGTCCCAGGCACCCTTGTGCGTGATGGGCAGTGTCCAACCACAGGGCACGGGATTCTGCGTAGCCCGCCACAAGCGTGCGCCATCTGCTTCCCCTCAGGCACGTATTCTCTCCATGTGGAGACAGTAGAGCGAGGTCGCAGACTGATGCTGGCGGCAGCCAGGCGTCACTCGGTCGCGGTGCTGCGAGACGGTACCGTGGCCGCCGTCGGTGACGGCCGAGCCGGCGAATGCGATGTCGACCACTGGAACAATGTCGTCGCCGTAGCAGCGGGGAATGTGCATACCGCCAGGAACACCGGCAAATCGCATACTGTCGGTCTCCGCTCGGACGGCACCGTTCTGGCGACCGGATGGAATCACGACCGCCAGTGCGACACCGGGGGCTGGCGTGACATAGCGACGGTAGCAGCGGGCTGGCGGCGGACACTCGGAGTCTGCTCAGATGGCACTGCGTCGGCGACCGGTCGGATCACCGAGGGTGCCTGTGATGTGAGCCGATGGAGAGACATCGTGGCTGTATCGTGCGGTGATTGGCATTCCGTCGCGCTACGCGACGATGGATCCGCAGTGGCAGCAGGAAATAACCGGCGAGGTCAATGCGCGGTGGAGGCGTGGAGAAATCTCACCGCCATCGCAGCCGGTTCGGCCTACACGGTCGGGCTGAAAGCCGACGGGCGGGTTCTCATCACCGGGGCGCCAACCACTGGATTAGCCGACATCGACGAGTGGGAAGATATTGTCACGGTGTCCGCGGGGAGCCAGCATGCGGTGGGTGTGACTGCTTCAGGCCGAGTTCTGGCAGCCGGCGACAACAGTCACGGCCAGTGTGATATCGAGAGCTGGGAAAACATCGTCGCCATCGCCGCAGGCTCGGCCCATACGCTCGGATTGTGTTCCGATGGGTCCCTCGTCAGTGCAGGGACCAATACTGACGGCCAGCGGGACATCGCAACGTGGGCCGGCCGTCTCAGCCCCTGGCGTTGTGCCGGTTGAACGCCTCCATCACCGCCGCCTGGATGACAGCAGCGTGCTCACCCCAGTGTGCGGTGAGCTCACGGACGGTGCGTTCGCTCGGCATCTCAGCAAGATCGTGCAGCCAGCGAATCGCCTTCCGCACGCCGAGATCCCCTGCCGCGACCAGTGGGCGGTCGAACCAGCGGATCATCACCCAGTCGGCGGTCCAGCGTCCGATACCGGGGATCGATGTCAGCCGACTACGTAGCTCGACATCGTCAAGCGCAGTGAGTGTCTGGCTGTCCAGGACACCGTCAGCGATTGCGCGGGCTGTCGCCAGAATGAATCTGGCCTTCATACCGCTGAGCTGCATGTCCCGTAGCTCGTCCACCGACGTGCTCAACGCCCTGTCGATGTCCAGCCAGTACGCGCCCGTATCTCTGACAGAATGGTAGATGCCGAGTCGTGTTGCCAGACGTTGCCGCAGGACGGAGGCGAACTCAAGGTTGATCTGCTGGGCAGTCACGCACCGGACCACCGACTGGAACAGCGATGTAGACCGCACCACTGCAGCCGAGTCGATGATCTCGCGCGGCACTTTCCCCGCCACCTCAGGGCAGGTGTCCACCCACCCCTCGCCAGGAGCATCGCCGACGATGAACTGACGATGGACCACGTCCTCGATGTCAGACGGGTATCCACCGGCCGTCACCGTCCATGTTGTCGGGCCAGGTTCTGAGCCCACATCAATCTGGACGGCCTCCACACCGTCCCCAGCATCGACGGCACGTGTAAACCGGCGACCGTCCCACCGGTCGATCATGTCGTCGCCGTGACGTCGGAACGTATCGAGCGATACCGGCGACGCGAAGAGCGGGGTCATCGTCCGGGTCAGCTCACTGTCAGTCATTCCTCCAGTATCCGACGCTCGAGGACACTGTGCCACGTGCTTGTTATGCTGATCGCTGCGAGGGTTACGGAGATCACTCGATCCGGGTAAACAACCAGTACCGGATCATCTCCATCTGGACAGGCAGAGGCGCTGTTGACGTTGACTTCACCGACTACCACTGACCACAACCAGGACGACAACGCGGACTCCGTGATCATCCCTGCTCCCCACCCCGGAGAAATCCTCAAACTGGGGTTCCTGGAACCACTGGCCATCACCCAGTACCGCCTCGCAAAAGACCTGGGTGTGTCAGAGTCTCAGATTTCCAGGCTCGTGCGTGGACAGATCGGGCTTTCCGCGAGTCTTGCGGTCCGGCTGGCCGCCTACTTCGGCAACTCTGCGGAATTCTGGGTCGGCATCCAGGAGTCCCACGACCTGTTCCACGCCCGACAGAACACCGACATAAGCAACATCCCCAGTTGAGACAAGCGATCTTCCTAGTAGTGCGCACGGCCCCACCTTCGTGCTCGTCACACGCTCAAAGAGTGGTTCACAGTCCCACTCCCCACGTAAACTCCTGCACCACATGACCGGTTCAACTTTCCTCTCCCTCGACCCCGCCGCAGCTCCGCCACGGGGCAGGACAGCATGGCTCGCCGCGCAACTCCGCGCGGCGATCGCCGACGCTGTGCTCCGGCCCGGTAACCGCCTGCCTGCGACGCGGACGCTGGCCACGGAACTGCAGATGTCGCGTGGCACCGTCGTGGAGGCGTACCGACGTCTGACGGAGGAAGGCCTCCTGGTCACCAACCGTGGTGGCGGTACCGAAGTTGCAACCACGATCCCCTCACCAGCTTCACCGTCGGACGCGGCGGCCTCTGACACCACCACAGAACTCGCAGAGCACGGCGAGCTACTGAACATCTCCGCCGGGGTGCCGGACATCAGCGCTTTTCCGCGTGCAGCTTGGCTGCGTGCAGAACGACGCGTCCTCGACACGGCGACACCGGATGACCTGGGATACGCCGATCCCGCCGGCGTTCCGGCACTGCGGACGGCGCTGGCGTCATGGTTAGGGCGTAGTCGTGGCCTGGCCGTCTCACCACAGCAGATCATCGTCACTGCCGGGGTGACCGGGGCTCTCAGCCTGCTCGCGCAGGTACTGCGCCGCCGCGGCATCACCGACTGTGCTGTCGAGGATCCCGGCGCGGAGGGCAACCGCCGGATCCTGAACTACTGGCTGGACGAGCTTCATCCCGTCCCGGTCGATGCCTCCGGCATCGACGTCGACGCCCTCTCCCGTACCGGAGTGGGTGCCGCCGTGGTCACCCCGGCCCATCAGTTCCCGACCGGTGTCGTCCTGTCTCCTGATCGCCGCCGTGCGCTGGTGGAGTGGGCACGGTCAACCGACGGGTTCATCATCGAGGACGACTACGACTCCGAGTACCGCTACGACCGCTCCCCGGTCCGGGCCATGCACCCCATGGCTCCGGACCGCATCGTCCATGTCTCCAGCCTGTCGAAGGTCCTTGCTCCGGCGCTTCGTCTCGGTTGGGTGATCGTCCCGGAACCGCTGCGGGACGACCTGGCGGAGCTGCGGTGGGCGACGGATCTGGGCTCTCCTGCCCTGCCCCAGCTCGCCCTCACCGATCTGATCGACAACGGCGTGCTGGAGCGTCACCTGCGCAGCCTCCGGTTGCGCCATCGGGAGCGCCGTGACGCAGCTGTGGATGCGATCCACCGCTACCTCCCCGGATGCACCATCGACGGTATTGCCGCGGGCCTGCATCTGCTCGTCCGCCTGCCTGACCATGTCGACGACGTCGCACTCTGTGCGCGAGCCCGCGATGCCGGCCTCGCGGTACAACCTTTGTCGAGCCACCGCGCCGCCCCGGGCCCGCCCGGGGTGGTTATCGGGTACGGTCCGCATTCCCCGCGGCGTCTTGACGCGGCCATCCGGCAACTCGGTGAGTTGGTACGAAACACTCACTGCTGAGTCAGGGCGAGCATCACCGCGAGGACGACGAACGATGCGGCGAATACCCTCCCGATCCACGCCATCACCACCGGTCGTCCGACCACGTACCGGCGCAACCAGGCGGCGCACACACCGTAAACCGCGAAGATCAGCAGGGTGACCACCATGAACGCGGCACCGAGGATTGCCATCTCCAGGACGGCACCGTCAGCCCCGGTATCAACGAACAGGGGCAGGAAGACGAAGAAGAACACGGTGAGCTTCGGGTTGAGCAGATTCACGAGAACAGCGTTTCCGATCACCTTCCCGGAAGACGGCCCCGTCATCGGCGCACTCTCGTCAGCGCCGTCAGCCTCGTCGGTGTCGGGCGCCAGGACCCCGGTCTGGCGCCAGGTCCCCCACGCCATGTACAGCAGGTAGGCGACACCGAGCCACTTGAGGACGCCGAAAGCGACGGGGCTCGCCGCGAACACTGCCGCTGCACCGGAGAGGGCGAGCACAAGGTGAGGAATGATGCCCAAAGTGCAGCCCACCGCGGCAATCAGCCCGGCTCGAATGCCGCGGTTCAGTCCGGCGGCGACGGTGAACAGTGCCCCGGTCCCTGGTGTCGCGGTCACGATGATCGAGGTGATCCAGAATTCAATGGTCATTCTGTCAGCGTGCGGGAGATCATGGTCTAACTACAGATCCAATGATCCTCCACTGTCATGGTCCAAACCGAGTACTGATTGCAAGGCCACTCCGGTTCGACTACGTTATGAAACGAACTCGTTTCGTATCGAAAAAGGGAGTGACGCCATGGCTGCCACCGATGACCACCCTGGGAGCACCCGAGGACGCCCGGTGAACACCAAGTTGACCCCTGCGATCATGGAGGCCGTCCTCGCGCTGCTGGCCGAGAACGGCTATGCCGCGTTGACCACCGCCGCCGTCGCCAAGCGTGCCGGCGTCTCGACTGCGACGCTGTACCGCCGGTGGCCCTCGAAGCGCGACCTCCTCCTTGCTGCGGCAGCCCAGATCGCCGAGACCGAAAACGCCGACATTGACACCGGGACGACGGAGGGCGATCTCGTCGAGCTGCTGGCCCACAAGCGCCGTGTGCTGTCCGGAGCCGTCGGAGCAACGCTCGTGGCACTGGTCGGGGAAGCTGCGCACGACCCCGAACTCGCCGCCATCGTCCGGCACAGTGTGCTCGAACCGACGCGTGACCACCTCGCCGCCGTCCTCAAGCGCGCCGAGGAGCGGGACGAGCGACGTGCCGGCGACGCATCCTCCGCCGCGCATCTGATTATCGGCGCGATCCTCGCTCGGGCGGCTTTCATGGGCTCCGATGACGCGACGGAGATCCTTCGGGACGAGGACGTCTCCCTCCTCGTCCAGGCGATCACGGGAGCTCCGTCCCACGGGCTCCCCCACGCCGTTCCGGGGAGGTGACGACAGTGACCCAGACGATGAACCAGACCGTCGTGATGACCGGAGCTACCCGCGGCATCGGTCGCGTCGCAGCACAGCGACTGCTGACCCGCCAGCCGGGCACACACCTTGTGCTCCTCAGCCGCGGCGATGCCACGGATGTCGTCGCGGACCTGCAGAAAACGGGAGGAACGGTATCTGCCATTCCCACCGATCTGGCGTCTCTGCATAGCGTCTACGAGGCTGCGGCGACCGTCGCCCACCGCTGTGGCGCCGGCGATCTCCCGCCCCTGGGCGCAGTCGTCTGCAACGCCGGGGTTCAGCACACGTCAACACTGGTAGAAACTGTCGACGGCTTCGAGGCGACGTTCGCCGTCAACGTCCTGGCGAACCACATTCTGTTCCGCACACTGCACCAGCACGTCCGTCCCGGCGGCCGGGTCGTCGTGACCGTCAGCGACACGCACGTCGGGGATCTGCGCCACAACCTGGGCATGGTGCCCGGACCCCGGTGGTTACCCACCGACATCCTGGCGCACACCGGCGCATTCTCACCACCGGGACGTACCAGGGCCGGACGCACAGCCTATTCGACCAGCAAACTGGCCGCGATCTACCTGCTCCACGAATACGCCCGCCGATTTCCCACCGGTCCAGCGGTGTACGGATACAACCCCGGCCTGGTCCCCGGCACCGGCCTCACGCGGGACGCCGACGTACTGTCCCGGTTCGCGATGAGATGGCTCATGCCAGCACTGACCGTGTCGCCACTGGCTACGACATCGGCGAAGGCCGGAGCACTACTCGCCGAGGCGGTCGTCGGTGATATTCCCGCACCGAGCGGTGCCTACATCGACCGGGACCATGTCGCGGACTCCTCACCGGAGTCCTACGACCCAGATCGCGAACGACAACTGTGGGATGCCGTCGAACACCTCACCACACCGTTCATGCACCAGGAGGACAACACATGACACGCACCCTCGTCATCACCGGAGCCAGCGACGGAATCGGCGCCGCGGCCAGCCGTCAACTCGCCGACGGCGATACGCGACTAGTTCTCATCGGACGCTCACCGGAGAAAACCCGGGCAGTGGCCGACGAACTCGGAGCCGACTACCACTGCGCGGATTTCACCCGACTCGATGATGTCCGCGAACTCGCGGCGACGCTCCGCAGGACCTGCGACCGTATCGATGTCCTGGCGAACAATGCCGGTGGGATCTTCTCCGGCCCCACAGCGACCCCGGACGGGTTCGAGATGACCTTCCAGGTCAACCATCTGGCCCCGACGCTGCTCACACACCTGTTGATCGACCTCCTCGTCGACAGTCAGGCTGCTGTGGTCAACACCTCCAGTATCGGCGCACGCCTGTTCGGCCGGATCACTCTCGACGATCTGAACACCTGGCAGAACTTCTCGCCGAACCTGGCCTACGGTAACGCCAAGCTGGCGAACATCCTGTTCACCACGGGCCTGCACGAGCGTTTCCATGCGCAGGGGCTGTCTTCGGTGGCATTCCACCCCGGTATCGTCGCGACGAACTTCGCCTCAGACACCGACAGCTCCTTTCAGCGCATCTACCACGGAGCGCTGAAGGCGTTCCTCATCTCCCCGGAACGGGGCGGCGCACGCCTGCGGCATTTCATCGACGCGCGGCCGGACGAGACGTGGCAGTCGGGCAAGTACTATGCGACACCCCGACGAGTCGGACGTACCAACCGGCAAGCCTATGATCCGGCAATAGTGCGGGGACACTGGGAGCGGAGCGCGGAGATGCTGGGGATCGAGTGGTGACCTGAAAGACAGACCACACCGCCAGAGACCAGTTGCTCCGGCAATGACGAGAAGAAGTCAGAGCACCGAACGGTGGTGTCTGCTGTGGCGTCGCCAGACGAAGGCTGTCCCCAGAAGGCACACTGCTGTGACCACGGTGACGCCGAGGAAGGTCGCGGGAAGGCCTGTGTACTCCGCGGCGACGCCGATCACGGGCGGTCCGGCAAGATAGGCCGCATAACCGATGACGCTGAGCCGCGCGCTGACGCCAGCGACCTCGTGTGGCCGGGCGTGTGCAGCGCGAGTCAGTGCCAGCGGAAACATCGGGCCGGCGCAGAGGCCGATCAGAATGACGGCAACGAGAGCGACTCCCGGACTCTCCACCATGATTGCGGCGGCAGTCGGCACGGCGACGGCACCAGCTGCCACGACAACGAAAATACCGTCCGGGATGTACCGCGACAGCATGTCACTGGCCGTCCGCGAAAGGAACATGGCTGCGCTGAACACCGTGAGAGCCGATGCAGCAAACGCAGGATCGGCGCCCATGTCGCGCCGAAGGAGAAGACTCGACCAGTCGGTGACCATGCCTTCCAGAAGGAACCCGCTGAGAGCGAGTACCGCTACAGTGACAGGAACCCATCCGACCCTGGACCGTGGCTTGTCTGTCGGGGCCATGGCAGCCGTCGTCCGTGATTGACGAGCGTCTTCCCGAGAGTGGGACGTTGAGGCGACGAGCACAGCGGAGGCCATCGCACCGAGAACAAGCAGACATGCCGCCGAGGCCAGGAAGTGAGCGGTCAGGTCCGCTTTAAGGTGCACGGCCCAGGCCGCAGCACCTGCGCCGGCCATCACGCCGATGCTGTACGCGCCATGCAGCGTGCCGATAATGCGCTTGTGTTCAGCCGCCTGGACCCGCATTGCTGCAGTGTTCATCGCAACGTCGAGTACCCCGCTCAACACTCCCAGCAGTAGAAGTACGGCCATCAACGTCGCAAGACCCGTTGCGAACCCAATCAGGGGTAGAGCGGCTGGAAAAGCCAGAGCCGCAACGGCGCAGACTGTCACGTCACGCGCATTCCGCAGGACGCGACCGGTGATCAGCATCGCAGGAACAGCACCCAGCGCGATGCCCAGCAGCGCAGTACCAAGTGCACTGTCCGAGAGCGCGAGATCATCCTTGACCTCGGGTATTCTCGGCGCCCAACTCGACAGCACAGCCCCGTTCACAAAGAATACGAACCACAGGGCGACGGGGACAGAAAAACGGTGCAGCAGCATGAGACGGCTCCAGGGCCGCCCTGACGACTGCAGTGCACGCCACCCCCGGACGGTCAGGGGCGGCAACTCCAGACCATCTCAGTGTATCAACGGCATGCTGATTTGACCCTCACGTCGCGTCATACCGGAACGTCCTCCACATGGCGGCACCAGTACAGCACCACATCATCGATAACCCCTATCACCCCGTGGCTCGTCGCATTACGGACGTGGTGCGACGTCGAGCCGTCGCGCCGAACGTCATTCTGATCGATGACCTGGAGAACATTGTCCAGGCAGCACGCAGCGGTGTCCTGATCGACAGCCTCTACATCACCGAAGGTCGCAATCCCCTCGCACTCGACGAGGTGGTGTCTGAACTGCACGAAGTTCAGATACACACGCTGTCCAGCGCCGTCACCAAGAGGATCTTCGGCGACGACAAACGCTCACGCATCTTCGCCTTGGCACAATCGCCCGCTCCGGGTGAGCTCAGCGACTTTTCCGACAGTTCCGGTGACATCATCGTTCTTGATGGCGTGCGCCTGGTCGGCAATATTGGCGCGATCGTCAGAACATCCGCGGGTCTCAATGCCGCGGCGGTCATTCTCCTGGATAGTGGACTACGGACCGTGTTCGATCGGCGCTTGATCAGGGCAAGCAGAGGTCTGGTTTTTACCCTGCCTACCGTGATTGCGCCTCGACGCGACGTCATCCACTACCTGCACGAACAGCAGATTCCTGTAGCAACACTGGCAGCTGATTGCACCGTGCCGATCGAGGTTCTGCAGAGGGTCAAGGAACGAATCGCGATAGTGCTGGGCAGCGAGCGCCGCGGCGTATCCACTGACATCGCCAGAATCGCTGACTATCGGTGCTCCATCGCGATGTCGGACGACATAGAGTCACTCAATGTCTCGGTCTCGGCGGGTATTGCACTACACGAACGGGCCCATTCGCGCTGCGGGTAGGTGGCAGTGCAGCATCTGTTTGTGCTGTGTGCCGCTGAACCAGGCGTTGGTACAACTTGCTCTCTCACGACGAGAACGGCACAGCCGGCTGCGAAGCCAGTTTCGGTGTGGACCTCGACGAGAGGCTCTCGCGGCAGTAGGCCACGGACCGTACAATTGGAGTTCCGCACGTCACGGAAAGGCGCCGACCATGACCGATTTCACCACGTTGACTGGTATCGACGGTTATCGTGCCGCGTTCCCCGATGTGTTCTCCGGCGTGAGCGACGCCGACGCCGAGCCGGTCATCGAAGCAGCGCACAGCAGCGTCCTGGAAGGGTGGGAACCCACCGGGACGGATATCCGGGATCTGGCAGACCGTAGACAACGCAACGGTTCGTCCTTCCTGACGCGCACCGAAATTGACACTCTCGCCACCAACAACGGCGGCGATCCGGACAGGCGGAGGGGGTTCCGACCCGAGCCCGACGTGTGGAGCAGCTACTTCTTTCCCGGCACGACCACCCTGCGTAGCTATCTCGGCCTGCGTGATGCTGCGTGCCTCGGCGCAGTCGAGCACATCGTGGCGACGGGCCGCGCAATGGCGATGGCGTCCGGCGAGCTCGTCATCGACGGGGAGGGTGCTGGCGAGCGCCTCTCGTCGATCCACCACACCCTGTTCGAGGACATTTACCCGTGGGCGGGCCGACCCCGGGTGGTGAACATGATGAAAGGGACCCACGGGTTCGGTGACCACCACAGCATGAGCATGTACATGCGCCAACTTGACCGGTCGATCGAGCGGTTCGACTGGGCTGAGGCCACCTTCGACCAGAGAGTGGGCACACTGGCCGACCTGCACACTGACCTGAACTTCGCCCACCCGTTCCGCGACGGCAACGGGCGGGCATCGCGACTGTTCATGACCGACCTCGCCGGCCGACACGGTGTGGAACTGCACTTCAACCGGGTGAGTTGCGAGGACTGGATCCGTGCCTCGGCAGCGACGTTCGTGGACCCCTCCGGCATACACACCGACTCGACACCACTGCGACAGGTCTACCGTCAGGTTGCGTCGCCATAAGCCTCTCTACCACAAAATAAGAAGTAGAAGAATCTTCGCGACCATCTCCGGCTAGACGTTCGATAGTGCTCACCTCCACTGTGAGCGTTGGGCTGTCACGGGGATTCCTGACATTTGGCACTTCAGCCAAGTGCCCCACACTGGTGCACTGGAGGTGAAAAGTGCCCAGGCGCTCCTTGAGGCAGCGGGCGCCACCGTCTCCGTGAGCATTCACGACGCGGATGGCCCGATGCTCGACTCACCGCTGAGTGAGGTACTGCGGGCGAGTGTCACCGCCATCCTGGAATATCCGGGAACACCCGACGTGAATATCACCGTGGATGCAGGCCGGATGAATATCCATAGCGTCAGCTCAACAATCGTTTCGGCCCCAGCACTGCAACGACTGTCACGGCTGAAGGAAGTTCTCGCCCGACGTGGTATCCAGCTGATCACGAAGCACGGTGAGGACGAGTTCACGGTGACCGCAACGGTTGTAGGCCTCTAATTTCGACGTCGGGCGGCTGCGAGACAGTCCCTGATCCTGTCCTGAACCTCGACTATTGCCGTGGCGATCGATGCTTCTGCACTCTCCCACCTACCGGTGGCAAGGGCGAATGACACCGCACCGCGATACCCGATCAAGAGGGTGTCTGCCATCGCAGTTGTCTCCTCTTCGTGAATACCACAGCGGACAAGATACCCCGTGATGGCATCCACCCATTCTCTGTCGGCGTCAACGAGTAACGGCCTGTACTGGTCTGGATCGCGGATCGCCAGCGACACGAGCTCAAAATACAATGCGAGAAACGGACGCGCTCCAGGTAGCTTCGCCTCCTGCCACAGCCGATCAACCGTCTCACCAAGTTGCCGTTCAGGCTCATCCTCCCAGTGCACCCGGGTAAGCGACTGGGCTATCTGGGCGTGATGTCGCCTCAGATCGCGGATGACCTCGACGAGCAGCTTCTCCTTACTGCCAAAGTGATACAGCAACGTGCGCGGAGCAACTCCAATTTCGTTGGCTAAAGGTCGCAGGGTGACGCCTGCGATTCCGAGCCGCTGCACGACGTCGGTAGCCGCAACGAGTAGCTCTGCTTTGCGTTCAGGATTCCTAGGACGGGCCATGTCCTATTTTTACCACGATCGTTCCACTAATATGACAGCATGACCAAGACACCGAACACATTTCCCGACCGTCACGACGTTCTCACCGCCATCGGCTACGGAGTCGCAATCTGGGTTATCGCCACAACACTGATCACCACACTCGGGCCAGTCCTCCTGCCGGATTCCGGTTCATGGCCCGGAGTGCTCGCGATCATCGCTTTTACCGCAGCAGCTCTTGCCCTGGCAGTCATCGCTTACGTGTTATACCGCCGTCGACGCGCTGATTCGATAACCCACCGGCTCCTGTTCGGCTCCGGGATCGCCGCCACCGGCCTCCTCCTCGATGCCGTGATCTATGGCGCTGCCGCCTCGCGATATCCGTCCTTGACGGAACCGCAGCAAGGTCCGGTCGCGTTCTTTCTCGTGTCGGCGTATGCCGCCTTGATCATCGCTCCCCACGTCGTGCGCACACGCCAGGGCGAACACTGCCCCATCGCCTGACGCAGCGAGAGTCAGTCGCCGTCCTCATCCCCGATCAGCGCAAGCAGCCCGGGAAAGCGCGCGTCGAGATCTTGACGGCGGAGAGTTACCCCACTCCTGTTGCCCCGGTCCACCTGTCTCACCAGCCCAGCTTCCCGAAGCACCTTGAAATGATGGCTCCGCGTCGATTTCGACAGGTCCAGCCCGAAGCTCGTGCAGGAACGCTCGCTGGCGTCGACGTCGTGCACCAGGGCACGGACGACACGGCGACGATGCGGATCAGCCAGCGCGGACAACACCGCGCCGAGTTCGATCTCGTCTGGCTCCGGGGACTGTGGCTGACGGGGCACGATACTTCCTTTCTCCGTCTTTCGACGCACTACTGAAGGTTCGTCTTGCATCGTACCTCATCGACGTGCTTGCATAGGTTCGTCAATATTCGAACCTTAGCTTTTCATCGAACCACAGGAGTGCTCATGCCCCGACCCCGACTACTACTGACAGTGATCCTGTTCGCGCAGTTCGTCATCCCGCTGTCCATCTCCGGCACCGCCGTCGCACTTCCCGGCATCGCCGCGGACCTGGGATCCGACCCGACCCCACTGCAGTGGGTCGTCAACGGCTTCAACGTCTCGTTCGCCATCTGCACCATCGCCTGGGGAGCCTTCTCCGACCGCATCGGATACACCCGCTCATTCCGTATCGGCATCGTCATAGCCGCAGTTGGCGGCATCATCAGTGCTCTGGCGCCCACGCTGAGCATCCTCGATGCCGGACGAGTGATCGCCGGTATCGGATCGGCCGCCGTACTCACTGGAGCAGCACCGTTGCTGACGCACCTGTTCGAGGGCCCTGCCCGAGCCAAGGCATTCGCCTTGTTCGGGACGATCAACGGCCTCGGACTGGCCGCTGGTCCAGCACTGTCCGGCATGTTGCTCTCCGTCTGGGGCTGGCGCGGGATCTTCGCTGTACAGGCCATCGTCCTAACTGTCGCCCTGCTGGGATCCACCCGGCTGCCTCGGCTCGGGCGCGGCGAGACGTCACTGCGCCAGCTCCTGGACTTCTCAGCGTTGAAGGCCCCGAGTTTCCTCGCGATGACACTCGTGCCGGTGGCCGGGGCCATCGGGTTCGTGACATTCCTGACCTACCTCCCCAGCGCCCTGGGAGCGATCCATAACCTCAGTTCCGGAGTCATCGGAGCCCTCATGCTGACGATGACGGTTCCGGTCCTCATCGCTCCGACACTGGTCCACCGAATCATGCAGTCCGGGCGAGCCACACCCACCAGTGTTATCGCGGTCTCTTTCACCATGCTCATTGTCGGCGGCGTGGGCGTTGTTCTTCTCCTGCGCCCGGATCTCCCCGTCGCGGTAGGTATCGCCCCCATGGTCTTGCTCGGCCTGGGCTTCGGACTGCCGTTGGGATTCGTCGACGCCGAGGCGCTTGCCGCCGTGCCGTCGGAACGTGCCGGTGCCGCGTCCGGAGTCATCAACCTGTTGCGAATCGGCTCCGAAGCTGTTTTCGTCGCCGCCTATGCCGCCATTCTCGCCGCCATCGTCACCACCACACTCCCCGGAAACGCAGGACAACTGGTCGCGTCCGGTGGAACCGGACACCCCTGGATTTACCACGACGGTCTCGTCGCCGCCGCACTGACGATGATCGGCCTGGTGGCACTCCTCGGGATCGCCTTCGTCCTCATTCACCGAGTGTCGGTCCGCACGTCCCGGAAAAATACAACGCCCGAGCTCAACACGGAAACGTCACCTGTACAACAGTGACGAGATATGACGGATCCAGTGGGCGACGTGAGACCTTCGGCCCGTTCCTCACAATCTCGAATTCCGCCACTTCTCCGGCCCTTTCATTTTCACGGGAGCTGAGATCCTGGTTGCGAAAGGATCAATTACCGAAACTCTAGCCTCAGATACTCCCCTTGCGCTCTATCACCAGTATCCTGGCCGTCCCAGCCGGATGGGCAACGTGCTCATCCCCGGTCTCCACACAGCACACAGTGCCGGGAGTGAGCAGTTCTACTCGCTTCTCGCCATTAACCCGATAGTGCATGTCGACAGCCCCGTCCAGGACAACGAAGAGCTCTGGGCCGTCATTGACGTGCCACGTGTAGGGCTGATCGGTCCAGTGCAATCGGACGGTTGCGTTGTCGAATTCACCGAGATCAAGAGCTTCCCAAGGTCGATCGGCAGTGTAGCCACCGGCATCAATAAACTTCATCTGCTTCATCCTCCGTCAATCTCCAGTTTTCTCTGTCTGCCATGACCCAAGAGTGCACGCCCACGCCGGCAGTCGCCTATCCCTGTCAGTGCTAGGCAACCGGGGGTTCTGGCTACCTCCCACAGGCCCGGCGAGGGTGGAGGCATGACCACACGTACATGCCCCCACACAGGAGAAGCCGATGGATCTGCAGCTCAATGACCACGTCGTCATCGTCACCGGAGCCACCAGCGGCATCGGCCTGGCCACCGTCCGAGAACTCGCCAACGAAGGCACCCAGGTCGTCGCCGTCGCTCGTCACGCACCCGACGGCGACCTGCTTCCGCCCGGTACCGACTTCGTCGCCGCCGATCTCACCGCCCCCGGAGCAGCGACGCGACTGGTCGAGCACACGCTCAACCGCCACGGTCGGATTGACGGGCTGGTGAACAACGCCGCCCTGTTCGACACCCGGGACTCGTTCACCGCGTTCGACGACGCGCTGTGGGACGCAACGTTCGCCATGAACGTCGTCGCGCTCGTCCGGCTCACCCGCACCGTCATCACCGCCATGCAGTCCCACAGCACCGGCGGCAGCATCGTCCACCTGGGTAGCGAGGCTGCCCGAATGCCGGATCCGACCATGTCCGCTTACGCCGCCTCCAAGGCCGCCGTGCTGTCGGTGTCGAAGTCACTGGCCATAGAGTTCGGGCCTGCGGGAATCCGGTCAAACGTGGTCTCCCCCGGCCCCACCCGGACCGCGCTGTTCGACGCACCCGGTGGGTTCGGTGACCAGCTCGCCACACGGTTCGGCACCGACCCCGATACAGCGATCGAACGGTTCATCCGTGAGGAACGTCGACTACCCACCGGAAAGATCGGTCGTCCCGACGACGTCGCTACGGTGATCTCCTACCTGCTGTCCCCACGGGCAGCGCAGGTCACCGGCGCCGAGTGGGCCGTCGACGGCGGCGCACTGCGCCAGATATGAGGCCGACCCATGAGCACCGCAGAACCCCACGTCCGCAGCCACGTCGACACCCGGGTGCAGACCCGGTGGGAGCACTCGCCGACGTCCGACGGGGCCCACGTTCCACTCCTCGTGCACCGCCCGGACCAGCCACGAGGCTGGCTGGTGTGGGCACATGGAGGATCCTGGCAGTACGGGTCTGCCCGCCACTGGGCACCTGTGACATCCCGGATCGCGTCCCTGTCACGCTGGGCGGTCGTCTCCGTCGACTACCGCCTCGCCCCCGAACACCACCATCCGTCAGCGGTTCTCGACATGCTCGCCGCACTCGGTTGGGCCGAACAACGAGCTGGCGAGTTCCCGGTGGCCGTCGGTGGTGACAGCGCGGGCGGAACCATCGCCGCCCTCGCAGCCCTGGCTCGCCGCGACGCCGACGGCCGGGTGCCACCACAACTGCTGGCCTACCCGCCGCTGGACCCGGCGTGCTCCCGCGCGTCCTACCTTGCGCCATCGGCAGTGGCACCTGGGCGTTCAGACCTCATGGCCGCCTGGCGGCGGTGGCTCGGTGACACAGCACCACACCCGACCGTGCCCGCCACTCCCCTGCAGGCCGCCGACCTCACCGGCCTGGCGCCGGTGTCCCTCATCGTGGGTGCCGACGACCCGGTCCGCGACGACATAGGCGCCTACGCCGCCCGGCTGCGAGACGACGCCGTGCCTACGTCGTTGCGCTCACTCGACAACACCGGGCACGCCGACATTCTCAACCCCACCGGACTGGTCCTCCCCACCATCATCACCGCGCTCAACGAGCTCAGCGGAGACCGCGATCAGCATCCACCCCACCACCACTACCCGGAAGGAAAACTCTCATGACCACCACAACCACTCCCGCCCCACTGGAAGCACTGACCCGTCACTTCATCGATCTCCGCGACGGCAACCACTTCGGCCACATCACCCGTGCCGGCAAAGAATCCGCGTTCACCGAGGCCGTACAGCTTCTCGACGGTCCGGCCCGACAGGTTCTCGCCGAGTTCAACGACCACCTGCTCGCCGGCACCGGGAAGATCGAGGTGACCGGCCTGCACCGCGACCAGCGCGGCGGCCTGCTCTCCTCGTGGCTACTGACCTGGCCGGAACAGCGTACGGCGACGCTGGCTCCAGTCAGTCTTATCGCGACCTACGGCGCCGGATTCCACCATCCCCACCTGCGCGGTGCCACCATTGGGGAGTGGCCCCTGAACGTCGCCAGCCCGGACCACGCCGATGAACTGGTGCCGGTGCTGCGTACCATCGCTGCGGCGGACATCCACAACCTGGTGTTCCAGGTCGGTGGTGACTGGCGGATCATCCCCGCCATCCACCCCGCCGCCGAGAGGCGGTCGGCATGAGGCTCTCCGTCCTCGACCAGGTCCCGGTCACCGACCACGTCCCGGACCGGGCAGATGCTGTCGCCCACGGACTGCGTCTGGCAGAGGACGTAGAGACTCTGGGCTACCACCGCATCTGGTTCGCCGAGCATCACCGCTCCGCGTCCTTCGCCAGCCCCGCCCCGGAGATGATGGCAGCCCTGGCGCTGGAACGCACGTCGACCATCCGCGTCGGTACCGGCGGCATTCTGCTGCCCTTCTACCAGGCAGCGAAGGTTATCGAGGTGATGGGATTGCTGGGACAGGTCCACGGCGACCGGATGGACACCGGGGTTGGCAGGGCCGCGCTGGACGACCCCGCCTACGCCGAGAAGATCCATGCCCTCGTAGGGGCACTGGGCGCCGAGCACCCCGCCGTGCCCGGTGAGCCGGACGGGAGGGTGTGGGTTCTCGGCGCCGGTGGTTCCGCCGCGCCGCTGGCAGGAGATCTCGGCGCAGGTTACGTGCACGGCCATTTCTTCGTCCCCCGCGGCGGTGAGAAAGCCACTGCCGCCTACCGGGAGGCCTCCACGACGAAGTGCCACCGGCCGCACACCGTGCTGGCCGTCCGTGCCATCACTGCGAAAGACCCTCAGCGAGCACAACAGCTGGCCGATGCGATGCTGTTGTGGCGCGCCCGCAAGGACCTCGGGTACGACGGGCCGATTCCGTCGGCCGGTGCCACCGCCACCCACCCGTGGACAGACGCTGAACGCACCCGGGCGAAGGCCCGGTCCACGGCAATCATCGCCGGGACTCCGGACGTAGTGGCTCAACGGCTTCACGACCTCGCCAAGGACCACAGCGCTGACGAGGTCATGATCAACACGCTCACCAGCGACCCGGACGACCGGCTGACCTCCTACCGGTTATTGGCCGAACAGTTCGCCGACTGACCTTGTGGGGGCCGCGTAAGCCAGGTGCCAAGATCGGTCGGATCGGAGGGTCCGCGGTGACCGATTCTGGCACCTGGCTCACGCTGGCCGGTGATAGCGTCCCGACGCGACCCGGTGATGCGCATCAGTGCGCGCAACAGCGGTCACACGGCGGTCACACGGCGGTGAGCAGTCGCAGCGCTGCGAAGGATGCACTCCCCGGCTCCGCGGTGTGGGTGAGGATGCGCTGGCCGTTGCCCTCCGGCAGATGCAGCACCTCGTAGCCCAACGTCATCTCACCGACCTCGGGATGCCGGAATCGTTTGGCCCCATTAGTGCACAGACGAACATCGTGCCCCGCCCACAATCGGGCGAACTCCGGGCTGTTCATACTCAGCTCCCCGACCAACTCTGCCAGGCGTCGGTCGTCGGCGAACTGGGCGGCGACGTAGCGCAGCGAAGCAACGGCAAGAGCGGCCTCGTCCTTCCAGTCGACGTAGAGATCCCGGACGTGCTCATCCAGGAACAGCAATTTCAACTGATTCGGCCGGTCCTCGACGCGCGACGGGGCATCACAATCCAGGTGGCCGGCCAACAACAGGTGACCGGAGTGGTTCCATGCGAGGATGTCGTTGAACCTGCCCAGCAGCACCGCCGGAACATCCCCCATCGAGTGCAGTAGCCGTTCGGCGCCCGGTTTAGCGATCTCCGGTTTCGCCGTCGTCCGCGGTCGCTTAACCGGAACAGGGTGTGCCAGGGCGTAGAGGTGCGCCCGTTCATCGGCATCGAGCTGCAGGGCGCGGGCGAGAGCGTCGATGATCGCGTCGGACGCGTTCTGCGACTGGCCCTGCTCCAACCGGGTCAGGTAGGTCACCGACACCCCGGCCAACTGGGCGAGTTCCTCGCGCCGGAGGCCCGGCACACGGCGCCGCCCGTAACTGTTGATCCCGGCCTCGTCGGGGCTGATGCGGTCACGCCGTGACCGCAGGAACTCCCCCAGTTCGGTGACCGGACCGGCTGCCTGCAACGACTGTGGTGTGTGCATGTCAACGATTATCGCGCACCTGGCCTGACGTTGCCTACCCCTGTCAGTGCTAGGCAACCTCAGGCCAGCCGCCCCCAGACCACGCACATCAGGGCTCTGGTTACCCTTGTCGCCTCCCACGATGCTGGGACACATGAGAAACACAGAGACAGCACCTCCACCCACCCCGTCCCCCACAGAACGCTTCACTGCCGCGCAGAAGATCGCGATGGTCGTCCTGCTGACCGCCAACTTCACCCTCGCGGTGGACTTCTCGATCCTGAATGTGGCTCTGCCGCACATCGGCTCTGAGCTCGGTTTCGCCACTGCCTCCCTGCAGTGGATCGTCACCGCCTTCGCACTGTGCGCCGCAGGGTTCACCCTGTTCTTCGGTCGCGTGGCCGACCTCTTCGGTCGCAAGAAGCTGTTCATGATCGGCATCGTCCTGCTCGGCATCTCCTCGCTCGCCGGCGGACTGGCCACCGAGCCCGTCCTCCTGATCGCCGCCCGCGTCGGCCAGGGTATCGCCAGTGCCATGGTCATTCCCGCCGCGTTGTCGCTGATGACGACCATGTTCCCGGAGGGCCCCGCCCGCTCGAAGGCGCTCGGCCTCAACGGAGCACTCATGGCCGCCGGCTTCACCGCTGGTTCCGTCCTCGGTGGTCTGCTCACCGGTGCTGTGTCGTGGCGCTGGGCCTTCTTCATCAATGTCGTCGTCGCCGTTGCCGTGATCATCATCGCACCCTTCGTCCTGCGCGAGCCGGCGTCCGACGCCCGTCCGAAGCTTGATGTTCCCGGCGCGATCACGATCACGCTGGCTCTTGTCGCCCTGGTCTTCGGCATTGACGCCGCCGGTCACAACGGCTGGACACACCCGGGCACCTGGGGTCCGATCCTCGCCGCGGTCATCCTGGTTGCCGTCTTCCTGGCGATCGAAGGGCGTGTCAAGGAACCGCTGGTCGCTCCGTCACTGCTCAAGCGCTCCAACATCGGTTGGGGCAATACCGCCGGGCTCCTTGCCTTCGGCACATTCACCTCGCTGGTGTTCCTGCTGACCCTGTACCTGCAGCAGATCCTCGGCTACAGCGCCATTGCTGCGGGACTGATCCTCGGAGTCCTCGGTATCGGTACCGTCATCGGCGGTCTCATTGCCCCACGGGTCATCGGTATGACCAACCCAAAGACCGCGATTGTCATTGGTCTTCTCGTCCAGGCTGCCGCGACCGCCCCTCTGGCGTTCGCCGGGGAGAGCCACGGCTGGCTGGTCCCCCTGTTGATCCTCACGTTCCTCGGTGGTGTGGCGAACCTCGTGGCCATCGTCGGCTACACCGTGACCTCCACCGCGGGGGTTCCCGCCCACCAGCAGGGGCTGGCCACCGGGTTGGTGACCATGAGCCAGCAGGTCGGTATCGCCCTGGGCACCCCGGTCATGTCAGCCATCGCCACGGGTATGGTCGCAGCGACCCTGCTGCCCGGTCTGCAGCTGGCGATCGGCGTCAACGCCGCCATCGCGCTGGTTGCGGCGATCCTGCTCGGCGCGTTCCTGCACCTGCCGAAGGAGAAGGAGTCGTCCGAAACAGCTCCGGAGGCCGTACCCCTGGCTGCTTAACGCCGCAGCACGACAGCACCAACCACGATCCACGCTGAACAGGCCGTGACGACGGGAGAGATCTCGTCGTCACGGCCTTTCGGACGGAATACGGTCTCATCTCGTTCTTGCTTGCTGCCGTGCGGCGCCGTCAATAAACCCCCTGTACACCAGGGGAAGGTTCGCGGGCAGCACGTCCACCCCGAACCATCGCACGTCCTTGTGCTCCGAACTGGGCGTCGGTGTCTCTGCAATATCCAGTCGGGTTGCAAGGCAGACCAGAGTCACCTGACGCCCCGGGACCGGGGAGAAAAGTTCGGCACCGACGAGTACGGGATCATTATCAAGAACGATTCCTGACTCCTCCAGCACCTCCCGAGCCGCAGTATCCGCCAGGGTCACGTCCTGCTTATCCGGCCACCCACCAGGCAACTCCCACTCCCCTCTGCCATTGAGTCCGAGCAGGACCTTCCGACCTGCGTTTCCAGCGGCGAGGACCACCACTTTCACCGAACTCGGAACCGCGTAGAACCCTGTTCCCTCCTCGATCATGAACCAGATCCTCCCTCATTCGCTTCACTTACGCTGGTTCCACGCTACAAGTTTCTCCGGGTTACGCACCGCCCACGCTTCAACGACCCGTCCGCCGTCGACCAGCAGGCTGACCACCGCGACCACCCGCCCCTCATGCGATGCCACCAGTCCAGGTTGCCCGTTGACCTGGTCCTCCACGATCACCAGCCCGGGCTGTCTCGTCAAAGCCCCGACGAAGAACTGCGCCGCATCCTGCGCTCCACGCAACGGTGCAGTCGATGCCGACACCACCCCACCACCATCGGTCACCGCCGTCACCGCCGGATCCAGTATCTGGACCAGACCGGCCACATCCCCCGAACTCCACGCCCGACGGAAGGATCGCACGATCCGCGAATGCTCCTCCGCATTCGCCGTCCCCGGCGACCGCACCCGCTCACGCCGCACACGCCGACGTGCCGATGTCGCCAGCTGCCGACACGCCGCCGGAGAGCGATCCACCACCTCCGCGACCTCCGGGAAGGTGAACCCGAAGACGTCATGGAGGATAAACACCACCCGCTCGGCCGGAGTCATTGTTTCCAGAACCACCATTAACGCCATGGACACCGACTCGGCCTGGACCAGCTGGACCGCTGGATCCTCCCCACCTGCGTGCCCGGACATGCCGTTCCACGGCACATCTCCCGGCACGGGTTCTGGAAGCCACTCCCCCACGTACGTCTCCCGGCGCGCCCGGGCACTGGTGAGCATGTCCAGCCCGATACGTCCCGCCGTCTTGATCAGCCATGCCCGCGGCGACCGTACCTCCTGCCGCTGGCGTGCGCTCATCCGGTACCAGCGGACGTAGGTTTCCTGGACCGCGTCCTCGGCATCTGTCAGGGAGCCGAGGAGCCGATAGGACAACCCCAACAGGACGCCGCGGTCGGTGTCGGGATTCTCCGTGTTCATCGTCTCCTCGCGCATCTTTCGTCCTCAATGTCGGTAAACAGTGATCTCGCTGTAGAGACGACGTAGCCGGTAAAAGCGTGAGGCGCCTCACGTAATGGGGCACTGTCTCGTCTCTTCTCCACGGCAGGGACAACAGCCTGCCTACAGCGACAGTTCTCAGAAAGGAAGCACACCATGTCCGCGACGTTCGTCAATATCATCGATGTCAGCCCGGAGAAACAGCAGGAGGTCGTCGACCTTCTCGTCGAGAGTACCGAGAAGGTCATCTCCAAGCGCCCGGGTTTCGTATCCTCGGAAATCCTGGTCAGTGTCGACAAGTCACGTGTCCTCAACGTCGCCACCTGGCAGACTGCCGAGGCAGCGTCCCAGACGCAGTCCGATCCTGCTGCGGCGAGCTATGCGCAGAGAGTTTCGGCGCTGGGGTCCCCGGCGCCGGGCCTGTACCGTGTCGCCGCCGAGTTCCCGCACACCGCGTGAGGACGGCGATGACCGTGCCAACGCTGCTGACAGGTGCTGTGGTGGGCGCGACCGCTGCGGCCAATCTTTCCATCGCTGTTGCCGACGTCCTGCGTGCCCGGTTCGTTCTCGACAACTCCGCGCAGGTGAACGTCCCTGCACGCTGGCTTCCCGCGCTCGCCATCGCAAAAGGTGTGGGAGGAGCGGGCCTGGCGCTGTGGTTTCTCGACGTGCCCGTAGTGCCGATCGCGGCTGCCGCTGGACTGGTGTGTTTCTTCCTCGGAGCAAACCTGGCACATCTGCGGGCGCGGGTGTTTCACAACATCGCTTTCCCTGGCGTCTACCTTGCGCTGTCCCTCAGTTCATTGACTCTCCTGGCTCTAGATGCCTAAGAAAAGCATCGAGCCCGAACTCAAATCGGCAGACGAAAGGATCGTTCAGGATAATGTCTCCCACCTCCGCCATCGCGGGATAGTTCCCGGAATGAATCACCTCCAGGACGTCCTTATGCTCCTGGGCGGGGAGCCCCTGCTCCTCCTGGACGAGACCGAGGAGGAAGTAATGGAGCCCCCAGAATGTCCGTACAGCGCTTTCCTTGTCGGCTCCGGACTCCAACAATGCCTCGATGATCGCATTACCCACGCGTAGCGTGTTCTTCTCCACGGCGACAGTTCCTGCCACCAGTCCTGCACCGTCACGATGTGACAGCAGCGACGACCGGTAACGACGAAGAATCTCCTTTACCCTGGCTGCCGGATCACCGGTCAGGCCATCCAGAGTAAGCGAGCCGAGCATCGCATCAGCCATGAGTTCACGCAAACGGGCTTTCGTCTTCACCTGGTACGAGACCGTGTTGAGGTGCGCACCCAGGCGCCGCGCCACCTCACGCAGCGTGAGGGCCTCAAGTCCCGCCTCATCGAGGAGCTCGAATGCGGTGGCAATCACGTCCCCGCGTCCCCGCCGCTCCGTCGTCATAGTTCTCTTCCCCGTTTCATGCCGCATTCTCGACCCTGTTGACCTGCAGTCCAGGTTATCTTAC
Organism: Corynebacterium glyciniphilum AJ 3170; assembly: GCF_000626675.1. Lineage (NCBI taxonomy): Bacteria > Bacillati > Actinomycetota > Actinomycetes > Mycobacteriales > Corynebacteriaceae > Corynebacterium > Corynebacterium glyciniphilum. Next base: position 1,214,221 of record NZ_CP006842.1, on the reverse strand, counting down.
AGTAACTTCTTGGTCACTGACCAAGAAAACTGTCCGGTCACCCGCGTCCCGGACACCGCTGGAATGGAGATGAGAATGGCACGCTTCGGGAAAGAACACCGGCGACAGATGATGTCACTGACGGTCGTGAGGCGGACCCAGATGTCTGATCACATGGTCAGAGTGACCGTCGGAGGCGATGCTCTCGAGAGCTTCTCTTACCACGGTGGTGACCAGTGCTTCCGTCTGTTCTTCCCTCGTCCCGGACAGACCGAGCTACGGATGCCCACGTTCGCCAACAACGGGTGGGCCGCGCAGTACTTTCTGATGCCCAAGGACGTACGGCCCTATGTCCGGAACTACACGGTCCGCGCTTTCCACCCCGAGTCGAATGAACTTGACGTGGACTTCGTCGTTCACGGTGACGGGCCTGCCTCCGTCTGGGCACAACAGGCAGAACCCGGGAGCCCCGTGGGGATGTTCGACGAAGGTCGCAGGTACCGGCCACGCGAGGACGCGGAGTGGCAGCTTCTCGTCGCCGACGGGAGTGGCTTACCCGCCGCACTTGCCATCGCCGAGGAGACCCCCGCCTCTCTTCCTACCCGTCTCATCGTCGAGGTCCCGACGCAGGACGACATCCTGGGCACAACATTCGGTCCTCATATTTCGGCGACGTGGCTGACGAGCCCTGACGGGGACGGGGCGATGCCAGGCGAGCGCGCCCGCGCCGCAGCTTTGACCATGACGCCGCCCGGCGGCCCTGGCACGGTCTTCGTGGCCGGAGAGAACTCGCTGGCGACAGGCACGCGACGTGGCCTCGTTGCGGCAGGCGTACCGAAGTCGGCAATTTCGTTCTACGGCTACTGGAAAATCGGACGCTCCTCCCCCAGCTGACCGTTGCCCGGCCGATCATTCTGACCGCCACCGGATACCGGTCGCCGATATAGTCTCAGCACCGTTATTCTGGTGAGATGGCTGACATCCCCGATCCCGACTTCTGCCTCCCCCTGCCACGTCACGGGGGAGACGAGTTCGCCGAGGACCTGGACGCGCGGGTCGGTTCCCACATCAAGCAGGCGGAGCAGGCGATGATGGCGGCGAAGACCGCCGCCCTGCGCCCTCTGGGACTGACGGTGCCCCAGTACGCCGTGTTGATGTCGCTGCATTATGTGCCGGGACAGTCGTCCGCCCAGCTGGCCCGCGTGGCTGCCGTGACGCCACAGACTATGGGGACCATCCTCGACAAGCTGGAGAAGCGCGGTCTGATCGAGCGCACCCCGTCCGCGATCCACCGTCGGGTGCTGGTCACCACCCTGACCCAGGACGGCGCCGAGCTTGTGCTCCAGGCCGATGACCTCGCCCGCGGCATCGAAGAGCGACTCGGCAGGGCATTCAGCGACCCCGAGCGCAGGCAGCTACGCGCTCTGTTGCAGCGGGCAACGTCCACGCTGCGCGGTGAGACTCCGGAGGTGCAGCCACATGGCTGATTTCAAAGATGAACTGTCACCCGAGCTCGTCGGACGACTTGCCGACGCATTCTCGGAGGTCTCAGGATCCTTCGACAGTGCCGACTTCCAGCAGCGGGCGGTCTCCGGACTGGACGGTCTCGAACTGAAAGCCCGGGTTACCTGGATCGCCCGAGCGCTCGCAGAAGTGCTACCGGCATCACCCGATGACGCCGCCCGGCTGATTCAACACGCGGTCGACAATGACAACCAGGACGGGAAGGGAAACCTGCAGGGCTGGGCATCCATGGCCGTCAACGAGTACATTGCCACGGCCATGCTCGACCGTCCTGACATCGCGCTCCCCCTCTTGGGGACCCTGACGTCCCACTACACCGCCGAGTTTGCGATCCGTCCGTTCATCGACGCGCACTACGACACGACGATGGAGCAGTTGAAGGCGTGGACTACCAGCGCCGACGAGCACGTCCGGCGGCTCGTTTCCGAGGGGACACGGCCCCGACTCCCCTGGGGTCGCCGCCTGTACCAGTTCATCGACGACCCCACCGATTCCCTGGCGCTTCTGGAACCACTGGTCAACGACAACTCACTCTATGTCCGCCGCTCGGTCGCGAACCACCTCAACGACATCAGCAAGGACCACCCCGGGCTCGTCCTCGACACCGCCCGAAGGTGGGCCGGAGAGTCCACCCAGGGTGACTTCGTGGTGCGCCACGGCCTGCGCACACTGATCAAACGAGGCGACCCCGGGGCTCTTGCCATTCTCGGCTTCGACCACGACGCTCCGATTGAGCTCACGGAACTGTCCTGCAGTCCGTCGGCGATCACCATCGGAGAAACGACGACGATCTCCTTCACGCTGCACGCATCCGCCCCGACGAAGGCTGCGATCGACTACCTGGTGCACTACCAGGGGGCGCACGGCGCTAAGGCGGGCAAGGTGTTCAAATTGACGGTACGGGACCTCCCGGCGGGTGAGCCTGTGAGCTTCTCACGCCGTCATGCTTTCAAACACGTCTCGATCAGGACGATCCGTCCTGGCCCTCACCGCATCGAGATCCAGGCCAATGGGCGGATTCTCGGCGCGACGACGGTCGACGTCGTCGCTGAACGGTGATGCGCCTACGCTCAGTACCGTGATCCGACCGGTGCAGGGAGACTGTCCAGCACGGCCCGCTCGTCGCTCGTAAGCAGTATCTGCCCTGCACCGAGATTCTCCCGCAAATGCGCGCTGCTGCGCGTCCCCGGGATCGGGATCACGTGGTCAGCCAACCCGAGCAACCATGCCAGGGAGATCTGGGCGGATGTCACGTCATGAGCGGCGGCGATCCGGGCGACCTCGTCAGTAATGGCCCGGTTCCGGGCGAAGGCCTCCGGGAGGAAGCGAGGGTTGGTCGCCCGGAAGTCGCCATCCTCGAAACCGTCCGAGGTCAGGGTGCCGGTGAGGTAGCCGCGTCCCAACGGCGCGAAGGGGACGAACGCCACGCCGTGACGTCCCGTCCACTCCACAAGATCACCACCGGCAGGGCTCCCCACTCCTGCAGCGCTCGTGGTGGACGGGTCCTCGGCCCGGTCCGACGACCGGTCGCCGAGCGGTTCGCGGGTCCATAAGGACAGTTCCGACTGGATCGCAGCGACGGGATGGACGGCGTGCGCGGCCTCCGCCTGCGCGACGGTCACCTCAGACAGGCCGAGGTGCCGGATCTTTCCATCAGCCACCAGCCCGGCCAGTGCAGTCCAGCTTTCCTCCAGCGGCGTATCCGGGTCGACGCGGTGCAGGTAGAAGAGGTCGATGTTGTCGATACCGAGACGCCGGAGGCTCTCGTCGACCTGTCTACGTAAAGTATCGGGACGCGCGTCGCGGTGCATCTGTCGGGTGGCGAGATCGTCGACCACAAGACCACCTTTGGTCGCGACGACAGCCTCCTCCCTCCGCCCGCCGATCGCCGTGCCGACCAGTTTCTCGTTGTGCCCGTCCCCGTACACCCCGGCAGTGTCCAGGAGTCGGATTCCGCCGTCGAGGGCGTCCCGAATCACGCGAACGGAGGCAGCGTCGTTGCGCCCGCTTTCCGCGTATCCCCAGCTCATTCCCATGCAACCCAATCCAACCGACCCGGCCAACGGCCCACCGTTGCCCAGCGTTCTCATCGTCATCTTGCTCCCGTCCTTTCGGTATCAGTATGCTTATTCACGACAGCATACTGACTCAAGATGAAAGGCGCGAGATGAAGGCTGTACAGATCACCAGCTACGACGGACCGGAAGGACTGAGCTACGACACGATCGAGGCACCCATTCCAGGCTCCGGGGAGGTCGCACTCGACGTTCACTACGCCGGAGCGAACTATGTGGAGGCCCTGTTTGCCGACGGCCTCGTCCCCAATCCCCTGCCATGGGTACCCGGCATCGAGGTATCAGGCCACATCCGGGCCCTCGGCGAGGGCGTGGACGGACTCAGGGTCGGTGACGCAGTCGCCGCGCTGACCATCAACAACGGTGGCGGTTACGGTCAGATCGCCACGACCCACGCCGACCTGGTTGCGCCACTACCCATGGGCATGGACGCCGCCCTCGCCGCGGCAGTGCCGTCCAACACCACCACCGCTCTCCTCGCCCTGGAGAAGGTGGCCCACCTCAACCGCGGGGAAGATATCCTCGTCCATGCCGCCGCCGGCGGGCTGGGATCACAGTTCGGCCAGGTGGCCCGCGTACTCGGCGCCGGACGAGTGGTCGGCGTCGTGGGCTCCGAGGAGAAACGACAGACTGCCAGCGACCTTGGGTACGACGAGGTGTGGCTGCGCGACGAGGTTGCCGAGGCAACCCGGCGGCAGTTCGATGTGGTGGTCGACCCTGTGGCAGGGCCGGGCAGACTCACCAGTCTCGGACTCCTGCGACTCGGCGGGCGACTCCTCGCCGTCGGTGACGCCGCACAAGCCGGCGACCAACTCATCAGCAGCAACACCCTGTGGTTCAGCGGGATCGGCGTGCTGGGGTTCAACCTTGGTGCCCTCTCCGCTGAGCGCCCCGACACCGTCGGAGCGTACCTCCGCCGGGCCCTCGCACTGGTGGCCTCGGGCGAGATTCAGGTCCGGGTCAGCGACCAGGTTCCGATCCAGGATGCGCCGAAGGTGCTCACGGCGCTGCGTACGGGAAATACAGTGGGGAAAACCGTGCTCGTCCACCCGAAACGGAGCATTGCATGAGGTTCATCGACGCCAGCACGTTCACCGCCGACCGCCCCTGGGGTGCCCTCGACCTCGGCGAGTTCGACCAGGCGACCGCGAAACTCCACTGGACCGACGAGCCCTACACGTGGCACGTCAACGACGGCCCGGAGATCTTCGTCGTCCTCGACGGCACCGTGGACATGCACTACCTCGTCGAGGACGAAGAGCATATCGAACGACTCACACCCGGAACGGTGTGTTGCGTCGACATCGGCGACGCCCATGTCGCCCACCCCGATGCCGAGGCCCGGATCCTCGTGGTCGAGCGCAAGGGCAGTGTGTGATTCTTCGATGATGTGATGCGTTCATCCGAGCAACACCCGGCCACGTGAGCCAGGTGCCAAGATCAGTCGGCGCAGAGCCTCCAGACTGACCGATTCTGGCACCTCAGATGCATCACCTCGTGATTATTCATGCCTCCTATATCTATGTCACACGCATCACAGTGTGATCTACATCGCCTTTTCCTCGCAATGTTGTGACTAACACTTTCCATCGGGTAAGTTTTAGTCGTAAAGCGAACGAACGTGCGCACAGCGAACGGGTGCCGTGAACGGCGTTGAGACCAGAGGACACATGAATGAGTGGACAGATCCCAACTAGACGAAGAACACCAACCAGCAGCAAGGCACGCACCAGTATCGCGGCCCTCACGATGATCGGGGCCCTGGCCCTGACCTCCTGCGGCTCGGACGATGAATCGGAGGGCTCATCCTCCGGCAGCGGTGCACCCCTGAACCTTGTCGTCCCCTTCGACCCGGGCGGCTCCGCCGACGGCACCGCCCGTCAGCTCGCCGTCTACGCGCAGCAGACCTGCGGCAGGGACGTCATCATCCGCAACGAGACCGGCGGTTCCGGAACCGTCGGATTCCAGTCCGTCGCATCCTCCGCCGCCGACGGCAACACCATCGGCGTGGCGTCCATCGAGCTGTCGATTCTGCCCCACCTGGGAGTCTCCGAGATCGGGCCGGACGACGTCCGCGGCATCATGCAGTACAGCGAACAACCCATCGCCTATGGCGTGTTGCCAGACTCCGACATCGAGGACATCGACGAGTTACTGACCACGAACGAAGACGTCACCATGGCCAGCTCCGGTACCGGCTCGATCTACCACATGGGTTTCGCCGGGCTCGCCCAGGAAGCCGACCAACCCAATATCCGTAACGTCCCCTACGGCGGTGCAGCCGGCGCACTGCAGGCCGTGATGGGCGGCGAGACCCGAGCCGTGTCCGTCGGCGCCGCAGAGATCGCCCCCTTCATTGAGGGCGGACAGCTACGCGCCCTGGCGATCGCCGGTGAGGACCGCCTGGACGACTTCCTTCCGGGGGTCCCCACCCTCAAGGAAGCCGGAATGGACTGGACGAGCTTCGCCATCCTCGGGCTCTTCGCTCCCGCGGGAACCCCGGACGAGGCCGTCGAGGAACTCAACGAGTGCTTCAACGAGGCGCGCCAGAGCGAAGGTTTCTCCACCTACATGGACAACCTGGGATTCACCCAGGAATACAAGAATGCCGCCGACTTCGACGCCTTCCTCTCCGAGGAATACGACCGTTACCAAACAGTCGTCGAGGACGCCGGACTGGGAGGCAACTGATGTCCACATCCACTGACACACCCACCAGCACACCTGTTGACAGCGCGACACCCACGCGAGACGGTTCCCTGCTCGGCGACCGCATCATCGCCGTGATCGTCATCGTGCTGGGAGCAGTCGTCCTGTTCCTGGCCTTCGGGTTCCCCGCTCCGGGCCAACCGGAAGACCCGGGAACCGCGGCCCTGCCCCGCCTCATCGGCGGAGCCCTCGTCGTCCTGGGAGTGATGCTCTTCTTCAACTGTGAGAAGAACATCTTCCTGCCGGAGCCGGGATCGCGCCTGAGGACCGGGCTGATTGTCGTGGCGAGCGTGGCCTACACCTTCGCGCTGACGCCGCTGGGTTTCATGCTCTCGTCCCTGATCTTCATGGTGTTCGGACTGTTGATCATGGGTATCCGGAGCATCCTCCGGCTCGTGCTCGTGCCCGTCATCATCTCGGTCGCCGTCTACTACCTGTTCACCGACGCCCTGGGGGTCTACCTGCCCTCCGGCATCATTGAGGGGATTCTGCCATGAGTAATTGGATGGACGGCTTCAGCGCCGTCGCAGACTTCCAGGTCGTGATCATGCTTGTCCTGGGTGTCCTGATCGGCATGGTTGTGGGTGCCCTCCCCGGCATCTCCGCGACCGTCGGAGTGGCACTGCTGCTCCCCTTCACCTTCGCCCTGGAACCGCTGGCCGGCATGATGCTCCTGCTGGGCATTTACGGCGGAGCGGTGTATGCGGGATCGATTCCCGCGATCCTCATTCGTACTCCGGGGACCCCTGCCTCTGCCGCGACAGTCGCCGACGGCCATGCCATGGCGATGGCTGGCAAAGGTGTGCAGGCGCTGAAGATCTCGGTGCTCGCATCCTGCATCGGTGGTTTCATCGGTGTGCTGCTGCTCGCCTTCTTCTCCCCTGTCATCGCCGACTTCGCCCTGGGCTTCGGCTCTTCGGCAAACTTCATGCTGGCCCTGTTCGCCCTCACCATCATCGCCTCCATCTCGGAGGGCCGGATGGTCAAGGGTCTCATCGCCGGATTCCTGGGCCTGGGCATCGCCATGATCGGCCTCGACACGATCCAGGGCTTCCCGCGTCTGACCTTCGGCAACGCCGACCTGATCTCGGGTATCTCCTTCATCCCCCTGATGATCGGCCTCTTCGCCGTCTCCGAGGCCTTCCTCCAGGTCGAACGGGTCGCCAAACTGAACCTCAAGATGAAGCCGGAGAAGTTCAGTGCCACCCCCTCGTGGTTCCGCAAGCTCATGCCCTCCGGCATCCTGGGATCCGCCATCGGCTTCGTCATCGGAATCATCCCCGGTGTCGGCGGTGACATCAGCTCCTTCGTGGCCTACAACGAGTCCAAGCGGGCGGCGAAGGACAAGTCCAAGTACGGCAAAGGCGACCCGCGTGGTATCGCTGCCGCCGAGTCCGCCAAGAACGCCGGCACCGCCGGCGCCCTGGTCCCCACCCTGACCCTCGGCATCCCCGGCGACGTCACCTCGGCGGTGTTGATCGGTGCCCTGACCGTGCATGGTCTGCAGCCGGGACCGACGCTGTTCACCGGCAGCCCCGACCTGATCTACGGCCTGTTCATCGGCTTCGCCGTCGTCTACCTCGTCCTGCTGATCCTGGGCTGGTTCGGAACGGGTTTCTGGGTGAAGCTCATCGAGTCCGTCCCGCCGCGTCTGCTCTGGCCGTCGGTGATCGTCCTGGCCGTCGTCGGCTCCTACGCCATGCGCTCCAGCGTTTTCGACGTACTGGTGATGTTCCTGGCGGCGATCCTGGGCTACATCATGGTCAAGGGCGGCTTCCCGCTGGCGCCGCTGATCATCGGTGTGATCCTCGGCCCGATCGCCGAGAGTGGTTTCCGCCGCGCGATGATCATCAACGACGGGAGCTTCCGGTGGATGCTCGAACCCATCCCGCTGGTTCTCGGTATCCTGACCGTGGCCTCCATCGGCTTCGCCATCTGGCAGGCTGTCCGACGGCCGAAGCTGATCGACAAGGCCGACCAACTCAACAAGGCCGACGAGCAGAGTTCTGACGACGAGCAGAGTTCTGACCTTGCCGCCGAGTACAACGATGTCCGGGACGATCACCCGGATGATGATTCTGTCGATGCCACGGCCGCGCCGACGTCGACCGACGACGAGAAAGGCACACGATGACCGAAACGACCAGAACCATCGTCACAGGCGTGGACTCCAGCCAGACGGCACTCAACGCCGCGGAGAAAGCTGCCGAACTCGCTGAAGGCCTCGGCGCGGAGCTCCACATCTTCTCCGCATACAGCATCAGTACCGCTGACACGCTGCAGTCGTTCAAGACCAAGGATCTCGGGATCTCCACCTCGGTGGCCTACCAGAACCTCACCGACGGCCAGGCCCGGGCTGCTGCTCAGATCGCAGACGCTGTCGCCGCCGTTCTGCAGGAGGCACACCCGGAGCTGACCATCGTAGCCTCCGCAGAGGAAGGGACCCCCGCCGAGGTTCTCGTGCAGCAGGCCCGGCAGCTGAAGGCGGACACAATCGTGGTGGGCAACAAACATGTCCAGGGCATCTCCCGGATCCTCGGCAGCGTCGCCCGCAAGGTCGCCGCCGAGGCGACCTGTGACCTCTATATCGTCAACACCACCCACCGTTGACGTTCCGAGACAAGCTACACTGACGGAACATAAACCATCGCGGTGTACGCGACACTTTCGGAAAGGCGCACGATGACGAAGACTATTGTGACCGGGGTCGACTCCAGCCAGACGGCGCTCGCCGCCGCACAGAAAGCGGCGGAGCTAGCCGACGGAATCGGCACGGAGCTGCACGTCCTCTCCGCGTACAGCATCAGCGCCTCGGTCACCCTGCAGGCGGCCAAGAGCAACAACATGGGCCCCGGAACCTCGGCCGCCTATCAGAAGCTCACCGACGGCTACTCCCATGCCGCCCAGGAGGTCGCCGATTCTGTCGCCGCCGTCCTGCGCGAAACCTACCCGTCGCTGACAGTCCACGCCTCCGCCGTCGAAGGAACCCCGGCCGATGTGCTCCTGCTCCAGGCGGAGAAGCTCAACGCTGACACCATCGTCGTCGGTAACAAGCACGTCCAGGGCATCTCGCGGATCCTCGGAAGTGTGGCACGCAAAGTGGCGGCGGAAGCAGCCTGCGACCTCTACATCGTCAACACCACCCAGCAGTAAGACAGCGCGGCACCGACCCGTGTTCCTGGTCTCCCTGGTCCTGGGCCCCCTTCTCATCGGAGCAGCCTGGCTCTGTCACGTCCTCCGTACCGGAGGGGTGTTCAGCTGCGTAAGCCTGTTGTTCCTCGGCACGGTGCTGATCTTCCTGGACGTTGTGGTGTCCGTGTCCGATTTCGACGAGGTGACGACCGCCGGTGCAGTGACGAACGGCATCGTCGCCCTCGTCGCGGCCGTCGTGTGCGCCTACTCCCTGAAGGTCTTCACGGCTCGCTGACCGAAGGAGATGAGCACCATGACTCTGAAAGCAAGCTGGTCACGGTTCGTAGGGCCTGAAGCGACCCGTGCGAACAACTGGATAACCCTAGGCACGTCGGTCGTCGGCGCTGCCGGCGCAGCGGCACTATCACGTCGTCGAGGCGCAGGCCGTCCCGCCGCCGGCATCACTGCACTCCTCGCGCTTGATCTGGTCGGAGGTGCCTACGTCAACAACACACGTACCTGTGCCCGTTGGTACGAACGCCCAACACAGGGCCACGTCGACCATCTGTGGTTCTCCGTCTTCCACGTCCATCCGTATGCCGTCGCTTGGCTGGACCACGGCATCGGAGGCCGTCCGGACTGCATTACGTGGGCGACATCCCACTACGGCTACCTACTGGCATCGACAGCGACGATCCGTGCGTGGTGGCCGGCCCGGCGGATTCTTGGACCTGCACTCACGATCGGTGGTCTCGCACTGGACAGGTATCTCGGCCGCTCAAGAAATGCTCCATGGTTCGCTGCCGCGTACTACCCCAAGCTGCTGCTGGGACACGCGTCAGCAGCCCTCTGGTCAGACGGTTCCCTGAGGTCGCACCAAGCAAGCGATGGCATCGGCCCGCTCTCCGTACGATAAGGCGTATGGACAGTGTCATCACCTTCCACGTGAGCCATTCCCACCTCTTCCCCGGAGCGGTACTCCGTCTCCAGGACGGCCAGGAGCTTCCTACTGGCGTGGCCGAGTGCCTGCTTGTCTTCTCCGACGAGTCCGAGGCTGAGGCCGAGCTCATCCCGGCGCATGGTACCGAGACCAGTACCGAGACCACTGCCGGCCACCTGCAGGTCAGTACCTACACCACCGGCGCGGGCACGCCGATCGGTGCGAAGAACTGGCACCTCAGCAAGACCACTTCCGGCGAGCTGAAGGTCACCCGCCGCACCGGCAATGACAGCTAGTCCAGCAACGCCACCTTTGGCTTCGCCCAGGAACGGCCCTGAGTGTCCTTGAGGATGTCGTACTCAACATCCACATGCGGTTCGATCGCGCTGTACTTGTCATTCGGAGCACCGATGACCAGCTGGAATCCCAGCCCACGCCATGCTCCGATGGCACGCTTGGTGAAGTGTGCGTCAGCCTTGATCAGCGCCTCGTCCAGGAACACCGGGGCATAGCGTGGTCGTTCGGCGTCGGCGTCGCCGAGCTGGTAGCGCAGCGCGGCACCGACGATGAAGGCGATCAACTCCTGAGACTCCCCACCAGACTTCTCACCGATGTGGTCGTAGAGCGCAGCATGCTCCTTGGACTCGGCGTGAATCTTCTCCGCGCTGACCCGCACATGGTTGCGCACGTCGACGAGGTCGGCGAAGTCCGGGGCCGTCCGGCGGATCCGGTTGATCAGCCGTGCCATGCGCTCATAAGCCTGCTCGCGTTCGGCGTCGCTGGCGGCGTCCTCGATCAAACGGCGGACGTCACGCAGGTCCTTGCGGAACCGCCGCCGCACCTCCGACTGATTCTCCCGGGGGACGATCTGGAGCCGGTGGTCGTCGTCGTAGAACGGGAGGTTTTCCATGATCCGGTTGATCGGCTCGATCCGCTCACGGATCTCCCGCAGGGAGCGGCCCAGCGTCGAGTCCAGATTGGTCAGGTCATTGCCCGACAGGGTGAGCAGACTGTTCCTCCACTCAGCCTCCAGCTCATGTAGTCCGCTGGTCTCCAGGTCCTCGAGGATCCTCTCGAAGTCCTTCAGGGAAGTGTCGGGATCGGCGCGCAGCGTGGGGTTCGGCCAGGTGTCCAGGAACGTCTCCAGGGTGCGACGCAGTGTCTCGCGCTGCTCCGACACGGTGGACTGGGCGGCTGCCCGATCGTCCTCCAGGCGACGGGAGGCGGTGTCCAGCGCGGCGTCGAACCGGGCCAGCCGGGAGCCGGAGGCCCCACCGCCCGCCGGGTCGAAGCGCTCGTTCAGGTAGGACGTCTGGGCGTCGCTGAGCGACCGCTCCGCGCCCTCCGCCTCATCGAGGGCGGCCTGCGCCGCGTCAACCTCGTCGACGGTGTCGGCCCACTGCCGGGCCAGTCGCTCCTGGTCGCCTTTCGCCCGGCCGGTGCTCTCCTGCAGTCGGGTGACTTTCGTCTTCAACGTGGCAATCTGCTGCTGAAGGTCGGCGATCTCAGGATTGCCGTCGGTGATGTCGGCGATGATGCCCGCCCAGCGTTCGCGCTCCTGCTCGACAGTGGCGACGTCGATCTGGTTCCAGCTCACGTCCGTCACCCGTGCATAGGCAGCGTGGCGGGCGTCCAGGTCGTCCAGTTCGGCGCCTGCCCGGCGTTCCGCGTCCTCGGCGACCCGGATCTTCTCTCGGAGGTCGGCCACGTCTCCCTCCAGTTCTGCCAGGCGGCGTCGGCTGGAGAATCCCAGCACATTACGTCCGCCGTGCCCGCCGTGGGCGCCGCGGTCCCCCTGGGACACCTGGCCGGTGATCGTCAGTGCGGGTTGCCGCGCTGAAAGTCCGTCGGTGGAATCGACACAGAAGAAGCCGAACTGGCGTTCCAGCCGGTCCTGCAACCACCCGGTGAACGCGGTCTCCCGGTAGTCGAGCCGGCCGGGCAGGCGCTGCGGGTCGAGACGGTCACGCTGGGCAAAGCCGGTGTGCACACCTTCGTAGCGCAGCCGAACGTCCGTGCGTACCGCATCGACAGCCGCCCGGAAGCGGGCCAGGTCGTCGGCGTCAATGAGCATCGTGGTGGCGAAACCGCCGAGGGCGAGGTTGAATGCCTCTCGCCAGGGTTCGTATTCGGTCGACACGTCAATGAGTTCACCAACGAACGGCAGGTCCTCGGTCGACAGCCCTGCGGCGTCGGCGAGGAGCCGCCGAGCGACGTGCAGCCGCTCCGGGATGTTGTCCCTGCGTTGCTCGGTCCACCGCTGTTCGGTCTCCAGCTCGGCGAGCTGGCGTCGCAGCTTCTTGAGCTCCACGCGCGATTCTGCGTAGTCGTCACGGGCGGAGGTCTTCGCCCCCGGATCAGCGAGAGCTGCACGGGCGCGCTCGGCCAGGGCAGTGAAATCCGCCTCTGTGTCGACGTCCTGGTTCAGGCAGGCGATGTTCTCGTCGAACCGTGCGCGGGCCTGCTGGACCGTGGACAGCCGACGTTCCACCTGTGCAAGCTCCCGCTCGGCGGTGTCCAGGCGGTCACCACCGGAGTGACGCAGGACGTCCAGCAGGCCGTCGCGTTCTGTCTCTGCTGCCTCAGCCAGCGCCATCTGGGCCCGGACGTCAGCGTCCGCCGCCTGCTTCTGCTTCCTGACCTCGGTCTCCGCCTCGTGGAGCAGCTCCAGTCGGCGTCCGGTCCGCCACAGGGCTGTCAACGACGCCGGGTCCGAGAAGCGCCCGATCTCGTCGAGCAGGCGTAACCGCTCGGCGGACTCCTCGATCTTCGACCGGATCCCCCGGATCGGCTGCAGCACCCGCACCTGCTTCTGTGCGGTGACCATCCTGGTCCGGGTGCTCTCCAGCTCATCGAAGTGTGCGACGACGGCATCCGCGGTGACCATCGTCTCGGGTTCCTCGAGGACCATGCGTTTGTACAGTTCGTCCACGGTGGTGATCTGCTGACCCGCCTGAATCCGGGCCAGCAGACTCATGGCCTTGGCGCCCGCACCCGCGGCCCCGATGCCGAGAACCGAATGCACCCGTGCCAGGAACTCGCGGTCGGTGGCCATCGTCTCCAGGCCAGCGGCCTTGACCGCGGAATCCGCCAGACGCTGGGACGCTGCCGTCTCGAGAGAGGCCGGGTCGAAATCTCCCTCCACCACTCCGCGGACCTTGACGGTGTCCTCCAGCACCCGGGCGGAGGCCGGGACGTACCAGGCGCGCACGGCGGTGAACCGGGAGCCGTCGTGATCGGTCCAGGTCATCGAGACCGCGGTCCAGGTATCGCATCCGTCACCACGCAGCACGGTGACCTGGGTACCGTCATCGGTGCGGGACTCATCGATCTTGCCGCGGCTGTAGGACAGGATGTTGCGCTGGTCTTCCCCGCGGGGACGCCCGGTGACACCACCGTTGGATGCACCGTTGAACGGTGTGGTGTGCGGCATCATCAGAGCAATGTAGGCGTCCATCAGCGTGGACTTCCCCGAACCGGAACCGCCGCAGAGCAGCGTCGCTTCGGGGGAAAACTTCACGCGGTGGGCTCCCTCGTATCCGCCCCAGTTGACCAGGTGAAGCTCGTCGGCCAACCACTGCTGCCCGCGGGATTCCGCCGGCACCAGTCCGAACAACGTGTCAAGCATTGTCACTGCTCAGAACCTCCCTGTATCTGTTCTTGCAGCCAGTCGTCGAGTTCCCGCAACCGGTCGGCGCTGAGCACGATCTCGACCAGGGGGCTGATCCGGTAGCGGCCCTCGGTCTCCTCGTCGATGATGCCTTCCTGCCGCAGGCGCCCCAGAGCATTGCGGATCAGTTTCTGCCGCCGTGCGATGTCACCGTTGGCTTCGGTGAAGTAGGTCATCACGGTCTGCTCGACCTCTTCGACATCGACCCGGGCTGCGAGTTCGCCGGCAGTGGATTCACGTTGGTAGATGGTGCGCAGGTAGACCAGCACCAGCGTCTCGGCACGGGTGTATGCCTCGTCGCGAAGCAGGATCGGCACGTCGAGTTCGTCGGAGCGCACCTGCTGTTTGTAGGCGACTCCCCGGTCGGAATCGACCACGAGCCGCACGAACAGATCATGCAGGCGCGACTCGATGACCTGCTGGTTGTCCATCAGGACTTTCCAGTCGTCACGGTTACGGTCAGCCTGCAGGAACCGGCGCTGCAGCAGACGCACCAGCACCCGGCGTACCTCCGGGTCGAGCACTCCCCTGTCACCGGCGAAGCATTCGTCCGGGTCCTGCTCCATGGACACGGTATCGATGAAGGGATCGGTGGGCGGATCGGTGGGCTCTGTCATTCGGTCGATCCTTTCACAGTGTTCGCAGCCGCTCGGGCGGTGACGGCACCGAAGGCGAATCGGCGCACGGTCCCGTCCGGACGCAGTGTCTCGACGACCGAAACGTCATCACCCTCTTCCATGCCGTTACGGTGGGCGATCTCCAGCAGTCCCAGCAGGTCGACGGGGCGTCGGGTGTCGTCCGGCACGGTGCCGAAGGCCGTGGCCAGGTCGAACGGCCCGTCGAGGTCCGCGACGAACTGCTCCAGTTCCGGGTAGTGCGGCCCGCCCCAGGCGCGGGTGTCAGCATGGAGGAACTCAATGTCCGGGTTGTCCCAGCCCTCCTCGTCCTCGCGACGCAGCGGTTCCGGAGCTCCGGGTGGATGGAGATCATTGAGCGTCTGCCGCAGATGGCCGAGGTGTGCGGTCGGGAAGCTACGGAGCGGGGCGACGGCGTCGTGTGCGCGGGCGTCGGCCGCCGTCTCCTGCATCCAGGTCTGCAGCCCGGACATCACGTTACGCAACAGATCATCGACCTCGCGGTCACGGACAGGATCATGTGTCCTCACCTGCGCCGTGATCACGTGCGACGCACGACGCTGCGCCGTCAGCACCTCCTGCACACCCTGCTCGACCCGCCGGGCGATGGCGAGGAGTTCGCGGCGTTGATCGGCACTCATGTGCCGGGAGAACGGCAGGGCCATCAGCATGCTGAGCTGATCGGTGAGGTGGTCGATGTTCTCCGGGTCGCCGATGAGGTTGAGCGCGCCGGAGAACGCACGCCCCTCGGGCGTGGCCTCCATGACGTGCTGGCCGCGGTGCAGATACTCCCGCAGTACCTCACCGGTCGGCCGGACGTCCCGCCGCAGGTCGGCGACGACATCGCGTTGCATCGCGTTGATCGACTCTGCGACCCGCGCAAAGTCGGCGGGAAGTTCGCGGGACAGGTGGACGACGTTCTCCGCTTCCTCGAGCAGCTGATCGTCATCGACCGGGTCGACCTCCCCGCGTTCGAGTTTATCGATCTCCTCGTCAATCGCCGCACGTTCCGCGCGCAGCGTGGCGATACGTTCCTGCGGGTCTGTCTCGGCCTCGTGGGCGAGGTGCTCGACCGCGTCCAACAGGGTCCGGACGCGGGAGCGGGACACCCGGGCACGGCCGAGACCACTGCGACCGACGATCTCCAGGGCACCGACGGCCTGGGCGGAGAGCCGGTAGACCTCGACGTCGTCCTCGATCTGGGGAACCAACCAGCCGACGCGGACCCAGTAGCGGCAGATCTCCCGACCGTTCCCGGAGGGCAGACCCCGGGAGCCCCGGTCGTCCTCGTCGTATCCTGCAGCGCGGAGCTCCTCGACGACGTCGCCGACCTCGACGTGTGCGTCGGAAATCGCCACGGTGGGACGGTCCGGGGTGAAGATCAGTGACAACGCCGCGACGACGAACGGCGCGTACCTGCCGTGCAGCAGGTCGAGGGTCGGGTTCTTGAAGGCCGCCGCTGTCCGTTGATAGGCCGCCTCTGCACGCATGATTACCATCGGGGAAGAGTGTAGCGCCCGGGTTCGCCGCGCCGGATTCGGTGTGGTCGGAAGCGGATTCCGGGCCGGTTTCCGGGGTGGTGCGGGCCGGGCTGACGTGCCTGGTCCCGACTCCGTGCGTGCCCCTGTCATCTGAGACACCGCTCAGGACGAATCGGAGGCCAGAATGGCCCTGAGGGGTGACTCAGATAACGAGCGCGTTCTGCCGATCCCTGTAGCAGCCATACGACGTGAAGCCGCAGGGACCCACAGTTACCTGAGCTACCTGTCAGCCTTGCGGTTTACCCAGTGGACGATCGCCGCGCCGAGGAGGACAAGCGCAAAGAAGATAAGCCCACCGACGAGGGACTCGTTCCGTACTGCGAGCCATATCGCCATGACTGCGCCGAAGATCCCGACGATCACTGCCTTCGGTTCCACCGACCCTTTGCGATCAGCCATCATGGGCTCCTCTCATCAGCGGTCAGGATGCATTTCATCCTACTGGACTAACGATCATCAGATTCGTGTCCGGAAAAGGGGCGTCGTCAGCCCTGCATGTCCTCGTTGACCTTCTCAAGAACTCGGTCTGCGATGATCTCGTTTGTCCGGGTCGTGAGGTGAACCCGACCAGCGAACACATAGTCCCGGTCAGCGGTCGGGCTCTTCCACTCGCCTTCGTCACACCACTCAACGTCAGCAGGAGCGCAGGCATCCTCATTCGCGCCGTGTGTGAACCCGTAGTCCTCCGGAGCTGCCACGATGTCGCTCATCAGTGCGTACAAATCAAACAGGTCCACGCGCGGGTCATCAGGTAGCGATGACTCAAGCTTTTCGTTGTACACATCTGTCATCTCCCCCATGAAATCCTGTGTCGCCCCGTTGTCGGACCACGGCGCATCAGCGAGATCATAAAGGTTGAAAACAAGAACGTGCTCAGCCCCGTTATCCAGGATCTTCTGCACCGTCTCGCCGGCGGATTCAGCAGCTGATTCAATCCTCGATCGTTCAGCCTCCGCGACGTCGTCGGGCAGCCGCTCATCGTTGCTCAGTCCCTCCGCGATCTCCTCATTCTGGCTCGGGTCGAAGTTCAGAGCGACATCATTTGTCCCGATGAACAGCGAGATGAACTGGTCCGAACGGAAAGAATCATGTTGATCAAGATATCGCTGCAGCTGAACAGTCGCGGCGATCGGGGTACCGTCGGGATTGTCAGATACAGCCGAATAGGGTTCGTCAGCACGGGCCCCGCCTTCCGCATAATTCAAGCCACCTGGGCCAGGATTTCCTGGAATCCCCTGATGCACATCGTCAACATTGGCGACATGTTCATTACTGTCGGTGGACTGCCCGAACTCCTCAGCCACCATCTGTGCCCAGCTTTCCCCCGGCATGGTCGTCCAGCGAAATCCGTAGGTCCCCGCATCAGTCAGACTGTCTCCGAAGAAGACGCCTTCGTTGATCCCGGAAGCTTGCTCAACTGCCGACCCTGATTCAGTATCCGACGCATCCGGCCCCGCGCCGTTGGAATCCTGCCCACTGCAGCCAACCAACATCATTGATGTGAACAGCGCTACCGCTCCGGAGGTGATGGACTTCTTCACGGGATCTCCCAGCTTCCTTGATAAGTGTAATTTCTTATGCAAATCATTATTGTCGCGAAAGGTACGCCAGTGATGCAAATCACCCTCTCTACGATGACGTCGGCCGACAACCGACCACGAGCACCAGGACAACCAGCGCCACCATCGCCGATGCCTGCGGCAGCCATACAACTGACTGTGCCAGGATCGGGGCACCCAACGCTGAGCCAGCGGCGATACCGACCTGGACGCTGGTGACGTACACCGAGGACGCCCGGTCAGCGTCACCCTCCGCGATACGCAGGACGCCGGTCTGAAACACCGGGCCCGTGGCAGCGAACGCCAGCCCCCACACCGCCGCAGCAACGAACACTCCCGCAGACTGCAGCCCCGGCGGCAGCGGCAGCATGGCCAGCGCCAGGATCACCAGCCCGCCAGCGAACGTCGACATCGTGATTACCTCCGCCCGTCGTGCCCCGCGGTCGATGACGCGTCCGATGAGGACCGTACCGACAGCTCCAGCGAGGCCGAAGAGCATGAGGATCGCCACCACGAGCCCCGCTGCTCCCGTGACCTCGGTGACGATGACTGCGATATAGGTGTAGGAGATGAAATGCGCGGTGACAAGCAGGATTGAGATCCCGCAGAGCACCAGCACGGCGCGCCAGTTCACCTCGGTGCGGGACGTCCCCGCGTCCCCGTGTGATACCGCGACCCTCTCCCCCACTGACCGTAGGGAGTAGAAGACGGCAACGGTGACCGCGATCGTCACTCCGGTGAGCAGAAGAGCAGTGGCCCGCCAGCCGATGAGCCCACCGATGAACGTGGTTCCGGGGCTGCCGAAGATCAACGCCAGCGAGGCTCCGCCGAACACCACGGCAGTCGCGGTACCGACCCGCTCACGCGGAACGAGCGTCGCGGCGGCGGGCGCCACCAGCGACCAGACCACGCCGTGAGTGAGTGCAGCAATGAGTCGGCTGACAGCGAGCATCGCAAACGACGTCGATGCGACGGTGAGCGTTTCCGCGATGACAAGGAAGACAAGCGCGACAACGAGGGCAGCCCGACGGGATACCCGCGAGGCAAGCGCGACCGTGGGAATCGTGGCGCACGCAGCGACGATCGCATAACCACTGACCAGCAGACCGACCTGCCCTTCACTGACGTTGACGCCGTCTGCGATGTCCCGGATAAGGCCGACGGGAAACACCTCGAAGGTGACGTAGACGAACGTCGCCGCGGCAAGCGCGATCAACTTGGCCATCGTTGTTGCGTTGACTCGGGTATGCCCCGTGGATCCTCTCATCGCGAAGCCTCGCTCCCCGCTGCACTCCTGTCCGTCGTCGACGCAGTGGTACGCCGAGCGGCATACACGACCTGCGCGATCACGAGTGCGCCGAGCGCACCGAACAGGGCGGCAGCGAGAGTCACGGCGCGGACGCCGAAGCCGAGAGTGATGACCTGTCCCCCGGCCCACGAACCGAGCGCGGCACCCAGCGCGAAGGCGGCCATATTGACCGTCAACGACAGTGTCGGGGCGTCTGACGCCGTCGAGAGGATCCTCACCTGGAGCCCCGGGATCAGCGCGAACGTCGCGACCGAGAACAGGATGAGCACTACTGCACTGCCGACCGCCGACGGGGCGGCGATCCAGAAGATGACGCACACGACGGCAAGCGTCCACGAGAGTCCGAGGACGGTGCCCTCAACGGAACGGTCGGCGCACCGACCACCGATAACGTTCCCGATAATGGAGCCAACGCCGTAGGCAAGGAGTACTGCGGACACCCACGCAGCGGGGAAACCTCCCACATCCGTGAGCAACGGCACCATGTAGGTGATGACCGTGAACATGGCACCCGAGCACAACACGGTGGCCAGTACGGTGCCGATCACCTGCCAGTTCGCGAACGCGCGGAACTCATGTCGCACGGAGGAGTGGACCGATGCTCCACCAGCGTCGGGAATCGTCAGCAGGATGAGCACGATCGCGATGGAGGCAAGGACGGCGACGGTGCCGAAGGTTGCCCGCCAGTCCACCTGCTGCGCCATCAGCGTTCCGAACGGCACGCCGAGCACGGTGGCCAGTGTCACACCGAACTGCGTGCCTGCCACCGCGGACCCTTGTCGGTTCTCCGCGACCATGGCGCCGGCGGTGACGACACAGACAGCCATGAAAGTTCCCTGAATGACGGCGGTGATCACTCGACCGACGAGCAGGACGCCGAAGCTGGGGGCGGTGGCGCAGACCACGTTGCCGAGGACGAAGACGAGCAGAAGAAGGACCAGCAGGTGTTTGCGTCGGATACGGGTGGTGATCGCCGTGATGACCGGACCGCCGAAGACCACGGTCAATGCGTACACGGTGACCAGGAGTCCGGCAGTGGGAATGGTCACGGACATGTCCCGGGACAGTTCGCCCAGCATGCCGCTGGGCGAGAGCTCAGCGGTACCGACGCAGAAAATGGCCAGAATCAGGACGGCCATACGGGCGTACATGGGGTCTTTCATGACTCTCACTGTCCGATGACCTCCAGGACCTCAGGCAGTGAGGTAACACCGTCAGAGGCCAGGAAATGGCCCGCACCGGGGACAATCCGTGCCGGTGTTCCCAGAAGCTCGGCAAGCCGGTCTGTGTGTGCCGCGGGCACGAGGGGATCGTTGTCGGAGCGGAGGAGGACTATCTGGTCAACGTGACTATCCAGTCCCGTCACATCGCACCCGTCCGCAATGTAGTCATCGAGGTCCGGCAGCGCGGGGAGCGTGTCGACGAACCCGGAGACCAGTACAAGGGTCCCCACCCGCCATGCTCCACTCAGCGCTCGCAGGTACCGGAGCACGGTGAGGCAGCCGAGACTGTGCGCGACGATGACGGAGTTTTCGTCCACTTTCCCTACTGCCGCATGGACGGCGTCGGTCCAGTCCACGGGATCCGGGTTGAGCGAGTTCGGGAGCGCGGGGACGGCCGTCGGGATGCCGTCGGAGCGAAGGCGTTCAGCCAACCAGCCGAACCAGTGGTCCTGTGGTGTCGCTGCGTAGCCATGGATGATCGATGCATGTCGTGGGGTTGTTCCAGTTACCATGCGACGGAACGATAGGGCTTCACGTTAGTGTGAAGGTCAAATCCACGAGGAGGACATGTGCTCATCGGTGAACTGGCGGACCGGACCGGGGTATCCACCCGCGCGCTGCGACACTACGAGGAACGCGGCCTGCTGGTCCCGCACCGCGACACCAACGACTACCGGATCTACGCAGAGCAGGATGTTGTCCGGGTGGCGCAGATCCAGACCATGATCGCTGCCGGCCTGGGAACTGATCCGATCCGCCGCTACATCGACTGCGCCCGCACCGGTAACCACGGCCTGTCGCTGGAGATGTGCCCGGATCTCCGGGCCGAACTCGATGCCCTGGCCGCACATCTGACGATGCAGCAGAACACACTCGAGCAGAAACGCGAGCGCCTGTGCGCTCTCTCCGCCGACCATGACGACTCCTGACTCCCCCACGCCCGCAGTCCCCCTCCGCGCGGGACTGTCTCTGCTGGTCTCCTACGCGCGACCACACCTGCGCATTCTCCTCGTCGGCGTTCTTCTCGGACTGTTCGCGACCGCGGTCACACTGGCGACCCCGATGGCAGCGAAATGGGTTCTGGACGGGCTGGGGACCGACCGTAGTCTCGCCGGCCCGGTGACAATCCTGGTGGCGCTCCTGCTCGTCGGCACCCTCGCCGGCTTCGTGCAGAGCGTGCTGCTCGGCCGACTGGCGGAACATATCGTGTTGGATGCCCGCCGGTCGCTGATCCACCGGTTCTTCCGTGCACGGTTGGAGCAGATCCAGCGTTTCAAGACCGGCGAGTTGGTCACCAGGGTCACCAGCGACACCGTACTGCTCCGCGAGGCCGCAACGTCCAGCGTTGTCCAACTGATCAACGGAGCGGTCTCCTTGGTCGGCACCATCGTTCTGATGGCACTTCTCGACCTGCCTCTGCTGGCAACCACGTTGCTGGCACTGCTCATCATCGGCGTGATGTTCGGCGTTCTCGTGCCCCAGATCGGTAAGGCCGACAAACAGGCGCAGGACGCGATCGGAGGGCTCGGGTCAACGCTGGAAGGCGGGATGCGGGCACTGCGTACGGTGAAGTCGAGTCGTGCCGAGGACCGCGAGATCGACCGGGTCACCGGCAAGGCTGAAGAGTCCGCACGCTACTCCATCCGGTCCGTCTGGTACTCGTCACTGATCTGGACGGTGGCCGGCGGCGGCATGCAGCTGGCGATTATCGTGATTCTGGGGTTGGGTGCCTGGCGGGTGAGTTCCGGTGAGCTGGCTGTATCGACCCTGGTGGCATTCCTGATGTACGCCTTCAACATTGTTGATCCGATCACCTCACTGGCCGGGGCTTTCTCGTCGGTGCAGTCGGGTCTGGCCGCTGCGGCGCGGATCCAGGAGACGGAGCATCTGGCGCTCGAAGACACCGACGCACGGCCGGCCGACGGCCCCCAGAATGCGTCCTCGGACGGCGGGCCGGCGCTGGCGCTGAGACAGGTGACGGCCGGTTACCAGGATGCCGATGAACCGGTACTGCATGATGTGACACTCGAGGTCCCGCGGACCGGGCATCTTGCCGTCGTCGGGCCGTCCGGTGCCGGGAAGACGACCGTGTTCTCGCTGCTGCTGCGTTTCATCGACCCTCGCTCAGGACGACTCGAACTCGACGGCGTTCCCTACGAGCGGTTGAGCATCAACGATGTGCGCTCACGCATCGCCTATGTCGAGCAGGAGACCCCGGTCATCCCCGGTACGGTCCGGGACAACGTCCTGTTCCGCTCCCCCGGCGCGTCCGACCGGGACGCGTGGGATGCCCTTGCCGCCGTGCAGTTGGACGCGAAGATCCAGACGCTCCCGGACGGACTCGACAGTGCTGTGGCCGACACCAACCTCTCCGGAGGCGAACGCCAGCGCCTGGCCGTGGCACGGGCCCTGGTGCACAGACCGGATGTTCTGTTGCTGGACGAGGCCACCGCGCAATTGGACGGCACGACCGAAGCCGCGATCCAGAAGGTCATCAGTACAGCTGCCCGAACTGGGGCCGTGGTGACCATAGCCCACCGGCTGTCCACCATTCTCGATGCTGATCAGATCGTGGTGCTGGACGGAGGAAAGGTCCGTGACTCCGGTACCCACCGGGAGCTCGTTGGTCGCGATGAGTTGTACCGGGAGTTCATTGAAGCCCTGCGCATCCATACGGGAGCGCCTGATTCAGATGCTTAGTTGCGGTGGTTTGTAAGGTTGGCAAGCAACCACACAACAAGTAACCTTGTGCCATGGAGCCCGAACCGCTCATCCTTGACAGCGCCTACCGACACGGTGTCACAGAGGCGGCAATACTCCATGCGCTCCGCTTCCCTGTCCGCCACTTCGTGCAAGACGACTCAATGACGATGTTTATAGGTCCGGATATTTCCGGCACGCTCATCGAAGTCGGGGTCATCGAATGGCACGAGGTCATCGCCGTCGCCCACGCCATGCGTCCGGCCCGATCCAAGTACCTGAGGTGAACAACAATGACTCGACGAACCATTGCCGAGATCAAGGCGCGTGCGGACAAGTTCGCCGACGCCTTCGAAGACTACGACCCCAAGACCACAGACCAGAACGCACCACTGCCTCCGGTGATGGCCGTCAAACTCGCAGCCTGGCGACGTGACGTCGCTGAACGAGAGTTAGCCGACGCGGTACAGGCCGCGCGTAAGCAGCAGTTGTCGTGGCGTGAAGTTGGCGATGCTATCGGCACCAGCGGTGAAGCTGCCCGCCAGCGCTACGGCGCCAGCGCATAACCCTCGTTACACGCCGCCATGTGCGCCGGGAGAATGCTCCAGCTGCGTAGGGGGCATGACCGGCGCGCAATCATGCGCCGACGTGCTTCAGCCTGGAAATCTACCTGGTTTCTAGGTGATGGCAGTGATCGCCATCATCAGGGAACCAGCAGAATCTTTCCGGCCGGGTGGCCCGTCTGACTGAACGTCAGCGCGTCTACGGCCCGCGCCAGTGGAAAGGTCGCACCGATCCTCACGTTGACCACGCCCCGCGCAGCCAGTGCCACGGTCTGTTCCAACTCGTCCGCCGGGTGTCGCACCCACGGAATTCCGGCGGCGTCCGAGTGGGGGTCTCCCCACGCCGTAACGGCACGACCACGCGTGCCCAGGACCTCGCGAGTCACGGCCACCGTTTCCCGCCCGCCGACGGCGTCAGCGACGGCATCGATGGGACGGTGGCGTCTCAGTGAGTCGAGAAGCCCGGGGCCGTACTCCACGGCTACCGCGCCGAGCGAGCGCAGGTAGTCGTGGTTGCCTGCCGACGCCGTCCCGATGACCTCGGCTCCCCGACTGACGGCGACCTGCACTGCCGCCGAACCGACGCTGCCGGCGGCTCCGTGCACCAGCAGTGTATCCCCCGCCGCCACATCAAGGTTTTCGACCAATGAGTATCCGGCCACAGCAGAGGACGGCAGCCCTGCCGCCTGCTCGATACTCAGCGAGTCCGGACGGGACACGACGAGGCTGGCATCCACCACCAGATGCTCCCGGAAAGCCCCTCCACGGGCACCGGCTATCACCGGATCACCGATGTGCAGATGAGCCACTCCAGTTCCGACAGCCTCGACCACCCCTGTGCCGGCCCACCCCGGGACGTGTGGAAACGGCACACGGTCAGTGTGCCGGAAGTATCCGGCGACCATCTTCCAATCCACCGGATTGACCCCGATCATCTCCTGCCGGATCCGCACCTCCCCGACTCCAGGAGCGGAGAGTTCCTCAGGCTCCCAGCAAAGGACGTCCGGGCCACCGTAGCGGTAGTAGGCGATTCGATTACTCGTGACGTTGCTCATGGTGTCGACGCTAAAGGCTCACACCAGTGTGAGAGTCAAGTCGTCGTGGGCTGTGGGCTGGCAGTGATCACAGCATCCAGTGCCGTCACTGAGGCGCGTAGTGCGTCAATACGGTCGAGGAGCTCATCACGCTCAGCGACGAGTTCGTCGTAGAGGTCCGAACAGGCCAGCGCCACAGGATCACCCTCGTGGCCCTGGAGACACGGCAGGATGTGTTCGATCTTGTGGGTGCTCAGCCCCGCAGACAGCAGAGCCTGGATACGATGCACACGGTCAACATCAGCGTCGTCATAGACCCGGTACCCGCTGGACAGCCGAGCCGGGTGCAGCAGGTTCTGCTCCTCGTAGTAGCGCAGGGAACGGATACTCACACCGGTCTGCCGCGACAGTTCACCGATCCGCATCGAGGACTCCTTCCCGGGGTTGGCTCTCACATAGGTGTCAGAGTCTAGGGCGTGACTCCTAAAGGTGCGAGCCAGGCGACGACCACTGACAGCACCGCCACCGCCCGGTACACAATCGTCAGCTTGTCATAGCGTGCCGCCGGCCGTGGACCGCAGGAGCTCCGGACGCGGTGACGGGGTTCCTGACGGATGTCCGGTGAGCGACGATTTCTGTCGCTTGGCATACTGGTCCGCTCTGTAGCCTCTACCAAGGTAACCCTTTGCTGAGGGGGCGATTCACGACAATGAGGAGCGAAAATGACTGCAACGGCCCTGACGCAGAAGGCGTCCCTGCTGCGTCGGACGGCGGCGACGGTGCTCGCCGCCCTGACCCTGAGTGCGACGGTGAGCTGCTCGACCGATGACGAGGAGGACACCGCGACAAGCACCCAGGGTGGAATTCACACGACTGATCCGCTCGGTCATGCAGTGGACCTAGAACACGAACCGACCGCCGCAATGGGTTTTTATACCACTGACGTGGACATCCTCGCGACCCTGGGGATCCCACTCGCCTCCACTCAGCCGGTGCGTGACGGCTACGACTCGTTCCCGTCCTATTTTCCGCAGGATGCGCTGAAGAATGTGACGGATACCTTCGTCAACTATCCCGAGGTTAATTATGAGGCGGTGGCGGATGCTGCCCCGGACTTCATCCTCAACGGGATCGGCGGCTTGGAGGAAGCGCACGACAAGTTGTCCGCCGTGGCTTCGACCTACTCGAACAACTCCTTCGACGGCGAACCGTGGCTCAGGCACTTCGAACGCACCGCCGCCGATTTGGGCAGGGAAGAGCATCTGACGCAGTGGAAAGACAGATACACTGCTGCGACTGAGGACTTCCGGGCGAAGATAGAATCTTCCGGCCACGGTGAGCTCACCGTGGGAACACTAGGGTTCTACGACAATAAGTTCAACGTGGGCTGTTACGCCGGACTGGAGTGTGGTGTGTTCTCCGACCTGGGCCTGGACCTCATGGTTGAGGAGGGCGACCGGGATCTTGAGTTGAGCATGGAGCAGATCCACAGGCTCGCCGATCTCGACGCGGTGTGGATCGGGACCGTACAGGGGAAAACAGACGATGCCGACTTCGAGAACATGATGGATCAACTCAAAGACAATCCGCAGTGGCGGTCTCTGCCGTTCGTGAAGAACAACCGGGTCTTCACCTATGACATGGAGATGCAGTACGGGTCTCCCTCCGCCGCGCTCGCCTTCGCTGACCGTGTCTCGCAAGACCTGACGGACTGACGAGAGGAAACGCAATAAACAAGGCGGCTGGTCTCATCGCGGAGTCGGAGGACGCCATGGTACCCGAGGCGGCGAAGTACTCGAGCCTGAAGGGGGCGTCCTTCCGGTACGGCCCCGATTTTCGAGGGCAACGGCCACGAGGCCGGACTCTACGTTCCCGGAGATCCGCGTGTCGCCTTTCTCAGAGAGTTCGGTCTGATCGACAGTCCGAGCCGGGCCAAAGAGCTGGACCTGGAGACTCCAGATGACTTCAGTGGGGCGGTCAGGCTGGAGAACTCGGCGATGTCTCGGTCGGCTTCAATCAGAGACGGCCGGACACCATAGCCTGGATACACGCCCTAGAGTCAATACCGTTAAGTTAGTGGACTGACGTGCCTCCGGGACGGACACTCAGGGGTGGCCGCGCCTCTCAAAACCAACCGACGGTGCACGTCCCAGGAAGCCTCGCGCCTGTCACGCCTATCCACAAGGAGTCTCGACTCTCACCGCCTCCGTGCCGCACGGCTCCCGCCGTTGATTCGACGGTGCTCGTCTCGTCCTGCTGTCCAGGACCAGGTCCCATGCCCACAGCACCAGCGCGAGGACCGCGACCGCGGCACCGATAGCGGGAATGACCGGATAATCGTGCCCCGCCGACAGTGCCAACCCGCCGAGCCACGGTCCGAGGGTGATGCCAACGTTGAACGCGGAGACATTCCCGGACACCGACAACGTGGGAGCGTCCGGCGCAAGAGGGATGAAGCGCGAGTTCAACGCAGGGTTGGTGCTGAAACCGAGGAAGCCCAGCGCCACGACCAAGGCGATGACCGCGCCCGGATACTGCGCGAACACCGCCAACAGCACCGAGGTCACCAGCAGTCCGCTAAAACCGATACCGAGGACAGAACTCGGATAGCGGTCAGCGGCCTTTCCTCCGAGTGCAATACCCACGAGCGCTCCGAACCCGTAGCCGAACAACACCGCGGGCACCCAGGATGATCCAAGACCGGTGGTCTCGACCAGCATCGCCGAGAGGTAGGAGAACGTCCCGAGCAGTGCGGTGGTCGCCGTCGCCGTCATGGCATAGGACAACCACAACCGTGGAGGACGCAGGCCCCTGAGCTCGGCACGGAGGTTCGGCGGATTCTCCGGGCGCAGGGCAGGCACGCAGAACACAATGACGACAGCCGCAATAATCGAGAGCACCGCGACCGTCCAGAACGCACCCCGCCAGCCGAGGTGCTGCCCGATCCACGTTCCTGCCGGTAGACCGAGCACGGTGGCGACGGTCAGCCCGCCGGCGACGATGCCCATCGCCTGCCCACGTCGCTCAGGTCCCGCCAACGCCATCGCGGTACTCCCGCCGACGGCCCAGAACCCGGCATAGGCGAATGCTCCGATGAATCTCATGGCGAGCAACAGTTCATAGCTACCGGTGAGCGCGCTGACTACATGACTGAGAACAAACACCGCGAGGAACAGCAGGAGGGCGAAGCGTCGGGGCCAGCGCAGGGTCAGCGCCGCCAGCACCGGCGCCCCGACGAGCATGCCGAGCGCGAAAGCACTGATGAGCATTCCCGCCTGTGGGATGGTCACCTGCAGGTCATCGGCCATGTCGGGCAGCAGACCGGCAAGCATGAGCTCACTGGTGCCTTGGGCGAAGATGCCGAAACCGATACCCCAGATTGCCAGTGGCATCACAGCAGTACCCCCTTTTCGTACCCGACAACTGCAGTGTTCGTTCCCGTTAGCGATGTCATCGCCATCCTCCTTTTTATATCGAGTGCTATAAAAAGCGAACGTAGCACATTTTGTAGCGTCCGACATACAATGGGGGAATGACTTCCACGCCACCCCGCGGCAGGCCCCGCGGCTTCGACCGGGACACCGCCCTCGACACCGTGATCCGGGTGTTCTGGCGCAAGGGCTACGAGGCCACGTCGGTACGCGACCTCAGCCAGGAGCTGGGGATCGGGCAGCCCAGTCTCTACAACGCCTTCGGCGGAAAACGCGCCCTGTTCACCGAAGCAGTCGGCGTATACGACCACACGTACGGCGGATTCATCGATGCCGCACTCAACGAGGAGCCGACGGCCGCCCTCGCACTGCGCCGGATCCTGACGGAAGCACCACAGCGCTACACCCGCGACGGATTGCCCCCGGGTTGCCTGATTGCCGGTGGAGACGCCGGTACGGACGACGAGGACGTCCACCATGAGTTGTCCGAACTCCGCCAGCATAAGACGGCCCAGATCGCCGCCAAGATCGACGATGACACCGCAGCAGGACGTCTCCCCGAAGAAACAGACTCAGCCGCGACAGCGGCCTACGTGATGACTGTGCTGAGCGGGCTGGCCCAGCGAGCTCGTGATGGTGTTCCACAACACGACCTCGCCGCGATCACCCGGATGGCGAGCGCCGCACTCCCCTGACGCCAGGCACCTCAGGCGGGGTGAACACCTACGCTTCCACCCGGCGCAGGGCAGCGGCCCTGGCGATGAAGATGAGAATCAACCCGACAACAGTCAGTGCAGCACCGGTGAGCGTCGGACTACGCAGCCCGAACCCGGCAGCAATCGCAGCTCCGGCGATACTCACACCGACGGTGTTGCCGAGGTTGAAGGCCGCGATATTCGTGGCCGATGCCAGGGTGGCCGCGCCATGAGCATGCCGCATGACCCGCGCCTGGAGCCCCGGTACAGTGGCGAATCCCACGAGCCCGAGCAGGAAGAGCATGATGCCGGTCGCCACCGGCATCGCAGCAACAGCCCCGAGGACGAGCAGAACGACGGGCAGCAGCAGAGACAGGATCAGGACGGCGTTGTCGGCGTTGCGGTCAGCCGCCTTTCCACCGACGATGTTTCCCAGGAACAGACCGGCACCGAACAACACCAACAGCCACGGCACCGTCGCAGCAGAGAAGCCACTGACCTCACGCAGCAGCGGCTCGATGTAGGTGAAGACGCCGAACATGCCTCCGAAAACAAGCGCGGTGGTGAGCAGTGACGCCAGAACCTGCGGCCGTGCCAGTGCCCTGAACTGCTGGCCGACCGGGAGCTGGTCCTTCTCCGGCTCAGTGCGCGGGACGAGAGCGACGAGTCCGGCGAACGCCACCACGCCCACCACCGAAATGACCCAGAAGACCGTCCTCCACCCGAACTGCTGACCGATCAACGACCCGGCAGGTACACCGAGGACGTTGGCGATGGTTAGCCCAGCGAACAGCGCCGCCACCGCGGACGCCTGTCGTTGCCGCGGGACCAGGGATGCCGCCAGCACGGCACCGATCCCGAAGTAACCGCCATGGGCGAGTGCGGCGAAGACTCGCCCAGCAAACATGATCTCGTAGTTCGGCGACCAGGCGGACAACAGGCTTCCGGCGATGAAGAATGCCAGCAAAACCAGCAGCGCCTGCTTGGGCGGACGTTTCATCAGCAACGGAGTGAGAACAAGCGCGCCGGGCACCACGGCCAGGGCATAACCTCCCACAAGATGACCGGCGACGCTGATACTCACCCCCAGGTCGTCGGCGACTTCGGTGAGCAGTCCGGCAATCACGAACTCCGTGAGACCGATCCCGAAACCACCGATACTCAACGCGAGCAGGGCCAGGGAGGCGGTGCGTCGCGACATACCGCGTGAGCAGGTGTCTTCTACTGTTTCCATGCCCGTCACCGTGGCTTGGCGCGGGCCAGGTAGCCAGGCCCCTGCCGTGACTAGCACCGGCAGTGACAGTCATACCCGTAGCACCGCTTCCCACTCGACCATCAGCGTTCGCCGGCTACCAGTCCGGCAAGGTAGTTACGGACGATCCGCTCCGCACCGGCATCGTCGCTCACGTCGACACCACCTCCCCGAATGATCCGCCGCATCAGTAGGCCGTCGACCAACCCGACAAAATCGGCGGCCGCCTCCGCAGCGTCATCCACTCCAAGAAGCTGGAGGCACCGCTCTGCCGCTGCAACCAGGTGCGGCTGCACCGGTGGGTCCCCCGCCAACAGAGCGCGAATCTCGTCGTCGTGACGGTACTCGATGTGCAGAGCGATCCGGGCGACGTGCTCCTCCTCGCGCTGCAGCGTCGCCCCGATGGCCCGTGCAACAAGCGTTGCTGCAGTAGACACCGTGAGAAAATCCGGCCACTGCACCGCTGACATATCCGCTGTCGTACGCGTCGCCAACCGTCCCACGATGAGGACGATGAGGTCGCGCCGGGTACGGGCGTAGTACGACGTCGATCCGGCGGACAGGCCCACCTCCGTGTCGATGGCCCGGTGGGTGAGCGCACGCACGCCGCGTGACGCGATGATCCGGATTCCGGCGTCAGCGATCTCTGCTCGGCGGTCTTGCCCTTGTGACTGCTCCGACACATCGGCAATCCTAGTGGACGTCGAGTACTCTACATATGTAGAGCCACGACAACGCGAAAGGGTGTACGCCATGAGAATCGCCGTCATCGGTGCCGGGATCGCCGGACTGGTCGCCGCCGCAGGACTGCAGAGAGACGGTCACGACGTGGTCATCTTCGAACGTCGCTCCCACTCCGACGCTGTGGGCGCAGGGCTCACGTTGTTCGGCAATGCCTTCGAAGCCCTCGACCTCGTCGGACTCGGCGACACTGTCCGGGGAGTGTCCAGTGCCGCCATCGCATCGATGCGCGCCGGACAACGCTCGCCGTCGGGCGGGTGGTTGACCACCGCTCCGGCGTCGGCAACCGGGTCGATGCGCAGCGTTCACCGACAGGACCTCCACCGCGCCCTCACTGACAGTCTCGTGCCGGGGACGCTCCACACCGGTTCGCCCGCAACCGTCGATCCCAGCGGAGGGCCGCATATCGTCCTCGACCACGACACTGCACGCGTCGACCCGGTTGACCTGGTCATCGTTGCCGACGGGATCCACAGCCCCAACCGTCGGGTCCTGGGGTTGGACACCGGCCTGCATTACGCCGGGTACACCGCCTGGCGCGGCGTGACCAGCGAGCCGGTCGACATCCACGACGAGGCAGGAGAGACCTGGGGCCGCGGGCAGATCTTCGGCATCGTCCCCCTTCCTGACAACCGCATCTACTGGTTCGGGACGCTGAACTGCCCCGCCGGGACCATCTATCCCGAGGAACACGCCGAAGTCCGTCGGCGGTTCGCCGGCTGGCACCCACCGATCCAGGACTGCATCGCAGCCACCCCTCCGGGCGATCTGATGCGCCATGACATCTATGACCTGCTCACACCGCTCACCTCTCTGACGGAGAGACGTACCGTGCTCATCGGTGATGCCGCCCACGCCATGACCCCGAACCTCGGCCAAGGTGCGGGCCAGGGCATCGAGGATGCCGCTACTCTCACCGTCCTTCTCCGGGGCGTTTCGCCGGCCTCGCTCGGCGCTGCCCTCACCACCTACACGGAGTTCCGACACGCCCGGACGACATCGATCATGCAACGTTCCCGGTGGGCAGCACGCGTGGCGCAGGCCTCCCACCCGCTTCTCGCCGGACTCCGCGACACCGCCCTCCGACTCACACCCGGAGGTCTCCTCGGAGCAGCGAACCGCCGCATGCACCGGTGGCCCCGTCCCGGCTAGCCTCGATCCCATGGCCACAGTCATCCTGGTCCGACACGGACGTAGCACCGCGAACACCGACGGCATCCTGGCCGGGCGAACCCCCGGCGTCACCCTGGACGATACCGGCCGCGGGCAGGCGGAACGCACCGCCGGACGCCTGGCGACGGTCCCCCTGGTGGGAGTGGTCTCCAGCCCGCTGCAGCGGTGCCGGCAGACCGCCCAGGCCATCCTCGAGCACCAGTCAGGCACTCCGTCCTTCACCACCGACGACGGCATCACCGAGTGCGACTACGGTGACTGGCAGGGTCGCAAGCTCGCCGAGCTCGGTAAGGAAGAACTGTGGAAGACCGTCGTCGGGCGCCCCTCGGCGGCCGTGTTCCCCGACGGGGAATCCCTGGCGGACATGCAGGCCCGGGCCGTCACCGCGATCCGCGACCATGACGCCACCGTCGAATCGGAGCACGGCCCCGGCGCCGTCTGGGTCGCGGTGAGCCACGGAGACATCATCAAGTCCGTTGTCGCCGACGCATACGGTATGCCTTTCGACCATTTCCAGCGGGTGCACGCCGACCCTGCTTCCGTGTCGGTCATCCGCTACACCGCAGCGATGCCGCACGTCCTGTGCGTCAATACCTCGGACGGCGACCTGTCCTGGCTCGTCCCCGCTGCCGGCGACGGAGTACAGGTCGGCGGTGGGGCCGGGCATGACGGCGAGCCACGCTGAGCCGGTCCGCCACCGACGAGGCAGCAACCCGACAGGTCGGTCACACCATCCCCCGGGGTTGCTCTGTTACCGGGGCGGCTGGCGGACTCGCTGCACCGTGAGTGCCAAGACTCCTACAATGGTCTTTATGCCCACCACCACATACGGATTCGACTGGCCGGACCGCTTCGTTGTCGGCACTGTGGGGCTGCCCGGTGACCGGACGTTCTACCTGCAGGCCCGCGACCGGGGTGCGACGGTCAGCGTCTCCCTTGAGAAGCAGCAGTCCGCCGCCCTCGCGGAGGGGATCGCCGAACTACTCGACCGGCTCCGCAGTCAGGACGGCAACCCGTTCAATGTTCCCACTGAAACAGACGAACTGCTCGTCGACGATGATCCGTTGGACATGCCCGTCGACGAGGAGTTCCGGGTCGGGGTCCTGAGCCTGGGCTGGGATCCGAAGACCTCCCAGGTCGTCATCGAGGCCGCTCCCCCGCCGGAGATCGATCCGGAGGAGCTCGAGGAACTCCAGGCCTCCGTGGACGCCGACGAGCCCATCGAACTCGAGGTCGAGCCGGAGGAACTCCTGTCGGTGCGTATCCCCGTCGGCGCCGCGAAGGCATTCGTCGACCGGACGCTGGCGATCGTGAACTCCGGCCGCCCGCTCTGCCCCCGGTGTGGGCAGCCGATGGACCCCGACGGCCACGAGTGCGGCGGACCCGACGGGTTCTGACGTGACGGTACATCCTCCCGGAATGTCGACCGCGACACCTCCGCAGGGCGATCTTGAATTGGAGGGCCGGATTGTCTCGGCCTCCAATGCGACGTTCCGCGGCCAGATCGGTGAGACCACCGTGGTCTACAAGCCGTTGATCGGCGAAAAACCACTGTGGGACTTTCCTGACCGCACTCTCGCCCGCCGTGAGGTCGCGGCCTACACTCTGTCGGACGCACTGGGATTCCGTGTCGTTCCCCTGACCTGGTTGCGGGACGGACCGTTTGGCGAGGGCATGGTCCAGCTGTGGTGCGAGCCCCTCACCGGGCCGGGTCCCGTAGAGCTCGTGGCAACCCCGGACGCCTCGCGTCTGGAACAGGACGGATGGCGCCACGTGCTCGACGGCGTCGATGAGGAGGACGAACCTGTCTCCCTCTTCCACGAGGATTCCACCCCGTTACGCAGGATGGTTCTCTTCGACGTCCTGGCCAACAACGCCGACCGCAAGATCGGCCATATCCTGCCGATGGCCGACGGGCACCGGTACGGGGTGGACCACGGGCTGACCTTCCACACCGAGAACAAACTGCGCACCGTGCTGTGGGGATGGGTCGGAGAGCATCTCTCCGACGACGAACTCGCCGCCGTCCGGCAGGTGCGCGACGGGCTCGACGGGAGGTTGGGCGACTCATTCGACGAACTGCTCAGCGTGGCAGAAGTCGTGGCACTTGCCGACCGTTGTGACCAACTCCTCGGTACCGGTCGGTTCCCCGGTCCGCGCAGTGACATGCCTGCGGTCCCCTGGCCGCTCTACTAGCGGTGCCCGTGCCGGTGCCCCTGTCGGCGCCGCTGTCGATCGCGTGTCCGCGACCCCAGGTACGACTCCACCACTGCGGCACCGAGATCGCCGAGATCCGGTGCCACCACCGCCCCGCCGACACGACGGGCGACAGAGCCGATGAAACGGGCCAACCCCGGGTCATCGCCGAGCCGGAAGAACGTCGTCTGTGCCCCCGCCCGTGCCACGGCATCCAGCTCGTGCACCGTGTTCGCAACGGTCAGCGGATGAGGCGGGTAGTCGAAGAACGCCCGGCCACCGGATTCCAGGTGGGCGGTCGGTTCGCCGTCCGTGACGACGAGGAGCACCGGCCGGGCGTCCGGGTGGCGGCGGAAGTGACGGTGCGCCAGGAGCAGTGCGTGGTGCAGGTTGGTTCCCTGCTCCCACTCCGCCTCCAGACCGGTGAGCTGGTCGATGTCGGTGACCTGCGCACGACGCCCGAAGGTGATCAGTTCGAGGTCGTCGCCCCGGAACCTCGTCGTGACCAGCGTGTGCAGTGCAAGGGCGGTGCGCTTCATCGGCACCCAGCGTCCCTCCGTCGCCATGGAGAACGAGGTGTCGACCAGCAGGGCGACGCAGGCCCGTGTTCGTGCCTCGATGTCCTGCACCTCGATGTCGTCGATCTCCAGCCTCACCCCTGCTGAGGCGTCCGCACCATCGGTGACGGTCCGCCGCACGGCGTTGGCCACCGTCCTGGTGACGTCCCATGGCGCGGTGTCCCCGAACTCCCACGGGCGGGAGGCCCCCGACACCTCTCCTCCCGCGCCACCGACGTGCGCGTCCCGCTGGCCGCGGCGTGCCGACAGCCGGTCGGCCGCGTCCCGGAGCAGGGATTGTCCGAGTGTGCGCATCGCCTTCGGGCTCAGCCGCAGCCGCCCGTCCTGGCCGCGTCGCAGGGTCCCCGACGTCATCAATGCCGACTCCAGGTCCTGCAGCGACCGGACCTGGGCAGTGGCCTCATCCCCGAGCAGCCGCTGCAGGACGTCCAGGTCGACATCGCCCAGCGACGAGTCCGCGTAGGACTGCGACAACTGGTCGACGAGGCGGTCGAGGTCGGCGATGTCCTGGAACACACCCGTCCCGTCGCCGAGCCCGGCATGTTCCGGGGATTCGCCCTCCCCCATCGTCTCTCTGCCGCTCCAGTCCTCCTCCGGGCGCAGTACCTGCAGGTATCCGTCCAGGTGGCGCAGGGAGTCCAGGAGTCGCGGCGACCCGAAAGCCTGTTGTGCCAGGTCGTCGAGTTCCTCGCGTTGGTCCTGCGACATCGAGTTGCGCATCCGTTGGGCCGCAGCCGACCGTTGGGCCAGGGTGTCCAGCAACTCGTCGACCGTCCGTGGATTCTCCGGGAAGTACGCACCGTGCTTGTCCATGAACTCGTCGAACTCCCGCGGGGAGAGACTGCCGCGCTGGTGGGCGTCCAGGAGCCGATTGAGATCGTCGAGCATCTCCTGGGTCGCGGCACGGTCCTCCTCGGTCGCGTTCTCCAAGGCGTTCTTCATGCCGGCGAAGCGCTGGTCCAGCATCTCCCGGCCCAACAGGTCCCGGATCGTGTCGAAGGCCTCCTGCGCCTCGCTGCTCTGCCACCGGTAGTCGTTGAGTTCACTGACCGCGGCCGCGGCGGACGGAGGAAGGTTCTCCAACCGCATCTCGGCGAAGGCACGGTCGGTGTCATCGAGGGTGATGTCGCGGGCCAGTTGGCGGCGTTCCGCCAAGACCGCGGCATCGAGCAATGTCCGAATCTCCCGCAACGTCCCGTCCAGACTGGTGCCGTGGGTTGCTTCGCGTCGACGTTCCGCCACCCGGCGCGCTATGTCGTCGAGCCCCTCGCGTCGGAGGAACTCGCGGACCGCGTGTTCGGCGGAATCCCCTGCCATCACGTCCTCGCCGATCGCGTCGAGTGCGGCACTGAGGTCGACCGGTGGGGCCAGCGGATCGGGACCGCCGGTGTAACGTCCGAATCGAGCCTGCCTGGTGAGGCGCCTGTTAGCCATAGACCGTATCGCCTCCGACAATCTCCTTGTCGATCCGGCGGGAGAGGAACAGCGCCTCCAGGGCGAATTCGAGGGCCGCGGCACGTTGTCCGTCGTCCACGGCGTCGAGGCGCTGGCAGATGCGGTCGTAGAGGTCCGACCCCGGGATGTCGGGGAGCCCGGCGAGGAAGTCCGCGGCCGTCATCTGCTCGCCGGTGTTGATCAGAGTTCCGCCGTCCAGGGCCGCCACCAGGGGTTCAAGGTCGATCCCGCGGAACAGCGCCCGCGCCGTCGCCGCCGTCGCGGTACGCAGCAGGTGGTCGAGGATGTCGTCGGCACGGTCCTCCTCGCCGGACTCGAACTCGACCTTCCCACCGAGGACGTCGACCGCTGTCTCGAGGTCCACCGGTCGGGCCACCGGGCGGTCCTCTCCGTGTCTGGCCGCGCGGTGGACGGCGGCGGCCGCGATCGTCTCAGCTCCGGCGATGGCGAAACGGGCACTGACGCCGCTGCGTTGGTCGACGGAGGACGAGTCCCGCAGTGCACGGGTGAACCGGGCGAGAATCTCGACCAGGTAGTCGGGCACCTCCGCCCGCGGGTCGGTCCCAAGGTCCGCCTCCTGCCGGATGACGGCGATCTCGTCATCCAGGGCGACCGGGTAGTGGGTACGGATCTCGGCGCCGAACCGGTCCTTGAGTGGGGTGATGATCCGTCCGCGGTTGGTGTAGTCCTCCGGGTTCGCGCTGGCGACGACGAGAACGTCGAGGGGCAGCCGCAGGATGTAGCCACGGATCTGGATGTCGCGCTCCTCCATGACGTTGAGCATCGCCACCTGGATACGTTCCGCCAGATCGGGCAGTTCGTTGATCGCGACAATGCCACGGTGGCTACGCGGAATCAGACCGTAATGGATGGTCTCGGGGTCGCCGAGGCTCCGGCCCTCGGCGACCTTCATCGGGTCGACGTCACCGATAAGATCACCGACGCTGGTGTCCGGGGTGGCGAGTTTCTCGGCGTACCGCTCGTCCCGGTGGATCCAGGCGACCGGCAGGTCGTCGCCGAGTTCCGCCGCCCGGCGGCGGCTCTCAGGGCCGATCGGGTTAAAGGGGTGTTCCCTCAGTTCGGAACCGGCGATCACCGGCGTCCATTCGTCGAGGAGTCCGACCAGGGTGCGGAGCAGCCGGGTCTTGCCCTGCCCACGTTCGCCGAGCAGGACGATGTCATGCCCCGCGATCAGGGCGCGTTCCACCTGGGGGATCACGGTGTCTGCCAGCCCGTGGAGGCCGGGCCAGGGATCGCGACCGTCGCGGAGGGCGGTGAGGAGGTTGTCCCGGATCTCGGCGCGCAGGCTCTTCTGGACGTGGCCCGCGGCACGGAGGTCCCTGAGGGTGTTGATGGTGGTGATATCGGTGATGTCGGTGCGTTCGCTCACCCTCTCAACGCTACGCCGATCACAGCTGCCCTCAGTGCCGCTGGACCAGCCGCTCCACGGCGGGCTTATTGATCTTCTCGGTGAAGAACTGGATCAACGGACCGTTGAAGAAGGCGGTCATGACCGTACCGAACCCGACCTGCCCCTTGAACAGGACAGCGGCGACCACCGTCAGGACATCCTGCGGAACACGGACCTTTGTGTAGTTCCATCCGGTCTTGTCCACGATCATCGGCGCGATGGCATCATAAGGTGCGGTACCTACGCCCGCGCTCATGTAGGCACTGGCTCCGAAGGCGAAGACACCGATCCCGCCGGCGAAGAAGACGGTCATCAGCAGCAGAGACGGGTCATCGGGGATGACAGGTCCCAGCAGGAACGAGAACAGGTCGATGAAGAAGCCGGTGAGCACCATGTTGATCACCGTGCCTGGTCCGATGTATTTCCGTCCCCAGATCAGCACCGGGATGAACAGTACGAGGTTGCTGACCAGCTGGTAGGTACCCAGCGTCCACCCGATGGTGGAGCTCACTCCGGTGTTCAGTGCGGTGTAGGGATCCACGCCGACTCCCCCGGTCTGCAGGATCGCCGCGCCCAGGCCGATGATCATCACACCGAACAGTGCATAGCCGCTGCGCAGCCAGGCTTCTCGGCTGCCAAGTTTCGCCACGTCATTCTCCTTGTGTCCGTCGTGTCGCTGCCACGGTACGCCGCGGTTGGTGCGGGGGTGCCTGCGGTGCACCCTGTCCGGCGGGTGCTTAGACTCGGGCGAATGAAGGCAGAGCAGTTCACCGATCCGGTCGCCTACCACGCTGAAGGTCCTGTGTGGTGGCCGCAGGACGGTTCCCCGGTCGCCGGTACCCTGCGTTACGTCGATATGACCGCAGGCCGGGTGCTCACCGCCGCCGACGACGGTGCCGTGACGTCGGTGAACGTCGGGAGTCCGGTTGCGGCATTCCTCCGACCGCGGGCAGAGGGTGGTGCCGTCCTCGCCACCGAACATAGGATCTGCCGCGCCGACGATCCGGGTCTCTCCGATCTCCGCGCCCTGGTCACGGTGGTGGACTCCCCCGACGTCCGCTTCAATGACGGCGGTTGTGCACCGGACGGCAGCCTTTACGCCGGCACGATGCGCTACGACCAGGCTGCCGGCGGCGGTGTCCTCGTGTCGGTGTCCAGCGACAGCTCCGTGACGACCGTGCGCGATGGAGTGACCGTCTCCAACGGGATCGACTGGAGCCCGGACGGCTCCCTGGCCTACTACAACGACACCCCGACACGCTCCACCATGGTGTACGCCTGGAACGCTGATCTCGGTCTGCACGAGGGCAGGACGTTGTTCACCCTCGACGTCGATGACCCGGCCGGCGGACCAGACGGCCTGTGTGTCGATGCCGAGGGCAACATCTGGACGGCGATCTACGGTGGCTCGCGGGTGGAGTGCCGTGACCCGTCCGGGATACTCATCGACACAGTGCAGCTGCCGGTCACCAACGTCACGGCGTGCACCTTCGGCGGCCAGGATCTGGACCGACTGTTCATCACGACGACCCGTGAGAACGTCGCGGAAGGAACGCAACCGACTGCCGGGGCGGTCTTCACCGCGATCCCCGGTGTCCACGGCCAACCCGTCCGGCCTTTTGCCGGCTGACACACGTATTTCAGGAGAAACGATGACCGACACCATCAGAGCCATCACCGTCGAACCAGGTCAGGCCGATTCCCTGTCCGTCGAGGAGTTCAACGCCCCCGTCCCTGGCGATGACGAACTGCTCGTCCGTGGACTCGCGCTGGGGGTGTGCGGTACCGACCACGACCTCAACTCCGGTGGCTACGGGTGGGCGCCGGACGGGCACAAGAGACTGATCATCGGGCATGAGTCCCTCGGCGAGGTCGTCTCGGCGCCGGAGGGATCGGGCTTCGAGGCGGGAGACCATGTGGTCGGTGTGGTGCGTCGTCCTGATCCGGAGCCCTGCGGCGCGTGCGCACGGGGTGAATTCGACATGTGCCGTAACGGGAAGTACCGCGAACGCGGCATCAAGGAGATCGACGGCTTCGGTGCCGAACAGTGGGTCGTCCACAAGGACTTCGTGGTCAAGGTAGACGACGCTCTCGGCGTCGCGGGAGCTCTGTTGGAGCCGACATCCGTGGTCGCCAAGGCGTGGGACCAGGTCGACCGCCTCGGCAATCGCGCCTGGTTCGAGCCGTCCTCCGTTGTGGTGACAGGTGCCGGCCCCGTGGGTCTGCTGGCCGCACTGATCGGGAAGCAGCGGGGTCTGGATGTTCATGTCGTCGACCGGGTGACCGAAGGTGTGAAGCCGACTCTCGTCGCTGAGCTGGGCGCCGAGTACCACACCGGCGAGTTCCGGGACATCCTGGACTCGGTGGACCCGGACATCGTCATCGAGACCACCGGTGCTGGTCCCCTCGTCGGTGCTGCTCTCACCCACGAGCACCCCTATCCGGTGATCTGCCTGCTGGGGATTCGGGAGGGCGATAAGATGGAAGTCGACATCGCCGCCGCCGGCAAGCGCATGGTGCTCAACAACACTGCCGTGGTCGGCTCGGTCAACGCCAATGTCGACCACTGGCGTACCGCGGCAGAAGTGCTGGGCAAGGCCGATCATGACTGGTTGTCGTCGCTGATTACCCGGACGGTGCCGCTGTCGCGGTTCGCTGAGGCATTCGAGCATCAGGACGACGACATCAAGGTGTTGATCGACCTGCAGTCGTGACGGGATGTGTCGCCTGCAGATAACGCAGGCTGATCGCCCCCGCCAACAGCAGCGCTGCCAGGGCAGGGATGAGCGCCCATCCGGCGAGGTCCGCTGCGACGGTCCCGCCGCTGAGCAGACTACTTCCCGCCGCAGCTCCGACGGCAGAACCGAGGTACATCGCCGCCATCTGGAAGGCGATGACCGGCATGGCCTGGGCGGGTCGATCGGCGGTCAAGGCCTGTTGCAGTGTGGGGACCGTCGCCCACCCTGCTGCTCCCCAGAGCACCGCGGCGACGATCCACGCGACAGGATTGCCGCTGAGCCAGGCCACGGCGAAACCGAGCGCGAGGATCACCGGCAGGGCGATCAGGAACGGTCGCGGACCGAAGCGGTCGAGCGGTTTTCCGATCAGGGCTGTTGCCCCGACCCCACCGATACCCCAGGCCCACACCAGTGCGAACCCCCAGTCGTCCAGGCCGCGGGATTCCGCCATCGGCAGGAGATAGGTGTACAGCCCCAGGCTCGCGACACCGAGAAGGAATGCGGCCACAACGCCGAGGCTGGTCTTCGCCGAGCGCAGGACACTGAAGACCGGCCCACCACCACTGTCCAGTACCGGGAGATTACGGGCACG
This sequence comes from Corynebacterium glyciniphilum AJ 3170, assembly GCF_000626675.1. Taxonomy (NCBI): domain Bacteria; kingdom Bacillati; phylum Actinomycetota; class Actinomycetes; order Mycobacteriales; family Corynebacteriaceae; genus Corynebacterium; species Corynebacterium glyciniphilum. The sequence continues at coordinate 1,173,366 of NZ_CP006842.1, read as the reverse complement.
CACAGCGAGCGCCGCCATGCCGCATACTCCGAAAGCGACGACCAGGGCCATGGTCCACCGCCAGCCCGCGGTGTCGCCGATCAGCATGCCGAGGGGGACGCCGGCGACTGTTCCGGCGGACAGCCCGAAGGTCACCATCGACATCGCGCGGCCCCGCTCGGCGTCCTCCACCATTGCTGCAGCCGTCGCCGTGGCGACAGCGGTGAGGATACCGGCACCCGCGCCGGCGATGACCCGTGACACGAGGAAGATCTCCACGCCGGGCGCCAGGGTGGTGATGAGATTGCCGAGGTTGAATACCCCGAGGGCGATCAACAACGCACGGGCGGTGCTTCCGCGGGTCAGCCGTCCTGACAACAGGGGGCCCGCCACCGCGTACGCGGCAGTGAACGCGGTGACACCGAGTCCGATCATCGCTGCGGTGGTGGACAGGGAGCCGGCGATCTGCGGCAGAACACCGGCGAGGACGTAGGCGTCGATACCCAGGGCGACCGCGGCGGCGGTCAACGGCCACACCCTGCGGATCACTGCCCTACCTCGTCATATCCGCTCAGCACGGTATCAATGAGCCCCGGAAACCGGGAGTCGAGGTCATCGGTGCGCAACCGGATCATGCACTTCCGACCTTCAGCGCGGACGAAGACCACGCCTGATTCGCGCAACAGGCTGGTGTGGTGGGTCAGTGTGGACCGGGGAAGGTCAGGCCCGAGATCGATGCTGTCGACTTCCCCGCGGGCGGCGAGCACCCGCACCATATTCAGCCGCAGGGGTTCACTGAGCGCGAAAAGTACGCGGTGGATGGTGATGTCGTCGGTGTCGGGGTGTTCGTAGGTCCGGGACGGGGACATGTCCTTCTCCTTGTTCGTTCGACTATTTCCGCACGATGATAGTGCGACAATTCCCGCACGGTCAAGGTGGGGTCGGACGTCCACGGTTCGTTACAGTGGGCCCATGAGATCTTTCGAGGACCTGATCGCCGAGGCCGAGAGCGCCGACGTGGACGGATGGGGGTTCGACTGGCTGGATGGTCGCGCCACCGAAGAGCGGCCACCGTGGGGATACGCGCACCTCCTCTCTGATCGTCTCGGCTCCCTGGCTGCCTCGAACTCCGACGCTGCAGCCCTGGATATCGACACCGGTGGCGGCGAGGTGGTGAATGAGGCCCCGACACTGCCTCATCGAATGACCGTGACCGAAGCGTGGGCGCCGAACGCGCAGCGTGCGCGCGAACTCCTGGGACCGCGGGGCGTCGATGTCGTCGAGACCGCCGTGTCCGGCGGCGACCCACTCCCCTTCCCCGAGCAATCTTTCAACCTGGTCAGTGCCCGCCACCCCGTGACCCCGAACTGGGCGGAAATCTACCGTGTCCTGGCACCCGGGGGCCACTACCTCGCACAACACGTGGGACCGGCCTCCGGTTTCGAACTGATCGAGTTCTTTCTCGGCCCGCGCCCGGTAGAGCGCAAAGGCCGCGACCCGCACGGACCGGACGGCGAGGTTGCCGCCGCCGAAGCTGCCGGGCTGACCGTCGAGCGACTTGAGACGGCACGCTGCCGGATGGAATTCTTCGACGTCGGGGCCGTGGTGTGGATCCTGCGCAAATGCGTATGGTGGGTCCCGGATTTCTCCGTGGACCGTTACACCGACACGTTGCGCGAGCTGGATGCGCAGATGCGAGCCGGGCGTCCGTTCGTCGCCTACTCAAGTCGACACCTCATCGAGGCACGGCGATGACGGACGGCGGCGTCCGAGAATAATCAGACCGTGGGATGATGCGGGCACTGGACGCAGCGCCAGATAATAGCTGAGTTCAATCCCCACCATCCATGGAGGAATCATGCAGTACACACTTGCCGCTGTCACCAACTCCGACGGCAGCCTGTCCAACGGCTGGGCCATCGCCCTGCTCGTCGTTATCGCCGTCATCGCCCTCGCGATCCTGGCCTTCGTCATCGCCGCCATTGTCAGCGTCGTCACCAGTGACGTGCTCGCCGGGGGAGGAAAGGCCGTGTGGATCCTCCTGATCCTGGCGTTCCCGATCCTCGGTGCGGCCCTGTGGTTCCTGTGGGGGCGGACCGGGCAGTTCACAAAGAACGACGCTGCGCTGCAGCCCAGGTAGCATGCGGTCATGTTGCCCTGGGACCACAACTCCTTCTATCACCGGCTCCTGATGGAGCAGCTGCCGACAGGCTGCGGACAGGTGCTTGATGTCGGCTGTGGTTCCGGGGCTTTCGCTGCGCAGTTGGCCGAACGTGTCGACCACGTCGACGCACTCGACCGGTCACCTGCAATGATCAACCGCGCACAGCGACGGGTCCCCGACAATGTGACGTGCATTCTCGGCGATGTACTGGAGTCCCCGCCCCCACGGGACACGTACGACGCGATCTTCTCGATCAGCACGCTGCACCACATGGAGCTGACGGATGTGCTGCCGGTACTTGCCGCCGCGCTGCGCCCCGGAGGCATACTCGCTGCTATCGCGCTGCCGAAGACCGACCTCCGGCGGGAGTGGCCGGTCGAGCTCGCGGCAACGGTCACCCACCACGCATTGGGTGGATTATTCCACGTCAGGCAGTCGCTGGGCCTTCAGAGCCCCTATTCCACGGATCCGGCTGATACTTCCATGCCGATGGACCTGTCACCGTCGTTGACCACTCGTGAGGTCGCCCGTACAGCCGCGCCGCTACTACCTGCCTCTCGAGTGCGCCGACTACTGTTCTGGCGCTACCTGCTCACCTGGCAGAAACCCCACTGAGTCGTCGGAGCGGCGCCGGAGGATCCAACCGACCAATCCTGCCGCAGCGAAGCACAACAGACCGGCGGCCAGTCCTGTTGCGCTCACTCCGACCCCCCACCCGTGGCCGGCCTCTCGAGTGACCCGCACCGTCCATGCACACGCCGCTACTCCGATGCTGATGCCGAGTTGCCGTGCCGCATTCATGGCGGTGGAAGCGACCCCAGTCTGATCAGGAGGCATATCCGCCATCGCCGCCGCAGGCAGGACCGGCGAGATCATGCCCGCTCCCACACCAGTGAGCATCATTGCAGGCAGCAACGCCGGCCATCCTGGCACGACCACCACCAGAAGAAACGCGGCGCACCCGACACCACAGAGCACCAGTCCCCCCATGAAAGGTATCCTCCTGGTCACCCTGCCCAGTCGAGGGCCAAACACGGCGGATACCGCAAAGAAGAGGATCGGTTGGATTGACAGGATGGCCGCCGTCCCGACTGCGGTCCGCCCCGCTTCTTCCTGCAACCACTGTGACAACACGGGAAGTGGTCCGAAAGACGCACAGTAGTAGACGACGGCTACAAGCACCGCGGCAACGAAACCCGGGCGCGTCACCATGGATGCCGGAAAGACAGGCGTGCCTGCTCGTCGTTCATGGACGACGAACCATACAACGGAGATGATGCACAGCACTGTCCCCATGGTGATCTGCCACGGTGGCGCACCGTCGGCCAGGAGCAGCGCGGTAACGACCAGGGTTCCGACTCCCACCGAGAGCAACACCATCCCCCACCTATCCACCGGTCGAGGCTGATGAACCACCTGACGGGGAAGCATCCTCAGGGAGACTACGGCTGCGACCGAGGTCACCGGTACCGCCATCACGAACATCGCCCGCCAACCGAAGACCGAGAGCAGTCCCCCGATGACATTGCCTGCTGCTGCAGCCAACCCGGACACGGCACCCCATATGCTGAAGGCGACCGCCCGGGCACGACCTCTGTAGGAGGCTTCCAGCAGGGGCAGCGTCGTTGCGAACATCATCGCAGCTGCGATGCCCTGGGCACACCGGCCCAACGTCAGAACAGTGGCATCCGTCGCCGCAGCGCACATCAACGACGACATGGCGAAGAGACCGAACCCTGTCGCCAGCAACACTCTGCGGTCGACGCGGTCACTGAGGCTTCCGATCGGCACGAGTAGCGCAGCCAGAGCAATGGTGTAGACATCGATCACCCACTGCAGGACACCGAAACCCACCCCGAGGTCTTCTGCAACGGTCGGCACGGCGACAGTGACGATAGTGGTGTAGGCGATCAAGAGAAACGTTGCGACACAGGACAACACCAGTGGCATCGTGTGGTGATACTTCGGATCGACCACGGAACCGGAACCGGTGGGCGCTGCGCCGGACTTGTTTTCAGGAACACCATGTACAAATCTCATGGACCAATCGTGGCGGCAGAACATCAGTACCGGTGTGGAGCTGCATCCCTGACTGTGTGGAGGGAGTGACGGCGGTACGCTCCGGGAGTGCAACCCCGTTGACGGCGAAACGCGTAGACGAAGTTCGACGCGGAGGCATACCCGCATTCATGGGCGATATGCTCGACCGTCCAGTCGGTCCGGGCAAGAAGATCTGCTGCCTCATCGACACAACGTCGCCGGTGCCCCTCGATCACCGTCGTACCGAATTCGTCGCAGTAGAGACTGCGGAGGCGTTTCGGCGACATACGTAACTGCTGTGCCAGCTGCGGAACTGTCGGCAGGTCATGGCGACTTTTCCAGAGCAACTCCGGGATCGCCCGGATTTTGGTCTCCTCGAACTCTGCCATCCGCGGAGAAGGCTCGGCGTGCATCCCCCCACTCTCCGAAAGCAGAAGCCCCAGCACCGACATCACGTCAGCCTCCAGCCGGAAGTTCTCGCGTAGGCCCGGCGCACGCGACGCGTCGCACACGTCCTTGAGCCCGCGGTAGATGTCCCGGCCACCATCGAGCAGTTCCTTCTGGCGAGGTGCGATTCCGAGATAACGCCTGTCAGCGTGCTGGGAATCGTGATCCAACATGTCGCGGTACCGATCCGGGGAGAGTGACCCCAGACAGGGAGCCAGATCGCGGAGTCGCCCTGAAATCGACACCGCGCGATAGCGCTCTCCCGCCGGGAAAGACACCACACCGCGTGTTTCGCGGGGCGGGGACAGCGACGTCCGGCCGGAGGTCACCTCTCCACTCCCCGCGCTGCGTTCTTCAATGTCCATCCGTCCACCGAAGCATATTTCCAGCTCAAAACGATCGGCTCCGAAACTGTAACCGAGGTGGTGAGGCGCCCGGAAACACGTGTCATACCGCACGATGCGGAGATGTGCAGGAGTCTCGACGACGTCGATAGCTCCGTCTCCTACGTCCGAACGCAGAGGGTAGCGCCGAGCTACAGGCGACGTCGCCGTCCCGGCCGGATCCGACGGGCCCCTGGCTATGGTGGCGAAGTAGGCCGCATACTGCTGACCCTGCTCCGGCGAAGCCGCCTCTCCGCCGACGACGAACATTTCTGCCATAAGGTCATCCTAATCATCCCCGGGGCTCGTGTGAACGTACCGAAACGGACGAGCATCCAACCGAGAAGAGGGTTGACCTCATTTACATACATGCTAGTTTGTTTGTATGAGACGAACAGCCGAGGACGCGGCAAAGACGCGTCTGGCGCTGCTACAGGCGGCGTTGATGTCCTTCGAATCGAAGGGGTGGAGGGGGGCAACGTTCGAGCACATCGCCGAACGTGCCGGCGTTACCCGTGGGGCACTCAACCACCACTTCCAGTCCAAGACGGAACTCCTCTCGGCCGCACTGGAGTGGGGTTGGTCGACGTACGGGGACCGGCTCTTCACTGACGACCTCCCCGAGAACCCGACGCCCCAGGACTCCGCCCAGTGGCTCACCGCCCTTCTCAGCGGCTATGTCACGCTACTGCAGAAAGACGACCAGTTCAGGGCACTGGCATCAACCACCGTTCTTGTTGCCCCGCAGGCGACAGATCCGGCGGACGCGAAGACCCAGGCGCTGGACGCCTGGAAAGGCCGCATCGCTGACGCCGTCATCCAACGGGCGTCTCAGGCACCTCGACCGCCCCGTGCCTCGTCCACGGAGACGATCGCAGGAATGGTTCTCACCCTTCTCCAGGGACTCACCGTCACCGCGGTGACCCGCCCTCACGATCTACCGCAACCCGATGACCTGGACGCTGCAATGTCAGCGCTGGTGAGGGGGTTGCTCAACACCTAAGGAAAACCGATTCATCATGACCGTTCATGATCCCTCCCCGTCCCCGCGGGGCACCTCTTCGACCCGTGCGCTCATTGTCGCATCCATAGCACTGTTCACCGACAATCTCGTCGTCGGACTCGCGGTGCCCGTCCTCCCCCTTCTGCCCAGTGTGGTCGATGCGGGTCCCACGTGGACCGGTGTTCTGTTCGCCTCTTATGCGGTGGCCGTCGTGGTCTCCGCCCTCGTCGCCGGGCGCTTCGTCGACCGCTACGGGCCGAAGACCCCCTTGCTGATCGGCATGGTCGGTCTGGCGGCCGCCACCTTGTTGTTCGCCACCGGTGGCCCCTACTGGTTGCTGCTACTCGCGCGCACTGCCCAGGGGATGTCCGGCGGGATGTCCTGGGTCGCCGCGCTATCGCTGATCGCGGCAACGACCACCTTCGAGAAACGCGGCCAGCAGATGGGGATCGCGATCTCCATGATCACCCTCGGAGTGCTCATCGGCCCACCCCTCGCCGGTGTCATGGTCGAGCACTTCGGCACCGCCTCACCCTTCCTGTTCGCGGCAGCCGTCGCACTGATCGACGGCGTACTTCGGATCATCCTGATCAAGGACTCACCCCGCGTCGCCGACGACACCTCCGGCCCGTTTGCGGTACTCAGGGTTCCCGGTTCAGTGTCCATCGTCGTGGCCATCGTGATCGGTGCGGCCGTGATGGCAGGCGTCGAACCTGTCCTGCCCGTCCACCTGAATGCCAGCGCACTGACCATCGGCCTGCTGTTCGGGCTCGCCGCCCTGACAGGGGTCATCGCCAATCCGATCGTCGGTAGCCTCGTGGCCTCGGTGTCGTCCCGCATCCTCATCGGACTCGGGATCGTGGCCGTCGTCGCTTCGCTCCTGACGGTCGGCGTGTCAACTGAACTGTGGCAGACGGCGATCGGTATGGGCCTGCTCGGCGTGTCCGCCGCGTTGCTCCACGCTCCGGCAACCACCCTGATCAGTGACCAGGGGTTCCAGGCACAACCACCGACCCTGGGTGGCTCATTCTCCCTCTACACCCTGGCCTACGCCGTGGGACTCGCCGGCGGTCCGCTGTTGACCGGCTTCGCCGTCGAACACGCAGGCTTCACCACCGCCATGGTGATCGCTGCTGTGATTCTGGCGACGCTCGGGGCTGTGTCGCTGCGGCGGTTACCCGTGCCTACAACCGTTCAGAGCAAAGGGCACGATCCTCGGCGAGGACACCGTAGATGACCGTGTCGGTCCACTCCCCCTTGTTCCACCAGTCCTGACGCAGATGGGCTTCGCGCGTCATCCCCACCGCAGCTGCAAGTCTGGACGACGCCGCATTGCGTGCGTCCATCTGTGCCGCGACGCGGTGCGCCCGGTAGCGTCGGAACACCAGATCGAGAACGGCACTGACCGCTTCACGGGCGAGCCCCTGCCCGCCGTATGCAGGATCCAGAACCCACCCGATCTCCGCGATGCGGCGTTCCCGGTCAGTCCACCAGAGCAGGACGTCTCCCACCACCTGCCCGTCCCGTTCGATGACCACGGCCAGAGCTCCGCTGCCGCCGTCCACACCGGTCTTCGCGCACCGGTCCGCGACATGACGGGCAGCGTCCTCCTCGGTCCAGGGATCGTCCAGCAGGTATCTGGCGACGTTCTCCTGCGAGTAGATCCCGTGCAAGGCGCCGACATCGGCACGCGTGTGCAGTCGGAGGTGGAGGCGGTCCGTGGTCACGATGCTCAGAGGATGGGTATCCGGGGACATAGCTACCAAAACTAACATAGGTTGCTTAGTACGGTGGGCCCCACCCGATAGGCTGGTGGACGTGAATTACTGGGAACACCGCAAGCCCGCCCAACGCACGCGAACCATCACCGAGCAGGACATCGCCCGCGCCGCCGCCGCACTCCTCGATGCCGGAGGACTGCGTGCACTGACGGTTCGGGCAGTCGCGAAAGAACTCGACGTCGCCGCGCCGAGTCTTTATTCGCGCATTGAATCAGTGGACGATCTTTTCGACCTCGCCCTGGACGAGACGCTCGGAACCGACCCCGGGGTAACCGCAGCATTACAGGACGCTTCCATGCAGTCACTGATGCTCGCCTACTACCACCACTTGGCACGGCACCGGTGGGCCTGCCAGGTCATCGGCATGCGTGCGCCCCGTGGCCCGAACTATCTCCGACTGTCAGAAAGAATGTGTGTCCTTCTCGACGACGCCGGCGTGGCTGACCCATTGGGCTCAGCGTACGCGCTGTCGAACTTCGTCATCGGCAGCGCCAACGCCTCCCCGATGGTGGACAACGAACGCACAGCCACCGTTGATCCCGGAATCGCGCCGACCTACTCGCGGCTCCATTCCGAACATTCCGTTAATGCTGAGGCGATTGTCGTTGCCGGGCTCGCAGCACTCTCAGCGCAAGCAGCAGAACTCTGAACCGGAACCTTGCCGACACTACTAAGCTATCTATGTTAGTTTTGATGATATGCTCGATAGCTCACTTCTCCCCCTCGAAGGCACCGACACCCGCCTCCGACCGCTCGCCGACAAAGATGCGCAGGCATTCGCCGAGGGCACCCGGGACGCCGACGTACGCCAGTACGGCCACCTGCCGGAACCCACCTACACTCCGGATTCCGTCCGAGCCATGGTCCGCGACGAGGTCGTCCCGGGCCTGGCCCGCGGAAGCCTTGCCGTCCTGACTATCGCCGACGTCTCCACCGACGACTTCTGCGGCAGTCTTGTACTCTTCGATGTCACCGATGATCATGCCGAGGTGGGATTCTGGCTCCATCCGGCGCACCGGGGAACGGGTCGGATAACCGAGGCCCTGGATCTGGCCGTGTCATTCGTTCGCCGCAGCGGTCTGTCACAGCTGACAGCGCGAACCGTGCCGGTGAATACTGCCTCCCGGCACGTCCTGACTCGAGCAGGGTTCGTACCCGTCGGACGAACAGCAGACCGCGCCCCGTCCGGACACACCACGACGCTGCTGCACTACGTCTATGACATCACCCGGACCGACGCCGCACGGGCCACCTGACGGCGACGCAGCAGCACGGCCGGTACGAACACCACCAGGCCGCCGATTGCCAGCACTGCCCCGGCAAGCGCCGGGTAGGAGTAGTTGAATCCGGCGTCAATCACCACACCGCCGACGGACAGCAGGACAAACATAACCACCATGGTCACCAGTGACCCTGCCACCGTCGCATCAACGTTGATATCGGCAAAACGCCCACCGATCCAGTTACCGACCACCATGCCGATGCCGTAGACCATCAGCACGAACCACATGAGCTCCTCGGGGAACCCGGCACGCTCGGTCATCGTCCACGAAATGTAGGTGTACACGCAGAACATACCGCCGAACCCGATCGCTCCCGCAGCCAGCGAAAGAAGCACCTGGGGGTTCACCAGAGCTCCGATCTCGGTCGACGGGCGGGTCATCGGCATCAGGGTCATATGCGGCATCGAGTGCCACTACCGCATAGGCGCTGTTCCAGCCCAGCTGTTGCCCGATCCACTGGGCGACCGGCACCCCGATCACCGTGGCGGTGGCCAGACCCAGTGAGATGCGTGCGATCGCCTGCCCCCGTTTCCCGGGATCGGCCATCGACGCGGCGATCAGGTTCGCGACGGCGAAATAGGCGCCGTGCGGTAGCTCGGCGATGAACCGTGCCACCAACAGCACCCCGTAGCCCTGGGCGACCACACTCATGGCGTTACCGATGATGAAGGCGGCCATCAGGACGATAATTAACCGACGTCGCGGGATTCGTCCGGTCAAGGTGGTGATCAGCGGCGCACCGACCACCACGCCGAGGGCATAGGAGGTGACGATGTGTCCCGCTTGGGCCTCACTGATGCCGATGTGGTCCCGATGCCGAATCTGCCGAGCGCGAGAGCGAACATGGCGATCGGCCGTCGCCGGCGCCCCATCTCCGTCTGTCGCGGGACAGGTTTGCGCTGCGCATACTGTGCCGGTGGCAGACGGGTGAGGCGGGACGGCAACTGCGACTTGTCCCCCATAGTGGAAACACCTTCACGCGACGTGAATGGACGGACACGAAAAACCCCGGGTGTAGGGAATTCCCCAACCGGGGCCGAGAACGGTCCGTGACGAACTCATTCCATTGTCGACCTGTCTTCCTGGTGAATTCAAGCCTCCGTCCGGAAAAACCGGTCCTCGCCGCGTGATGTTCTGCACACCAGCAGTCAGGCGGCGACCCCCTGAGGCGCCGCCCTACCGGAATCCCTGGGAATCACCATGGCCGTCACGGCTGCGGCCACGAGCGCCACCGCACCGACGAGAACCGCCGGGACCGCTGGCTCGGTGAACCCGGTAGGGGTGAGTTCGCCTCCCGCTCCAGTGAAGACGGCGGTAAGTACGGCAATGCCCAACGCGATGCCGAGTTCGCGGGCCGTCGAATTGGTCCCCGATGCCGTCGCCTGGTCTTCTGCCGCCACTCCGTGCAGCGTGGCCGTCGCCAATGGTGCAAACACCAGGCCCATTCCCACGCCGGCGGCGACAAACGCCGGAACGAGTACGTGGTACTCCACTGCCGGATCGAGAAGAACAGCTATCCAGGACAGCCCGAGCGCCATCAACAACAGCCCGGCGATCAGCACCGGCCGCGTCCCGGTGCGCGGTGTGATGAAGCCGGTCAGCGGCGCCACCACCAGCGGCGCGAGTGTCCAGGGCATGGTCATGACTCCTGCATGGAGCGGACTGGCTCCCTGCACAAGCTGCAGGAACTGGATCAGGAGGAATACGGCGCCGAAAATTCCGAAGGAGAAGACCACGCCGATGACATTCGCCGCAGCAAAGCTCCTGTTCCGGAAGAGCCGCAGCGGCAGTAGCGGGGCAGTCACCCGGGTTTCCCAGGCGATGAACGCGACAAGCAGCGCTACACCTGCCACCAACGCTCCTAGAATCTCACCGCTGGTCCAGCCTGCATCATTACCGCGGACAATACCGAAGGTGAGCGTGAAGATACCGCCGGCCGCCAGGATGACGCCGAGGACGTCGAGCCGTTCGGGTCGACCGTGCGATTCCGGCAGCGCATAACGGATCAGCGGCAGACAGATCAGCCCCACCGGCACGTTGAGCCAGAAGATCGCTTGCCAACTCAGCCCTTCCACGACCGCTCCTCCGATGATCGGCCCCAGCGCCACGCCGAGACCGGAGACGCCGCCCCAGATCCCGATTGCCGCGGGCCGCATACGCAGAGGAACGGACGTACTCAGCAGTGTCAGCGAGAGCGGCATGACCGCCGCTCCCCCCCGCTCCCTGCAGTGCACGGGCGGCGATGAGCATGCCGACGTCATCGCTGAATCCGCACCAGAGAGAGGCCAGAGTGAACACGAACAGACCGCCCATGAACACCCGTCGGCGCCCGAAACGGTCAGCCAGGGCGGAAGCCATCAGGATCAGCGAGGCGAAACTCAGGGTGTACGCGTTGACCGTCCACGTCAGGGCTTCCAGCGAGGCACCGAGATCCTCGCGGATCACCGGTAGAGCGTTCGTTACCACGAGGTTGTCGAGTGCGGCCATGAACATCGGCAGCGACACGGCGAGCACCACCAGCCAGGTGGGTCGTACCCCGACGTCCCGGCGCTGAAGGGATATGTCAGCCATCACGTGTCCTTAGTTGTAATCAGTTGATTACAACTAACCTAGGTAATCAACTGATATCCTGTCAACGTGAACAATGGCGCGCCCGGACGGATCCCTGCGACAGAGCGTCGCGAACTGATGCTCGACGCAGCAAGTGTCGTCTTCGGCGAACGCGGATATGCCGGTGCGACCACCGACGCCATCGCGGATGCTGCCGGACTGAGCCAGGCCTACGTCGTGCGCACCTTCGGATCGAAGGAGAATCTCTTTGCCGAGACGGCATCGCGCGCAATCGACCGCATTGCCTCAGTCTTCCGCGACACAGGAGCCCGCTCCCCCGCGTCCGACGGCGAGATGCAGGCAATCCTCGGACGGGCCTACGTCAACCTCGTTGCTGACCGGGGAGTCCTCCTGACCACAATGCACCTGTTCACCCTGGGCCACCATCCTCGCTTCGGCCCGTTGGCCAGGGACGGGATGCTGGGGATCTACCGAGTCCTGCGCGATGAGGTAGGGCTCACGGACGCACAGTGCGAAGCATTCCTCGCCAAGGGGATGCTGATCAACACGGTCCTCGGACTCGGCCTTCCCGAGGTCGTCGACGACAACCCCGACGCCCGGAATCTCATGACCTGTATCTTCGAAGACAACACCAGCGAAGTACTTACCCTGACCGCTGAACAGGAGCCGCTGGGACCAGCCCGACGCAACACCCGACGGGGCCCGTCTTAGAACTCAGATCCGTTCCAGGAACGTCCAGATCGTCCCGTTGTCGAAGGCAGCCCGTCGCCAGGTAGGCCAGGTGTGCCCGCCAAGAATGTCGTAACGGAAGTCGATGTTGTCCATGCCCTGGCGGATCGCCTCGGCCTGCAGCTGGGCGGTCATCACGAACGTTCCGGTCTCCACCGGGCCGCCGACGAAGAACGCCGACAGCGGATCCGTGCCCACCATCTCTTCCGGATGAACGATGCCGGTGGAGACGTTGACTATCGCAGGCATGGTGAGCTTGTGCAGGTTACGCATCGGATTGTTCGCAGCCCGACTCGCCTCGGACGTCCACGGCGCACGCTCCCGACCACTGAGGTAGGTCGATGTTGCGTCGATGGCGAAGCGCCCTCCCGCAGACTGCGGATCGTAGATCCCGCTGAGGGCGTACACCGAGCTGTACTGCTCGGGATACTTCGTCGCCAGATTCAACGTGCCGTAGGCCCCGGCACTCAAGCCGACCACACCTGTGGTTCCGCGTCCGCCGCCGGGCACGTCGAAGGCGTTTTCCAGGTAGTCCGGCAGCTCACCGGCAAGGAAAGTCTCGAACTGTGCGTCGGACGACTCCACTCCCCCGTCCCAGTTCTGTGACCACGTCCACGGGTCGATAACCGGGAAGACGAGAGTCATGTCAACGTCGGTGAGCTTGTTGACCGCGCCTGCTTTCTCGACCCAGCCGTTGACCTCACCAGAGTCGGCCCCGTCGAGGAAAAGGGCGACCTTCTCATTGTTCGGGGACAGCGACGGGCGGACGATCACCGAGAAGTCGCGCCCCATCGAGGGCGACGGGACCTGGCATTCCACGGCTCCGGGTGCATCCTCCATCAGCTTCGGCGGCCCACCACCCGAACCAGAGGATGCCGATTCTTCCACGTCCCGCGGCGCGTAGGGCGCACATCCGGCGGGAACCGAGTACTCGGTCACAGAGTTAGGTCCGGCAGCGGCGAGCGGGACGATTGCGGCAACAAGTGCTCCTGCAGTGAGAGCGGCGGCGATCCTGGCAACGGAGAGTGGTGAGGGGTGCGCAGGAATCCCTGCAGACAATCTGATCATGAAACAGCAGCGTACAGAGCTACCGACCCCGGCGGAATTGAATGGTGATAAGTGCCCTCGTGGGTGGTGCTCTTCAATCCTCGCCAAGATCTGTCACGGGCGTCCGAAGCCGGATGAGCTCCACCAACGTGCCGAGTGCGGCTGTGTTCTCCGCCCCCGCAGCGGTACAGAGCAGGAGCTGCCGTCCTGGCTGTGGACTACCGGTCAACGGAACGCGGACGGCGAGCGAGCGGTAGGTAGCGAACCTCGACGTCAAACTGACAGCACCAGTGGCTGCAACCAGATCCGACACCGCTTGCGTGTCCTGCGCATAGTGCTGTACTTGAGGTGTGAACCCGGCGGCGTGACAGGCACTGAGAATCTCCTCATGACCTGAGCGTTCATCACCTGGCAGGACCCAGCGGTCCTCTGCCAGTGTCTTGAGTGAAATCCCGGGGCGTCCGGCAGCGGGATGCTCCGGAGGGACCAGCGCGTCAATCGGTTCAACGATCACTGATCTCTGGTGGAATCTGCGGTCACTCTGCGGCGGAACCCCGGCCCGGGCGGGAACGAGGCAAGCATCGAGCTGGTCGGCGATGAGCTGGTCAAAGCACCTTGGAGCATCAACCTCTGACAACCGGATGCTCAGCAGCGGGTGCGCTGCTGACAAATCACCGAGGAGAGGAACCACAAGCCTGGACAGAGAGGTGGGGATCGCTCCGATCCTCAGCCGTCCACCGCCGTCTGATTCTTCAGTTAGCGAGGCCCTCGTCCGCAGCCATGATGTCTTTACCTCGTCGGCATAGGAGACCAATCTGCGCGCCGCGGCGGTCAACCGCACTTCTCTACCGTGCTGCTCCAATAGTTGAACGCCCAGCTCGTCGGCCAGGCTGCTCAGTTGTCGCGAATATCCGGAGGGACTGCGGTAAAGCAGCTCGGCGGCACCGGTGATAGTTCCTACCCGGTCGAGAACGCGCAACAGCTCCATACGTCGATCAAGCATGAACCCAGAGTAAACAATATCGTTGCTTAACAGGAACTAGACCGCACAGAAAGTCCACCATAGTGTGAAACCCGGGAGATCCGGGAAGGAGTGAGGTCTTATCGGTGAGGCTCTGGGGGTCATGGCAGCTGTCATGTTCGGGACATCACATTTTTTCAATGGTGTGCTGGCACGACGGACTCAGGCCGCGGTGGTGGCCATCTGTTCTCAGCTCGGCGGTGCTGTCTTATTCGTGGTCTGGTTAGTACTGACGCTACCGCTCTCGGGAGGCTGGCCTCCCGGTACTGACATGCTCTGGGCAGTGGTGTCAGGTCTCGGCGCCGGTGGGGGTGTCGGCGTTCTCTATGAAGGCATGCGGCACTGCCGGATCACCGTCGTTGTCCCGGTGACAAGCATCGTCTCCGTGGCCGTGCCTTTCCTCCTGTCGATCGTCGCCCTGGGTGAACCAGTGGAGCCAGGCCTCCTTGCCGCGGGGATGCTGTTGATCCCCGCGACCATCATGCTGAGTCGGCCTTCCCGTCGAGAGAAATGCGATGAACCGTCAGCGGGTGGTGCAACCGCTGTCGCTTTCGGTCTGGTCGCCGGTCTCGGATATGCCGTACAGCTCTTCTCCCTCAGCCGTATCGGTGGCCCTGATCCGGCGGCACCGATGCTGGTGGGTCAGCTGGTCAGTGTGATTCCCCTGGGGATGATCTTATGGATCAAGGCAGACCGTGCCCCCGTTGCTCTCATCTACCGGGAGCGTGGCAGGGCGGTAAAAGCCACGGCGGTCGGAGTCCTGGCTGCGTTAGCCATGGTCAGCTATCTCTACGCGACTCGCGAGGCGAACCTGGCACCGGTGATGGTTGCGATCGCCCTGTATCCGGCGGTCCCGGTGGTTCTTGCCTTGGTTGTGCTCAAGGAACGCCTCAGCTTGACGCAGATCAGCGGGCTGACGATCGCCGCAGTCGTCCTGCCCTTGATCAATATGACGACCTGAACCTCCGGTCGTGCTCTCCTCTATATCCCTGTGACAGTGACGTTTCCACACCGGAGTACCATCACTCCGGTCGCACGCCTCACCACGGCATGTCGCGTCGAGTCCCCGCCGCTCCCAGGCGCGGTGACGGGTCACCGCCCACCCCATGCGGTAGCCGTCCCGTACTGGCACCGGCAGCGAACTTGTTTCCCGCTAGGAGTACTGTGAGCCCGCACGTCCTGACGATCACTGTCCTGGTGCTGATCTTCCTCATCGGCACATTACGTAATGTCAACCTCGGCATTCTAGGACTTATCGGGGCATTCATCGTAGGTCTTGTTGTCCCCGGCTTCGGCGATGATGCCGGTGGCGGCGCCGACGGCGTCTTCGATCAGGTCTTCGCGGGGTTCCCCGTCGACCTGATGATCGCTCTCATGGGACTGACCTATTTGTTCGGCTTCGCCCAGCAGAACGGCACCATCGACATCATCCTCGACTGGGCGATGAAAGCAGTGCGCGGAAACCGCGCAGTGATGCCCTGGATCTTCTTCGCCCTGACCGGGGCGTTCATGTCCATCGGTGCAATCTTCGCCATCGGGGTCATCTCTCCACTGGCCATTCCCTTCGCCCGCCGATACCGCATCAACCAGCTCATGATGGGCATGATGGTCGTCCACGGGGGCATGGCGGGACTACTCTCTCCGCTGAGTGTGTACGGGATCTACGTCAACGATTTCCTGCGCAACAATGACCTCGGCAACCACCAGTGGACACTCTTCCTCATGGCACTGGGTTTCAACGTGCTGATGGGGATCATCGTCTACGTCTTCCTCGGTGGACGTCACCTCTTCGGCGCCCTCGCGCGGGCCGACCAGGATCTCGTCGACGCCGACGAGTCGGCCGGACTCCCCGCGGAGCCCGGAGCCACCACCACACGCACCCGGATCAGCTCATACCAGATCGCCACGATGGTCGGACTCGCGGCACTCGTGATAGGCGCCGGTATCTTCGGCCTGAATATCGGTGTTGTCTCACTGATCATCGGCGGCTGTCTGGCCATCCTGAAGCCGACCGCCTCCCACACGGCGCTGTCCACTGTCTCGTGGTCGACGATCGTGCTGGTCGGCGGCATGATCACCTACATCGAGGTTCTGGAGGCCGCAGGCACGGTTGACGTGATCTCCGACGCGGTCTCCTCCCTCGGAGCTCCGCTGATCGGTCTGCTCCTGCTGTGTTACCTCTCCGGGATCGTCTCAGCGCTCGCGTCGTCCATAGCGACGATCGGTATCGCGATCACGATGGCAGCACCGTTCCTGGTCAGCGGCGACTTACCTATCGCAGGGACAGCCGCGGCGATCGCCATCGCGGCCACGGTCGTGGACGTCTCACCGTTCTCCACCAACGGCGCAATGGTCCTGGCCAACGTCGACGCCGCGCACCGCGACCAGTTCTTCCGCCAGATGCTCATCTACTCCGGGGTGGTTGTGGTCATCGGACCGTTGCTGGCGTGGCTCCTGGTGTTCCTGCCGTTCTGAGTCTCCGAAATACGGTGTTAACATGGTCTGGTCACAACACTCGCCGGGACGACCCGGCCGGTTACACCCTGAGCAGGGACGACCCCGCAGAAACCCCGGGTACACAGCTATGACCAGTGCATCCGATCGCGCAGGGCACCGTAGTTCCCTGCGCGGCGCTTTCTCCTCCGCCGTCATCTTCCGTCTGGTCCTTGGTTGGGGAACCTTTCTCACCACCCTCCTGGCCCGGCCGTGGCTCCAGAGCACTCTGTCGACATCGGCGCTGACCGCCGTTCTCGTGGGAATCATCGCCGTCATCGTCATCTGTGCGTTCGGCGTCGTCGCCCAGGCAGAGCGGTTGGCTCACCGACTCGGTGATCCCTACGGCACCCTGATACTCACCCTCTCGATCGTGGTCATCGAGGTCATCCTGATCTCTGCGGTGATGCTCGGTCCGGGTGACCACACCACCATCGCCCGTGACTCCGTCATGGCCGTGTCCATGATCATCCTCAACCTGGTCATCGGAGTGGCACTGATCGTCGGTGGTCACCGCCACGGGGGCATGCTCCCCAACCGCACGGGCACCTCAGCCTATCTCTCCGTACTGGTGGTCCTGGCGACGATGGCCTTCGTCATGCCCGGCCTGATTGGATCAGATGGCACCTATACCGTGGGCCAGGAGATCCCGATCATCGTCTTCACGGTGGCGCTCTACGTCTTCTTCCTCTACCGACAGATGGGGGCGCAGCGCGGCGATTTCCAGGAAGTCGGCCAACAGCCCGCTCACCCCGCCGACGAGAACGCCGAGACGACACCGCGCACCAGCGTCCGTGACATTCTCGCCGAACACCGCCCGGAGGTCATGGCGCGCTCGGTGATCCTGCTCCTGACCGTGCTCCCCATCGTCCTGCTGTCTCACGACATGGCCACCCTGCTGGACGACGGACTGGCCCGCGCCGGCGTGCCGGTCGCGCTCTCCGGTGTGCTCATCGCGATGGTCGTCTTCCTGCCGGAGACGATCACGACCATCCGGGCGGCCCATCAGGGCGAAATCCAGCGGGTCAGCAATCTCTGCCACGGGGCGCTGGTCTCGACGGTGGGGCTGACGATCCCAGCCGTCCTGACCATCGGCATGCTGACCGGCCAGCGGGTCGAGCTCTTCGAGTCGCCGACCAATCTGGTTCTCCTGGCGGTCACTCTGATGCTGTCGGTAGCGACGTTCACCGGACGTCGGGTGACGGCTCTCCACGGCGCGGCGCACTTGATGGTCTTTTTTGTGTACGGGTTGTCTATATTCGCCTGATCCGGGCCCGCAACGATGTCAGTTTCAGGCACTCAGGATTCCACGATGGGCAAGCACATCCCTTAAGCGCTCCGCATCAACGAACTGGATCGCGGTGAAACCGAGTTCATTCGCAGTTTCGACGTTATGCACTGAATCATCGATAAATACGGACGTGACAGGGTCAATGCCGTAGCGCTGGATCAGACGTCGGAAAACCACCGGATCAGGTTTAGCTACTCCTTCTTGACCGGAGACAACAAGGCCTTCCAGCTTGCGGATGGAAGGAGCGTGACGAGGCGCGTGATGTATGGTTTCAGCCGACCAGTTAGTCAGCCCAAGCAGTCTCACACCTGTGGCCTCAAGGTCGTCGACGACCTCCGCCGTTCCAGGAACGGGCCCCGTCAGCGACCGGTCGAAGCGATCATAGTAACGCTCGATGAATTCACCGTACCGGGACCCCCTCTCGTACGCTTGGGAAATTACCTCATCCAGCGGAGAACCTTTGTCCGCCATGATGTTCAGCGCACTGAAGTCTGCGCTGTAGGAGAGCTCCTGCCATTCAGCTCTGCTCATGTCATCACAGAAGGGGAGATAAGGGTCCCAGCCGATGAGAACGTTTCCGAGATCAAAAACAACAGCCTCACATCGAAGGTCACGGGGGTTCATTATCATCAACTACCTTCCTTAGAAGTCATGTGAATCGTGCGCACATTCTCGCAGGATGTCGCCGATCAGCCCGATAACTGCCGTGGCACCTGACCGATCTGGATCCTGTGCAGGGTCATAGATCGTCACGCTCATCCCCACACAGCCTCCGGCACGAACAGCACCGCCGACAACGGCCTCCAGCTGTGCCATATCAAGTCCACCAGGTTCATCTGGGTAATCAGGCAGGCCTTGGGCGGAGAACACCACTGGATCCAGCACATCCAGATCCACATGTAGCCACCAACCGTCGGCATGTTGACGCAAGTGTTCCGCCGCAACCCGACCCGAGGTCTCCGGGCAACTGTGCATCTGATCGAGGTCCCTCGACCACACTCCCGCATCTGCGAGGCTGCCGACATTGAACCGTCGGCGCCATTCCGCGTCACGCTGACCTATCATCGCCAGACGGTGTCGATCCAATGCCGGGAGTTTTCCAGCGAGTGGGCCCGCTAGCTGACGCCCAGTTAGTCCGAGCAATAAACCGATCTCACAGTTGGCGGCTTCCCCATCCTCAACGACATCCAACGGCATGGTGTCCTCGTGCCCGTCGATAAACAACAGACCGATGCGCCCAAGAGCGTCGCGCACCCCGGTAACCACCCCGAGCAGCAGCGAACAGTCACCCCCGACAACGACAGGAAACCTGTGGGCACTGAGCGTCTCGGCCACCCTCGTGTTCAACTGCTCAGTCATCTCTATGAGGGCAGGCTCATTCAGTAAGTTTGTCTGCGCTCCTCGGACAGACTCCCCCGAGGGCAGTTGAAGATCCCCACGGTCACAGAGATCATGGGGACGCAGGGCTTCAACCAGCCCGGTCTCGCGAAGCACTGCGGCAGCGCAATCCTGATGTCCAGTCCGACCGTAGCCGTCAAAGGGCACACCAATCAGCTCGATGTTCATCAGGGGAAATGCTACCAGCCGTCAGGGACGGAGTGACAGACACGAGTTGTGCGCATTCTGCCAGATAACCGGTTAACCTTTCCCGTGCTCGCGTGACCGGCCAGCAGTCAACCGCATATCTTCCGGAACTGTGCTACTCCGCGGAGGCCTCAATAACCGAGGAACCTGCCTCCAGAGCAGAGGAACCGACACCAATCGAATCGCGGACAGTGCCCACAATGTTGGTGGCGAGACCTGCCCAGTCGCCCTCAATGGCAGAGGTGACGATACCTGCGATAGACTTTGCGAGTTCAGTGAGCGCGTCGAACATGTATTTCTCCTTGAGTGAGGTCAAAAGAACGGGTCTTGATGGTCGGTATTCGACCATCACCTGTGGACTATAAACCGGTTAGTGTGGACCGCACCGGAAAGTGTCGCGCACCACATTAGAATGTGTGCCTCCCCCATAAACACCTTTTCCCGCGAGACGTGCTATGTCAGCTCGTCCGCCACCGGAGACGCTGGAAGCTCCCGAAACGCGCGCCGGTCCCCTATGATGTCTCCAGGCAGTACGTAACCAACTGAATACCTGACCACCCACAGACACGGGGTGTCCCGCCACGCAGCAACTGCGCTGCGCCGGGGCTGAGATCACACCCGCTGAACCTGACCTCATTCACATGAGCGGAGGAATGTCCTATGCCGCCCGTCACGGCGGTGGCCGTCGACCGTGTCGACGTCGCCTACCCGCACTCTCCTGCCGTCCTGCAGGACGTCCATCTCACCGTCACCGCCGGCGAGCACGTCGCCGTCATCGGCCGCTCCGGGTGCGGCAAGTCCACACTGCTGCACCTCATCGGTGGGCTCGTCTCTCCAGCACAGGGCAGTGTGACCGTCCTCAACCACACCGACGACTCCTCACGGCTCGATCACTGTGCCCTGATGCCCCAGGGCGACAGCCTACTGCCCTGGTTCAGCGTCCGTGACAATGTTGCCGTTCCACTGCGCAACCGTGGCGTAGGCCGACGCGCGGCCCGTGCCCGAGCCGCCGAAGTGCTGGCCTGGTGCGGGTTGGAGCACCACGGTCGTCGCCGTCCCGACCAACTCAGCGGAGGTATGCGACAGCGTGCCGCGCTGGCCCGGGCGTTGCTCGCGGAGAAACCCGTCCTACTCGCGGACGAACCGCTCGGTGCACTGGACGCAATCACCCGCGCCGACATCCAGGACTGGCTCCATACCGTGCTCAGCGCACCGGCCACGGACAACATCCACAAGGCAGCGACCACGATGATCATGGTGACTCATGATGTGGACGAGGCTCTGCTGCTGTCCCACCGGGTCATTCTCCTGGCCGACGGTCGGGTGCGACAGACGTGGCCGGGATGGTTTAGCCGTCGCGCTGGACGCCCCCGGGAAGACGTCCTCGCTGATCCGGATTTCGCGGAGGCCCGCGCCGCCCTGTTGCGTGAACTCGCAGGAGGTGGGCAGTGAGTACACGCGCCCTCTCCTCCGTCGCTCCTCCCCTGGTCACGGTGGTCCTCATCGCCCTGCTCTGGGTCGCGGCAACCTCCGGGACGCGCATCGAGGACTACGTCCTCCCCTCGCCCGGGTCGGTCGTCACCGCGCTACGGGATAACTGGGCGGGACGATTGGCCCCGGCGACGTGGCTTACGCTGACCGAAACGCTGCTGGGCATCCTGTGCGGAGTGGCGGTCGCCCTGGTTGTCACCGTTGCAGCAGGCTACCTGCCGCTACTCGGACGCGCACTGACGCCACTGCTGGTGGCGTCGCAGGCGGTACCCACCATCGTGCTCGGCCCGATACTCACGATCGCGCTGGGGTACGGGATGCTGCCCAAGGTGATCGTGGTTGCCCTGGTCTGTTTCTTCCCGGTGGCGATGAACCTGTTGTCGGGTATCCGCGGAGTCGACCAGCGGCTGGTGGACACGATGCGCAGCCTGCACGGCACCCGCCACGCGGTGTTCTGGCGCCTGCGGTTCCCGTCCGCCCTGCCCGCCGGCTTCGCCGGGCTCCGGGTCGCGGTGACCTATGCCCCGGTTGCCGCGGTGTTCTCGGAGTACACCGGTTCCACCGACGGTGTGGGGTACCTGTTGCTCCAGGCCATCCCCCGGCTACAGACCGACTATGTCTTCGCCCTCGTGGTGGTGCTGACCGTCATGTCCGCCACGCTGTTGCTGCTGGCCACCATGCTGGAGCGACTCTGCTGCCCCTGGGCGGCCCACTCCCCCTCACAATCTCCGAAAGGTTCCCGATGAAACCCCTGATCAGATCCGCCGCCCTCCTTGTCACTGTGGCCACCACACTGTCGGTGACTGCCTGCGGCGGCGCGGAGGACGACAACACCGGTCACACCCGCGTTCTACTGGACTGGAACCCGAACCCCGACCACCTGGCCCTCTACACCGCCGACCACACCGGCGCTTACGATGAGCAGGGTCTGGACGTGGAATTCCTGCTTCCCGGAAACACCGCTGACGCCGCCAAGGACGTTTCCCTGGGACGGGCGGACCTGGCGATCAGCTACGAGACCGACACGATCATTGCCCGCGCCGAGGGCCTGGACGTGATCAATGTCGGTGCTCTGATCCCCACACCCCTGAACTCTCTGATCACCAAGGCCAGCTCCGGAATCACCGAGCCCAGCGACCTTGAGGGAAAATCCGTGGCCACGTCAGGGCTCCCGTCGCAGCAGGCCACACTGAACTACATCGCGGAACAAGCTGGGATCGACCCGGAGTCGATCACCATGCCCAACGTCCAACAAAACCTCAACCAGGCATTGCTCAGCGATCAGGTGGATGCCATCTTCGGCGCCTACCCCAACATCGAGGGCGTTGAACTCGCACAACGCACCGA
This sequence comes from Corynebacterium glyciniphilum AJ 3170, assembly GCF_000626675.1. Classification (NCBI taxonomy): domain Bacteria; kingdom Bacillati; phylum Actinomycetota; class Actinomycetes; order Mycobacteriales; family Corynebacteriaceae; genus Corynebacterium; species Corynebacterium glyciniphilum. The sequence continues at coordinate 1,150,712 of NZ_CP006842.1, read as the reverse complement.
CATCACCACGCTGACAGCCGCCGAGATGGGTGTACCGTCCTCTGCGGAACTAGTGATCATCGCCAACCCCACCCGCCTCTCCGAGGACGACGCGTACGCCGACCGCGTCCGCAATTTCCTCGCCGGCACTGCCGACGGCCACGATGCGGCGATGCGGGACGCAGCCCTGGCCGTCGACGCGCTCACCCCGGAAACTGCGGGTGCCTACGACCCCGACCTGCTGGCGGCGATGGTCGAGGCGACCATCGATATCCTGGAGAAGGGCAACAGCGACGGCGACACCACCTTCGGGGTGCAGAATCCGCAGGCGTGGTCGGACTACGCCGACTGGATGCGCGAGAACGGACTGCTCGATGCGGCAACAGGAAGCAATGCGCTGATCAACGGTGCCGATGCCACCACCAACGACTACCTCCCGGCGTAGGTGCGCCTCATCGCCGCCTCATCGGCCCGGTCCTTGACCGACTGCAACCGGGCCCGTAGCGCTGAGGTTCCGGCGTCCATTTCCTCCGTGCCCTCCGTACCCTCCGTACCCTTGCCGTCCACAGTGATGGGCTCGCCGACCACGACATACACGGTCACCCGACGTCCACCCAGACGCGGTCGCTCTCCCCGGGTCCACAGTTTCTGCGTCCCGGAACACCCGACCGGAACGATCACCGCTCCGGACCGGGCCGCCATGCGTACCGCGCCGGATTTCAGCTCGCCGATCTCCTTGTCATGGCGGATCGTCCCCTGAGGAAAGACCGCGACAACCTCTCCGTCCTGCAACGCATCGACGGCCGCAGACAATGACTCCCGTCCCTTTCCCGGTGCGCGGTCCACCGCGATGCCACCGAGTTCGACGAACAGTTTCGAAATCCATCGGTTCACGAAGGCCTCCTTCTTCAGCATGTAGCGCGGTTTACGGTCGCCGCGCAGCTGGAGCGGTCCACTGACCGGGATGACGTCATAGTAGGCACGGTGGTTCGGGGCGAGGATCACGCCGCCGGTGAGCGGGATGTTCTCTGCCCCTTCGATCTCGATGCGGATATTCTGCAGGTAGAAGATCCACAGGATCATATTCTTCACCAGATCGTAGAGCGTCCGTCGACGCTGCCGGGGCGCTGCGACCGTACCGTTGGTTCTGGTGATGATGGCACGCGCCGCCCAGGACATTTCGTTCGACATGGCAAGTACCCTAGCCGCCCCTGGGGACGATCGGCCCAGAAACCCTGAAGTTCCTTGAGGAAATCGTAGGGACGGCAGGGTGCGCCGGTCCTCAGATGTTCGTGACCGCTCCCACCGACGCGGACTGCACCAGCTTGGCGAACTTCCCGAGTACTCCGTGCAACCGCGGGTTCGGTGGCGGCGTCCAGCCGTTGGCCCGGTCCGCCAGCGTCTCCTCGTCGACGAGGAGATCGATGGAGCGGGACGGGATGTCCACTCTGATGGGATCACCGTCCTCAATGAAGGCGATCGGACCACCGTCCACCGCTTCCGGAGCGACGTGACCGATGACCAGGCCCGTCGACCCGCCGGAGAACCGACCGTCGGTGATCAGCAGGACGTCTTTACCGATGCCGGCACCCTTGATGGCACCGGTGATCGCCAGCATCTCCCGCATTCCAGGCCCTCCCTTGGGCCCTTCGTAGCGGATCACGACCACGTCGCCCTTCTTCAGTTCACCGTTGAGCACAGCATCCATCGCCGGCTTCTCCTGGTTGAACACCCGTGCCGTGCCCTCGAACACCTCGGCATCGAAGCCGGCGGTCTTCACCACCGCTCCTTCAGGTGCCAACGACCCCGTGAGGATGCTCAGTCCGCCGGTCGCGTGCAACGGCTCGTCCATGCTGCGCAGAATCTTCCCGTCAGGATCCGGCGGGTTGATCTCGGCAAGGTTCTCCGCAACCGTTTTACCGGTCACGGTCAGACAGGTGCCGTCGATGAGGCCGGCGTCCAGCAGCGCGCGCATGACCACGGGGATGCCGCCGACCCTGAAGACGTCATTCATCACGTACCGGCCGAACGGTTTGAGGTCACCGAAGTGCGGAACCCGGTCGCCGACGTCGTTGAAGTCCTGCAACTTCAGGTCGACGCCCGCCTCATGTGCGATAGCCATCAGGTGCAGCACCGCATTGGTGGAGCCACCGAGGGCCATGACCACCGCCACAGCGTTGAGCAGGGATTCACGGGTGATGATGTCACGGGTGGTGATGCCCTTGCGCAGCAGGCCGACGACGGCCTCCCCGGAGCGGCGTGCGTACTCGGTGCGGTTCCGGTGGATCGCCGGCGGCGCGGCGGAGCCGGGCAGGCTCATCCCCATAGCCTCTGCGGCGGACGCCATGGTGTTCGCGGTGTACATGCCGCCGCACGCCCCCTCTCCGGGGCAGACGGCCCGCTCGATGATTCCGACGTCCTCCTCTGACATCTTGCCCGCCCGACAGGCGCCGACCGCCTCGAAAGCATCGATCAGAGTGACCTCTTTTTCCGTCCCGTCCGACAGACGTGCCTGTCCCGGCATCGTCGAGCCGTTGTAGAGGAACACCGAGGACAGGTCCAGCCGCGCCGCGGCCATGAGCATGCCGGGAATGGACTTGTCACAGCCTGCCATCACGATCGAGCCGTCGAGCCGCTCGGCGGACATGACCGTCTCCACCGAGTCCGTGATGACCTCGCGGGACACCAGCGAGTAATGCATGCCCTCATGCCCCATCGAGATGCCGTCGGACACGGAGATCGTGCCGAACTCGAGCGGGTACCCGCCTGCCGCGTGCACGCCTTCCTTGGCGAAGCCGGCGAGCTTCTTCAGGGTCAGGTTGCAGGGGGTGATCTCATTCCAGGAACTGGCGACGCCGATCTGAGGTTTGTCCCAGTCGTCGTCGCCCATGCCGACCGCGCGGAGCATGCCCCGGGCTGCCGTCTTCTCCAGGCCGTCGGTCACATCCCGGGACCGGGGTTTGATGTCTACTGGGTCTCTGTTGTCTGTGCTGTGATCCATATCCCAACTCTAGTAGACCTGACCTGTGCGACGGTTACTCCTGCTTGCTCTCGCCGTCGGCGATTGTGACGGCAAGCCGACCGTCCTGAGCCTCGATCCGGAGATCCGTGAGGTCATCAAGGACGGCGTCCGGCGCCTCACCGCGTCCGAGCGCTTCCAGTTCTTCGCGTGCGTGGGAGGTCGCCACCGCGAGTACCCGGCCACCGGCGGCGCGTCCGGCACCTAATCCTGCCGGGGCATCCTCGATGACCAGGCAGTCTTCGGGTTCGACCCCCAGTGCCTCAGCTGCTTTCCGGTACCCCTGCGGATCCGGTTTTCCCTCGGTGACGTCCTCGGCGGCAATCAGGTTCCCCGGGACGGGGAGGCCCGCCGCACTGAGCCGTGCACGCATCAATGCCTGTGAACCCGAGGTGACTGCCGCCCACATGCCGGCGGGCAGAGACGTGAGCAGTTCTGCCGCGCCTGGCAGTGCGACGACACCGTCCACGTCTCCGGCTTCCTGCGCCTCAAGCTTCTCGGCCTCGGCTGCCACCTGGTCCGCCGGGAGGAAGTCCGCGATGGTGTCGGCGGATCGGCGCCCGTGGCACACGGCGAGGACCTCGCTGGCGTCAATGGCGTGCTCGGCTGCCCAGGCACGCCACGCCCGGTTCACGGCAGGGGTGGAATCCACCAGCGTGCCGTCGATGTCGAAGAGGATGGCCGCGACAGTGAATCTGGAATCTGTACTCATCAATGCTCCCGTGGGTGGCGTCGGCGTGGGTTCTGGCGGTGTGGCACGAGTCTACGGTCACATGACAATCAACGGGACAGCCCACAGTGCCGTAAGCATGAGCCAGACGAGGACGTTCGCCCACCGGTAGTGGACCACAAGTGCGGCGAACTCCCGGAGGAACGCCGAGGGCAGGTAGTACGACGGCGTCGGCGACCCCAGTGCGCCTACCCGCAGGCGTAGTTGGCGCGAGAGCGACACCGACCGCAGGACGTGGAAATTACTGGTCACGATGAGCAGGGACGGGTCGGCGAACCCCGCGTCCTCCAGCAGCTCTTCGGTGAACAACAGGTTCTCCTCGGTGTTGGTGGACTGCATCTCCATGAGGATCCTGTCGTCGGGCACCCCTCGTTCCCGCGCGTACTCCGCCATGGCCTCCGCTTCTGTACGCGTCTCGTCCGCCCCCTGTCCGCCGGACATGACCAGCAGAGGAGCTGTTCCTGCATCCTCCCGAGCGGTGTACTCGGCGATCGCCGTATCCACCCGTGCAGCCAGCAGCGGCGATACCGCGCCGTCGACGAGTCCGCAGCCGAGGACGACAATGACATTCGCTTCGTCGCGATGCGGGAGCCACCGGTAGACCACCGCGTACACGGTGTAGGCGACCAGTTCGACGATCAGCATGGTGCCGGGAATCAGGGCCAGCACGGCGACATTCACCGCCGCACGCGCCGACCAGGACAATACGGTGACGTCGCCCGCCGCGATATAGAGCGCCGTCGTCGCGAGACCCACCGTCCCCAGCAGGGCAACTCCGATCACGGCAGGCGTCAGGGTTGCCGGACGCACGCCTTCACGACGTACCACCACCCCGGTATTGGCAATGAGTGAGACTCCGGCAATGATCACCAGTGCGGGGAGGATGAGCGTGGGTGCCGTACCGATCAATGCCGGAACCGACACCGCGTGCACGGGCATCAGTGCCGACGTCAGTGCCAGTACCGCATACCAGAGTGCACCGACGGTGGCGAGCAACCAGAACCCGTTGGACGGACGCCGCGGGTGCCTGCGTATCCGCCAGACAGTCACCGCGGCAACGATCGTCAGGCAGGCGAGCGAGATGACTGAGGCGGTGTGCATGGTGGTCACTATCCCCGGTTCCGGTCGCCCGGTCATCGTGCCCAGGACTGAACTACCGGGCGGGTCGACTCATCCCGTGGTCGGACATGTGGTCAGACATGGTGGTCAGCGCGTGACAGGCTGCCGGGCCTTCCGCGCGAGCGGTGATACGACCTCCGCCGATGCGAAGCGCCACGTGAGTGTCGTCGGTGGCGGCCCGGAGACCGACAGCCTCTGCACAACGACCGTCGCGATCCAGGATGACGGTCAGTCCGGCGAGCGCATCGGAAGGCACCACAGGGCGCAGGACGCCGAGAAGTTCGGCGAGCGCCATCTCAGCGAGTGGCGCACGTTCGCCAGGGTCGTCGGTGACCAAGACCAGGGTGACGTGCTCGCCATCTGCCGACCGTAGCGCCTGTTCCACCGCGGCGGCCTGTCGCAGACCGAGCACCGCAATGATGGTGTCGCCACCCGTGGCCCACGACTCCACAGCACTGCCAGTGATCAGGTCATACATTCCTGTCGGAGGCTCCCACGGGCGGTCCTCGGCGTGAACGGGTGGCACGATGGATGCGTGCGGAGGCGTCCATGCATCAGAGAAATCCGTCGCCGCAAGTGAGGTACATCCGGTCACGACATCGAACGGGTCGGTGAATCCGGGGGCCATGGCGCTGAGGTTGCCAGCCGAGTGCAGCAGCGACAACAGCGACGAGGCGACCTTGACCTGACGGCCCGTTTCTCCCTGCCCGAGTGTCTCCAACGCCCGGCCGAGAATGATGGCGTCCAGGGCCAGGAGCTGGGAATAGGCGTCGCGTAGATCACGGTCATTCCGGATCTCGGCGTGGAGGTCGCTGACAAGATGAGCGAGCTCCGAGTCCCCTGTTGCTCCTCCGGCGGGCAGACGAGCGAGCCACCCCCGCGCCAGTGACGACACTGCGTCCTGTCGTGTGGGGGCGGGCCGTCCTGCCCAGTCAGCGGCATCGGCGGTCTCGGAAAGTACACCGACAGCAACGGCGAGTCCGAGAGCGCGTTTCCCGACAAAATTCGAGTAGACCGCTCCCCTCGTCAGTTCCGCGCGTCCGGCAACGGCGTCAATCTTCGTACTCCGGTACCCGACGTCCGAGAACTCGTCCCGAGCCGCGGACAGGATGCGGTGCCGGTTGCGTTCCTGCTGCTCGGCCCTACGTCCTCCAGCCATGTGTTCCTCCTCGTGTCTGACCCGTCTCTGTTTCAGATGATATCATCATGTGTCATGAATATCCGAAACATGACCGAGGCTTTCCGGGCAGAAGGTCTCGTAAAGAAATTTGGCTCCACGACCGCCCTCGACGGCGTAGATCTCAGCGCTCCGCCAGGCACCGTTCTCGGCGTCCTGGGACCGAACGGCGCAGGAAAATCAACAGCAATCCGCGTTCTTTCGACACTGATCTCTCCGGACGCCGGTTCTGCTCACGTCGGCGGGTTCGACGTTGTCCGTGAGGCTGCCGAGGTCCGTCGGCTGATCGGGTTGGCGGGTCAGTACGCCACCCTGGACGAGGAACTCACCGGCCACGGCAATCTCACCCTTCTCGGCCGGCTACTGGACCTTCCCGCATCGACGGCGAAAACCAGAGCCGATGAACTCCTGGAACGTTTCGGACTGACGAACGCCGCGTCCCGCGCGGTATCCACCTATTCGGGAGGTATGCGCAGACGGCTCGACCTGGCCGCAAGCCTCGTCGGGAATCCTGCCGTCATTTTCCTCGACGAACCCTCGGTCGGCCTGGACCCGGGGAAACGTGCGGACCTCTGGGACATTATCCGCAGCATGGTCCGCGACGGTGCCACCGTGCTGTTGACCACCCAGTACCTCGAGGAAGCGGATGCCCTCGCCGACGCGATCTCGGTCATCGACCATGGGCAGGTCATCGCGCACGGTTCCCCGGCCGAACTCAAACGCAGGATCGGCGGCCAGACCGTCCGGGTCCACCCCGCCGAGCCACGCACTCTCGACGGCGCCGCGTCCATCCTGGAACAGGTCACCCATGCACCCGTTGAGCGGGTCAGCTCCCACGAACTACGGGTCCGTGTCGCCGATGACCGGTCGGTGATGGAGATGACCCGACGCTTCGCCGAGGAGAACATCACCCTGAACGAATTCTCCCTGCAGTTGCCGAGCCTGGACGAAGTTTTCCACTCCCTCACCGAGGATGCGCCCCAAGGAGCACGATCATGATGACCGCCACGACCCCGACCACCATCACCCCGCCGGCCTCCCCCAGGCCCGGTGCATTCTGGCGGCACAGCCTCCTGCTCATGAGGCGGAGCCTGGCCAAGACCGCACGCAATCCCGGACTTCTGGCCAACGGCGTGATGACACCGGTGATTTTTCTCGTGCTGTTCGTGTACCTCTTCGGCGGTGCGGTCTCAGGCTCCTCCGGGGACTATATCCAGTACGTCTTCCCGGGAATCGTCGTGACAGGGGCAGGATTGTCCGGGATGCTCTCATCAGGTATGGCGCTCAACATCGACATGAAGAAGGGCGTCTTCGACAGGTTCCGCAGTCTGCCGATCGGCAGGACGACACCATTGCTCGGCTCCATTCTTGCCGATGTCGTCCGTTACGTCATTGCGGTGGTGGTTCTCTTCGCCATCGGGTTCCTCATGGGATTCCGCGTCCACACTGATGCGGTCTCTGCACTCGGCGCGGCTGCCCTGGCCATCTTCTTCGGTTTCTGCATCAGTTGGGTGACCGTGTTCCTCGGCGTGCTCTTCAAGGACGAGAACACCCTGATGATGTTCGTGTTCTTCGCTTTCATCGTGCTGCTTTTCGGCACCAGTCTGGCTGCACCTATCGACACACTGCCCGGATGGCTGCAGGCATGGGCGAATGTCAATCCCGTCAACCATGCCATGGATGCCGCCCGCGGCCTGCTGAGCGACTATCCCCTCGGGAACTCGGTGACCTGGACGCTGATCTGGTCGGCGATTATCTTCGTCGTCTTCTGCCCGTTGGCCGTCATCACCTATGCACGAAAGAGCTGATCCTCACACATAGCCCCGGTACCTGCTCGGCGGGACGCCGTGATGCCGGGCGAAAACGTGGCTGAAGGAGCTGGTGGTGGAATATCCCAGATGCTGGGCGATCCTGGTCACCGGCACTCCAGCAAAGAGAAGTTGGCGGGCAATTCCCATCCGTGTCGACGTCCGCCACTGCCGGAAGTCCCCCACGCCGTCCGCCGCCAACGCTCCCCGCAGCGCTGCCCGGGAACATCCGAAATGCTCCGCCCACTCCTCCGCTGTTCGGTCCGATGACGGCTCCTGTCGGAACGCTTCCAGAAGACGGGTCATCAAACGGGAGTGCTGCAGATCTTCGTCACCCACGTTGGCCAGATACGTGTAAAAAAGGCCGTCCACCAGTGCTGTCTGTCGGGCGAAGAGCGGATCATACTCCTGTGCCGCCGCCCCGAGGAGTGCGTCTGCATCCAGATCCCCTGCACGCAGACGGACCGGCCCTGCGGTGTGCCGCGCCTTCCCGACTCGCGCCCCGACCGGGAGAACGAGACTACCGCTCCCCATGCGCACGGTGTTCGGGATCCCCGCAGGGAGCCATACCAGGTCGCCTTCCTCCAGATCCAGGGTCCTGTCGCCTGCGGAAACCCAGGCAGAACCCTGGTAGACCCAGACCAGGACATGCATCCTGTTGGTCCGTGGCCAGGTGGACCTCTCACGTCCCTCGCAGAGCACCTGCGAGGCAGCGGGCCACGGACTCCCGGACGACCGCACCTGCATGGCGGTCATTCCCGCCGCGCGCCGGAAGAGCCGCGACAGAGCAGACGCCGAAGACAACCCGACACGGTGGGCTGCAGTCTCCAGTGTGACCTCACTGTCCTTACCGTCCTTACCGTCACCGTCCTTCAGCAACACTTCCGCCGTCGCGATCCGTGCCCTTGCCCTCCACTGCCCGACAGACAGAGACGTCTCCCTACGGAACTGCCGGTTCAAGGTCGCCGGAGACACGTGGACCGCATCCGCCAGGGACGACACGGTCCAGGAGGATTCCGGAGCATCCAGGATGAGATTCGCTGCGGCGCGCCCGCCCGTTGAGGTCGGTAACGGCGGTCGAGCAATTCCCGCCGTCATGGTCGCCGACGGACGGGACTCGCGCAGGTAGCCGAGGCTCGAGGCGAACTGGTCCACGAGACTGCTCCGCCACCGTTCCCCGACCGGGCCGGTGGACACCGTACCGCTCACCGAAAACGGCAGGACATCAGCGTCACTGCACCGGAAGCCGACGACCACCGCGTCCGGCGCGCGATCGACCCGCACCCTGGCCCCCTGGTCAATCCAGATTCCTTGGCCCCCACCCACTCGGAGAACACCGTCTGCGCCAGCTGCTCCAGTTCGCACAACAACCTGCGCGGATCCGGATACCGTCCAGAAGAAGATCGGGGATCTCAGTTCAACAGCATGCGTCATACGGTCAATCGAGGCCATGTGAGTGACCGTACACTTATCCACCGTAAAGAAGGTCAGGCTTAGCTACAGGAGAAGAATTGTGAGAACACCGGGGTGGACACGACGTAGTGTCTCGATCGCCATCGCATGTGCGTGTGCAGCGGGGTTGGCGTCATGTACAACAGGGACCGGCGGATCCGACCGACCAGACAGCACCGCGACCAGCACAGCATCGCGGCCCGCGGAGGCGTCGGTGCTTGTCGAGCACGCCTATGGCAGCACCGAGGTTCCTGTTCAACCCGAACGTGCCATCAGTTTCAGCCAGGCATGGACGGATGCCTTCGCCTCCCTCGGACATCCTGTCGCCACAGAGGTCGTCAGCACCCTCTTCGAGGCCGGGGTGCCCTGGTCCACCGACGCCGCCGGGGAATCCATCACGAATTCCGGTGGCGGTGCAGACGCCATCTCCTCCTTCGGGGTGGAGGAGATCGCTGCGAAGGATCCGGATGTCATTTTCGCCGGTTATGTCCCTGACCAGGAGACCTTTGATGCCCTCTCCGCTATCGCCCCGACGGTCGCCACGGTCGGTACCGGAAAGGTCGATGACTGGCGTGAGGTCACCACGGCCGCAGGCGACATCGTCGGGGACGCGGACAGTGCCGAGGAGGTCATCTCCGGGGTCGATGACCTGATGCACAAAGTCAGTGAGGACCACCCCGCGGTGGACGGTGCGACCTTCGCCTATGCCGCGTACGCCGAGGGCAGTTTCAGCGTGATCTCGTCGCCCGAGGACGCGGCGAACCGGTTCTTCACCGACCTGGGCATGACCCTGGCCGCAGATGACATCTCCGGCACCGAAACCAACCGTGGCATCTCGGTGTCCGCGGAGAACATCAGTCTGCTCGACATGGATCTGCTGGCATTGTGGGTCCGCGCCGACAGTCCCGACGACATCGCAGGCTGGTCGGCACTGCCGTCGGTGGAACACCGTACCGCTGCCGAACTGGACTCGCCGGCAGCCACCGCCCTGGGTGCCCCGACGGCGCTGAGCATCCCCTGGCTGCTCGACCAGCTCACCCCCTACTTCGCCAACCTCTGACACCACACTCCGGAAGGAGCACCATATGAACCACGCTGCAGACCGCACCACGCAGGACGTTCGGAACGTCACATCCGTCCTCAACAGCAAAGAACACAAGAAGGGACTCAGTGAACTGGTGCTGAGCGTCACCTCAGTGAGCCGCCGCTACCCGTGGCTGGCCCGGGTCACCGGCCACGTCGCCGACATCACCGACACGACCGCCTGGGAACACCCCAACCTGGCGGTGCGGCTGTCCATCCCCGATCCGGGCGACGACATCGGTGCACTTACCGGCCAACCCGATATGTGCCGGCGCGTGTACACCATCGCAGAGTTCGATCAGCGTTCATCCACGGTGGCGATCGACATCGTGGTGCACGGCTCTGACTCCCCGATGATGTGCTGGTTGCGCGATCTTGTCCCCGGTGACCGCGTCGCCTTCGCCGGCCCACGCCCCCATCCCGCGCCATCCGGGCGTGCCGACGGTCAACGCATCCATCTTCTCGCCGACGGCTCGGCGTACCCGGCCGCCAGTGCGATCGCCAGAGCGGTACCGGTGGACACCGTCACTTTGGCTCTTCCCGACGCCGGAGCCGCCGACCGCTATGCCGGTGACTTTCCCGGCGCGACTCTCCGTTTCGTTGACAGTTCCTCGCCCACGCCTCTCGCCGATGTGGTCGGCTCGCTACCCGCGAACGGTTCGACCGTGTTCTGGGCTGCTGGTGAACGTGAAGACATCCGTGGTGTGCGTCACCACTGCCTGCGTACGTTGCGCCTGCCGAAAGAACAGGTCCAGGTGTTCGGTTACTGGCGACGTGGCAGAACCGGTACCCAGGCGGATCTGGCGCGCTTGCGTGCTGCGGCCGCCTACCAGGCAGAGGGACGTTCCTTCAGTGAGGCCGATGACTTCGACATCGACATCTGAGGTCAGTTTTTCTCGATCCGCCGCTTGAGCACATCCAGGGTCTGCCGTATTCCTCGGTCGAGCTCATCAGCGTGACCGTCTGTTCCGCCAAGGAGAAAGCGGGCGAAAAGATTGCTGATGCCGGTCAGTGCTCCCGGAACGGGCCGCCGGAGAGTGAGTTCGGTCCTGCCGTCGGTTTCCTCGAGCTCGTACACCCACCTCGCCCCGCTGGTCACGGTGTCCCAGGACAGTTCCCGGTCCGGAGACACGGTGCGAATACGACTCCGCGTCGGCCACACCACCACTTTCCGCCGGTTGATCCCGATGTAGTTCTGTCCCTCCCGAAGCCCGCCGGGCAGGATCGGCACCATGGTGACGAGTTCGGGGCTGGCCGCCGCAAGGTTCCGGACGTCGGTGATCACCGACCAGACATCCCGGGCCGGTGCGTCGATAGTGATCGACGAGCTGAGTTCGCGCTCGCTGTCGTTGTTGCCCATGGCATCTCTCCTGGTTGTCGTCTCTGCGAACCGTGCCTGACTGCCCCAGTATCACAGTTCGTCGTGGAAACTTCCCGGGAACCGGAGGATCATGGGCGACATGACCACATACAGCTGGAACTCGCTGCTCCTCGACCAGATGGACTGGCACTGGACGCACCAGCTCCGGGCACGGCTCGACGGCCTCACCGACGACGAGTACTTCCGGGAGCCCGTCGCCGGCTGCTGGAGTATCCGGCCCCGGGGAACCGGCACTGCGCCGGTGCAGGCAGGCGCAGGATCCATGACCATCGACTTCGCATTCCCCGAGCCGACCCCACCTCCGGTGACCACGATCGCCTGGCGGCTCGGACATGTCATTGTCGGTGTCCTCGGTATGCGCAACGCCTCCCACTTCGGCGCTCCGCCCGTCGACTACGACTCCTTCACCTACGCCGCCACGGCACAGGACGCTCTGGCCCAGCTCGATGAGCAGTACCGGGTGTGGAAGGCCGGAGTGGCGTCCCTCGGTGAGGACGGGCTCTCCCGACCTTGCGGATCGTCGGAGGGACTTTTCTCCGACGATCCGTTGGCACGCCTGGTCCTGCATATTCACCGTGAAATGATCCACCACCTGTCCGAGGTATGCCTGCTCCGCGACCTGTACAGGTAAATTACGTTCACGATAGGTGCGCTGTTAGTCTGAGTATGCCCGGCGGGCCGCCACTTTCACCATGCTGACATGCAGTGTTCCGTCGGTGTCTGATCCACTTCGACCGACTGACAGGACTGACTATCCATGGAACTTCTGCGCGACATTGTCATCGTGCTTCACCTCGTCGGCTTCGCCCTCCTCTTCGGCTCCTGGGCCGTCGAAGCCCTCGCCCGGCGGATCCGCATCACCTCCACCATGCACATCGGGCTCACCGTGGCTCTCGTCTCCGGACTTGCCCTCGCTGCGCCGTGGGGTCTCGACGGCGACCTGAACTACATGAAGATCGGCATCAAACTCATCGTCCTCATCGCCATCGGTGCCGTGCTCGGCATTGGCGCCGCACGACAGAAGCGGGAGGGCGCCGTCCCTCCGGCGCTCTTCTGGTCGGCAGGTCTGCTGACACTGGTCAACGCGACCATCGCCGTACTGGTCTAGGAAAAAATTTCCGTAGACAGGGGGCGGGGGCACGCACGACGTACCACGACTGCGGTACGTGAAGATCCCATGTCTGCGGGATTCGGACCCTGGCCGGTCCCGAAACAATGGTCTCATGACCAATCGACCGAACAACGTCAGCCACCAGCTGCGTGCGCCGGGAAAACTCCATGCCTTCAACCGCTACGAGTTGAAGTACCTGGTACCTGCAGAGCAGATCCCGGCGATCCGCGGCGAACTGACCGAACGTATGGAACGCGACCCACACGCAGGCCCTGACGGGTACGGAGTGTGGAGCGTCTACTACGACACCGACAAGCTGCGCTTCTACTACGAGAAGATCGAGGGGCTGAAGTTCCGACGCAAGCTGCGGATTCGTCGCTACGGCGAGACCGGCGGTGCCGACGAATCCGTGTCCGCCGACTCGATGGTCTCGGTGGAAATCAAGCAACGGGTCAACCGGGTCACCCAGAAGCGGCGGGTCATGCTCCCCTACCACCTGGCACTGGACCTGTGCGACCGCCGCCTGCGGGTCGAGTACCCGGGTGCCGACCAGAGTTTCATTGACGAGGTCCTCGACCTGGTGATCAGACTCGACCTTCGTCCGACGGCGATGACGGGGTACCGGCGTGAGCCGTACATCGGGACGGAGGCGGACCTCGGCCTGCGGGTCACCCTCGACCACCGTGTCCGCGGACGTGACCGCGACTTCGACCTGCGCTCGGAGTCCGAGAGCCGCTACATCATCCGACCCGACCTGGCGGTCATGGAGGTCAAGGTCAACGAGCGTGCCCCGTACTGGGTGACCGACATGGCCGCCCGGCACGACATGCAGGTCCAACGGATCTCGAAGTACTGCCAGAGCGTCGAGGCCCACGGCCTGGCGCCCCGGTCACTGTTTCACGCACCGGAGGACGAGCACGTCAACCCCTCCGCCCTCGTCCGCTCCAACTGAGAAAGAACCTCTTCCATGGATCTCGATTTCGGTCTCACCGACCTCTCCGGCACCTTCAGCGTCGCTGACGTGCTCCTGTCCCTCACCCTCTCGTTTGTCTGCAGTCTCGTCGTCGCCTGGGTCTACCGCAACACCCACAAGAACATCAGCTACAGCCAGGGCTACGTGCAGACCCTGATCATCCTCGGCATGCTGATCTCCCTGATCATGCTGGTGGTCGGCTCGAACGTGGCCCGGGCCTTCGCCCTCGTGGGCGCCTTGTCCGTGGTCCGCTTCCGCAACGCCATCAAGGAGACCCGCGACGTGGGATTCATCTTCCTGGTGATGGGCATCGGCATGGCCTGCGGCACCCGCTTCTACACACTGGCGATCCTGGCCACCGTCGTGATCTGCGCGGTCATCCTGGTCATGCACCGGTTCAACTGGTTCGCCCTGGACGTCCAGCGTCAGGTGGTCAAGCTGCAGGTCCCGGCCGACGGCGACGACTACGCCCCGATGATCGATGACATCCTGATCCGCAACACCACCGAGTACGAGCTGATCAGCACCGAAAGCGTACGCGGTGGTTCGCTGGTGGAGTACAGCTACACCGCCAAACTCAAGAAGAACGTCAAGGCGTCCGACCTCATCAACGAGCTACGGGTCGTCAACGCAGGTCAGAAGGCCACCGTCCTGACCGGGTACGACCAGACGGACATGTGACATGACCCAGCCCACCAACACGCAACGGACGCCGCTGCGTCACCGCCTGCCGGTGCGACTGCGGCACCACTGGAAGCTGCTCGTCGCAGCGGTGGCGGTGTGCGTGGCCATCGCCCTCGTGTTCGGAGCCAGCATGGTGCGTCCCTACATCACCTCCAGCCTGGTCTCGGAGACCGTGATCACCAACAACATCGAGGGCGAGTCCGACCTCTTCGACGACGGCGACCACACCATTGAGATCACCGTCAACCAGGCCGAGTACGACGACATGATCTCGACCTTCCAGAAGGAGGGTGAGAAGGACTTCATCAGTGCCGACATCACCATCGACGGCACCCTGATCGAGGATGTGGCGCTCCGGCTCAAGGGCAACTCCACGCTGTCGTCGCTGAGCGGCAACGGCATGGGGCCCGGTGACGGGCGGGAAGGTGAGGAGGGCCAGATGCCCGAGGCTCCAGAGGGCATGGAGATGCCCGAAGGCATGGGCGGCATGGGCGGCATGATGACCCAGCTCTCCGAGGACGCTCCCGAGGAGCTACCCTGGCTGATCAGCTTCGACGAGTACGCGGAAGGTCGGGCCTACCAGGGAATGACCGAGATCGCCTTGCGTCCCGCCGCCAGTGGTTCAGACGTGGCCCTCAACGAGGCGCTCGCCCTTGAGATGACGGCGGAGAGCGGACAGACCACCCAGGACTACAGCTTCTCCTCGGTGTCCGTGAACGGTGAAGAGTCCGCCTCGCGTCTGGTCGTCGATACCCCGGATGCTGCATGGGCCGATGAACTCGGTGACGGTGTGCTGTACAAGGCACGGGCCGGCGGGTCCCTCGATTACATCGGTGACGACCCGACGGACTACGAGGAGTCCTTCAACCAGCTCAACAGCGAAGGTGGTTATGACCTGCAACCGGTGATGACCCTGATGAAGTTCCTCAACCAGTCCTCCGACGAGGAGTTTGCCGAGGAACTGGACGATTACATCGACACCGAGTCTTTCGCGGAGTATCTCGCCATGCAGGAGATCCTGTCGAACAATGATGCGATGGACGGCCCCGGGAACAACTACTACCTCTGGTACGACACCACCGAAAAGAAGTTCACGATCCTGTCGTGGGACCTGAACATGGCCCTGTCAGGAATGATGGGCGGCATGGGAGGAGTGGGCGGCGACACAGCGGAGGGCACCGGCGACGATGCCACCCAAGGTGATGAAGGCACTACCGACGGAATGCCCCAGATGCCTCAGGGTGGCGAGATGCCGCAGGGCAGACAGATGCCTGACGGCGGTACATCTGATGGCACCGGTGACACCGGCGGCGGCCAGAATATGCCGCAGATGCCGAACCGCGGTGACAGCCAGGAAGGTGGTCCCGGCGGTGGAAGTGACAGCAGCATCCTCAAGGAACGGTTCCTCGACAACAACGAGTTCTATGCCATGTACGAGAGCGCCTACACCGAGTTTTACGACCAGCTGATCGCCAGCGGATACGCCGCCAACACTCTCGATGAGCTCACCACCCGTGCAGAGGCCGCCGGAGACACCGGTGCAACGGCACTCGCGGAGTCGATCCGGTCCACCCTGGAGTCACTCTCCGAAGATGTTCCCGAACCCAGTACCGGAATGGGCATGGGAGGCGGTGGCATGGGCGGGCCTCCGGACGCTGCCGGCGATACCGGAGTTGCCCAAGATGCTGCTCAGACCACAGAGACCTGACGGTCGACGACAGCCCTCCTGTCAGCGAGTCACGTCGATGACGAGTTTGCCATTGGCCTCCCCCGACTTCGACACCTCCAGTGCCTCGGCGGCGTCCTCCAGTGCGAATGTCCGGTCAATGTGCACCGAGACGGCTCCCTCTGAGACTTTCTCCAGGAGATAGTGCAGGCGCCCGCCGTCCGGGCGCACCCACACCCAGCGCCCACCGTGCTCCTCAACCTCGCTGTCGGCGATGGAGACCAGACGGTTGCCACGTTCCTCCCCTAGGAGCGCGAGACTCTGGTCCAGCACACCGCCGACGAAATCGACGACGGCGGTGATACCACCCGGCGCGATCTCGCGTACCCGGTCTTCGAGTCCGTCCCCGTAGGCGACCGGCGTCACGCCCATCTCACGGAGCCGATCATGGTTCTTCGGCGATGCCGTACCGATCACCGTGGTCCCGTAGTCAACGGCGAGTTGGGCCGCGATATGACCAACCCCGCCGGACGCTCCGTGGATCAGCAGTGTGTCATCAGGTGACAATTGCACGGTCTCGAGGGCGCGGAGTGCGGTGCCTCCCACCAGTGGAAGACTGGCGGCGGTGTCGATGTCCACGTCTGCAGGGATGACAGCTGCCGATTCTGCGGGGACGGAGACATACTCTGCGTAGGTTCCACCGTGGACGACCTCTTTACGGGCATAGGCTGCAACCCGGTCTCCCACCGAAAACTCAGGGGTGTCCGGACCGGTCGCTTCAACGGTGCCGGCGACGTCCCACCCAGGAATGACGGGGAAGACGGCCTCCAGCATGGGATCAAGACCACCGGCCATCACTTTCCAGTCGACGGGGTTCACGGCGGCGCGTTCGACCCGGATCAGGATGCCCCCGGGGCCTACTTTGGGCGCCGGCACATCAGTGAGCTGCAGAATGTCAGGATTTCCGTATTCCGGGTAAGTCATGGCACGCATGTGTCAGAGAACAAGGCGTAACACCGCGGTATTCCATACCCCCTGGGGCACTACCCCCGCACCGACCGTCGACCTGGGCATCTCACGGTCGTTCCCCTACCCCGAACCACACCGCGGCAGCGCCCCGCATCTCCTCGGTGAGCACTGTATGAGGCACCGGGGTGACTCCCGCCTCACGCACCACCTGCTCGAGAGTGTCCCTCACCTGCCACACATCTGCAGGGTGAGCGTCCGGAGTGACACCCAACGCTGCGCTGAAGCGTTCTAGCGGCAATGCTGCACGCTCCCTGACCTGGTCCCGGCTCAACCCGGAGCGGGTCACGTTCATAGCAAATTCTGATGCCGTCTGGCGACGTTGCTGATCATTGAGGGACATATCCCCCTATCGTGCCAGAGTCCCCGCCACCTCGTCCGCGAGGACGGGGTGGCGGGGACTCTGAAAGATATGTCAGTAGTGGGCGGGCGGATCGCTGCCCGGGAAGGATTCTTCCTCCCACTGGTCCACACGGCGCTCGGCGGCTTCCGCGCTTTCCTTGCCGGAACCGGGACGTTCCGACTCGTCGTCCGCGACCTTCTTCAGGTCCGGGTCGACGTCGTCGCGGTCGTCGCGCTTCTTGTCGTCACTCATCGTAACCTCCACTTCCCTTGTCTCTGGTCCACGTGTCGGATACCTTGCGCACCCCAGGATACGCGTCTTAGCGAACTTCCTCCGCCAGCGCGACGATGATTCCCTCCGGCCCCCGGAGGTAACACAGTCGATACGCATCCTTGTACTGGACGATGTCGCCGACAATCTCGGCACCGTGCTCGACGAGCCGATGTACGGTGTCATCCACGTCGTCAACGGCGAACATGATCTGACGCAGTCCCGGCGCCTCCACCGGCTCCGGTGCCCGCGCCGCAGGATCGGGTTCCGGGCTCAGATACCTCGTCAACTCGATACGCCCGTGACCGTCGGGAGTGTGCAGCATCGCGATGTCTGCGGTCACCCCGTCAATGCCGCAGATCCGGTCCACCCACTCACCGTGAACCTGGGTTCTCCCGTCGACCTCCATCCCGAGCTCCCGGAAGAAGTCGACTGCCGCACCGAGATCCCGGACGACGATAGTGACATGGTCCATGCGTTGAAGTGCCATGGTGTAGAGCTTAGGCCCGTGGGTCCTCCCCATAGACCTCCTTGGCCATACGGAACGCCGCCCAGGCCTTCGGCCATCCGGCGTAGAACGCCGCATGGGTCAAGATTTCCGCCATCTCCTCGGCCGTCACCCCGTTTGCCCTGGCTCGTTCAATGTGTGCCTGCAGGGAACTGTCCAGCACTCCGCTGGCCATGACCGCCGTCACGGTGACCAGGCTTCGATCGCGTGTGGAGAGCTGTTCCTCGCGGCTCCAGACCTGCCCGAACAGGACGTCATCGTTGAGTTCGGCGAACATCGGCGCGAACTCTCCCAGGACGTCCCTGCCTGCCGTTACTCTGTCTGCCATTGCGTTAGCCTCCTTCTTCGGTACGTCCGCTATTTCCCGCTGTAGACGGGGAATGCGCTGGACTCGCCGTAATCCTTCTCATCAAGGTTCCGCAAGGCCTCCATGTCCTCTGCGGAGATCTCGAACTCGACCTCAGCGTTGGAGCGCATGTGCTCGGGGTTCGCGGTCTTCGGCAGGGACACCGCGCCCAGCTGAAGGGTGTAGCGGATGCACAACTGTGGCACGCTCACTCCGTACTTCTCAGCGATCGACGCGACTCCCTCGTTGTCGAGGATCTCACCGTGCGCGATCGGCGAATAAGCCTCGACCACGATGTTCTTCGATGCGCAGTAGTCGATCAGGTCGCTCGGAGTATTTCCGGCATGGACAAGAATCTGGTTGACGTGGGGCGCCACCGAGCCATGCTCGAGGATGTTGTCCAGGTCGTTCTCTAGGAAGTTGGAGACCCCGATGGAGCGTAACTTGCCTGCCTGGTAGGCCTCTTCCAGTGCGCGCCACGCTTCACGGTTGCCGTCAGCGTAGTCACCGCCCCGGAAATCGTCCCAGGGTTGCGGACTGTGGATCAGCATCAGGTCGAGGTAGTCCAGCCCCATGGTTTCCAGGGAGCCGTCGATCGCAGCAACGGCACCGTCGTAGTCTTTGATCTCGGCGGCGAGTTTCGTGGAGACGAACAGGTCCCCACGTGCCACGCTACTGGTGCGGACCCCTTCGCCGACGCCGCGCTCATTGCCGTAGGCCTGGGCGGTGTCGATGTTGCGGTAGCCGGCCTTCACAGCGTCCCGGACGGCCTGAGCGGCTTTGTCATCGTCGATGAACCAGGTACCGAGTCCCAACGTCGGGATCGTCACATCGTTGGACAGGGTGCGGGTCTCGTTGTACGTCATGTGTTCGTCCTCCTACGCCAGTGTGCTGTAGTGCTCGTCAGTGACCGGTTCAAGCCACTCGTTGCGGGTCTCCTCACCCGGTACCTCAATGGCGAGGTGGGTGAACCAGGAATCCGCTTTCGCGCCGTGCCAGTGCTTCACCCCGGCAGGGATGCTCACCACGCTGCCCGGGGCCATGCTCACCGGCTTCTCCCCCTCCGCCTGGTACCAGCCGCTGCCATCGGTGCACAGCAGGATCTGGCCACCGCCGGACGACGCGTGATGGATGTGCCAGTTGTTCCGGCATCCCGGTTCGAAAGTCACATTCCCGACCGTGACGCCGTCGCCGTCAGCGGTGGTGAGCATGGTCAGGAAGCTCTGCCCCACGAAGTTCTCTGCGTAGGCGGTATTGGGCCCGCCCATCGGAAACGTCGGTTCATATGTGTCGGTCATTCTTGTCCTCCTTGAGTGATGGTCACAACGGTCTTTCCCTTGGCGTCGCCGGAGCGAAGTCGGTCGACAAGATGCACAGGATCGGTGATATCCACCGTCGTATCGATAACGGGGCGGACCTCACCACGGGCAACGGCGGGCAGGACATCCGGCAGGAGCCCGGCGATGATGCCGGCCATCTCCGTGTCCCGGGTGAATCCGAAGGACACACCATGAACCGTGAGGTGCCGGTAGGACAGCGCGTCCAGGTCAATAGTCGACGCAGCACCGGCGAGGCGCCCAACATTCACCACGTGACCGTCCTCTGCGGTGGCGGGCAGGCAGTCGGCGAACGTCTGCCCGGCGACGTGGTCGAGCACCACGTCCACCCCGCGCCCGTTCGTGGCGTCGAGGACCGCGTCGGTGAGATTCTCCTCGTCAGTGACGACGACGGTGTCGGCACCCAACGCTGCGAGCCGCTGGCGTGCAGCAGGAGTCCTGGTCGTCGCGATGACGGAGGACGCTCCGAGCGCCTTCGCCATCTGTACCCCGATCATCCCGATGCCGCTGGTGGCTCCCGTGATCAGCACGTTCTGGCCTGCCGTGAAGCCTGCCACAGTAAGCGCACCGTGCTCAGTCAGCAGCCCGGTGGGGAGCGCACAGGCGCTCTCTGAGGAGAGGCCGTCCGGACGGGGCAGGACGAACCGGTGGTCGACAACGACGTATTCCGCGAATGACGCCGGTATCGATCCCATAACAAAGTCCCCGACAGCCCAGCGCCCTGCGTTCTCTCCGACGGCGACGATCTCGCCGGCGTACTCGAAACCCGCGATGAATTCTCTGCCGTGCCCTCCGGTTGTCGGGTCCGCTTCGGCCAGCATGGGCAGGTCAGCATTATTCGTCCCGGCCGCGTGGTTACGGATCAGGACGTCATCCGGACCAGGGGTCGGCACATCGACATCGTCGAGGATCCACTCCGGGCCCCGTCCCGCGATCAGTGCACGCATCGTCATCTCCTTCATCTGTTGACTGCACACCATGATCGTCCCGCACCCCGGCCCTCACAGCGGAGAAAAACATCCTGGGACAAATCCCTCCCCCTCACAACCCTTGTCCACCACTGGAATACTGACATCTATGAGTGGCGACACCAGGATGAGCGAACTCGGGACCTTCCTCAAGGCACGGCGCAGCGAACTGTCACCGCGCCAGGCGGGTGCCGCAGAAACCCCGGGGCCGCGGCGGGTTCCGGGGTTGCGCCGGGAAGAGGTGGCCGCGCTGGCCAACATCAGCACCGACTACTACACGCGTGTCGAACAGGGACGCATACGGGTGTCCGCACCGGTCCTGACCGTCCTGGCGGATGTCCTGCAGCTCGACGAGGACCAGCGGTCCTATCTCGTGAGTCTGTCAGGAAAACAGGAGGTCCGGACGCCTCGTCGTGCCCGCCAGAAGGTTCTGCCGCAGTTACGGCGGCTCCTGGACGACCTCGAGACGATCCCGGCGATCGTCATGGGGCGCAGAATGGACGTCCTCGGGTGGAATGCCCTGGCCGCGGCGATGATGATCGACTTCGCCGAGGTACCGGAGTCCCGTCGGAATTATGTCCGGCTCTTGTTCACGGATGCTCGGATGCGCTCTCTGTACCAGGACTGGGAGACGGTGGCCCGTACCGCTGTCGCCCAGTTGCGCATGGAGGCCGCAAAGTATCCGGACGATGCCCGTCTTGCCAGCCTGGTCGGGGAACTCTCCGTGGGCGACCCGCAGTTCGCCTCCTGGTGGGCGGCGCGAACGGTGGCGAGTCTGACGACGGGCACGAAAACCCTGGTCCACCCCGACGTCGGCGAGCTTGTCCTGGACTGGGACACACTGGTCAAAGCCGACGACCCGGAACAGCAGCTGGTGATCTGGACCGCAGCGGAGGACTCCGCGACGCACCGGGCCCTGCAGCAGCTGCGCAGTCAGCTCTGATCGCCCACCGTGGGGTGCGGGAGGTATACCTGCGCGCCGGTGGCGAGGAATTCTTTGCTCTTGCGCTGCATCCCGGCAATCGCCGCCTGGGCCTCCGCAGTGCCGTAGGTGTCACGGATATCCTGTGAGATGCGCATGGAACAGAATTTCGGTCCGCACATCGAGCAGAAGTGCGCCGTCTTTGCCGGTTCGGCGGGCAACGTCTCGTCATGGAAGTCCTGTGCGGTCACCGGGTCCAGTCCGAGGGCGAACTGGTCCCGCCACCGGAACTCGAACCGGGCCGTGGACAGGGCATCGTCGCGTGCGGTGGCACCCGGATGCCCTTTGGCCACGTCGGCGGCGTGTGCGGCGATCTTGTAGGTGATGACACCGGTCTTCACGTCGTCCCGGTTCGGCAGACCGAGATGCTCTTTGGGAGTCACGTAACAGAGCATGGCGGTGCCGTAGCGGGCGATCTCGGTCGCCCCGATGGCCGAGGTGATGTGGTCGTACCCCGGCGCAATGTCGGTGACCAGCGGCCCGAGTGTGTAGAACGGCGCCCCGTCGCACAACTCCTGCTGACGTTCGACGTTCTCGCGAACCTTGTGCAACGGGATGTGCCCGGGACCTTCCACCATGACCTGGACATCGTGCTCCCAGGCCCTGCGTGTCAGTTCGGCGAGGGTGTCGAGTTCGGCGAACTGTGCGGCATCGTTCGCATCCGCGATCGACCCCGGGCGCAGACCGTCGCCGAGGGAGAAGGCGACGTCATAGGCCGCAAAGATCTCGCAGAGCTCATCGAAGTGCGTGTAGAGGAAATTCTCCTCGTGGTGTGCCAGGCACCAACCCGCCATAATCGATCCGCCGCGTGACACCATCCCGGTGACACGCTCGGCGGTCAGCGGGATGTAGCGCAGCAGCACGCCGGCGTGCACGGTCATGTAGTCCACGCCCTGCTCGCACTGTTCGACCACCGTGTCACGGTAAATGTCCCAGGTCAGTGCCTCTGCGTTGCCGTCGACCTTCTCCAGTGCCTGGTAGATCGGGACGGTGCCGATGGGGATCGGCGAGTTCCGGATGATCCACTCCCGGGTGGTGTGAATGTCGTTGCCGGTGGAGAGGTCCATCACGGTGTCGGCACCCCAGGTGGCGGCCCATTCCAGCTTCGACACTTCCTCGCTGATTGAGCTGGTCACCGCTGAGTTGCCGATATTGGCGTTGATCTTCACCAGGAACGCCCGACCGATGATCATCGGTTCGGCTTCCGGGTGGTTGATGTTGAGCGGGATGATCGCGCGACCGGCGGCGACTTCGCTGCGCACCAGTTCCACGTCGCAGTTCTCCCGCAGGGCGACGAACCGCATTTCCGGGGTGACGACACCCCGACGTGCGTAGTGCATCTGCGTCACCGTGCGGCCCGGTGCCGCACAACGGGGTTCGGGACGTCGTCCCTGCCATTGCTGGGACGGTGCGCCGCGGCGCACGGCGGCCCGGCCGTCGTCGATCAACTGTCGTTCACGGATTCGCTGGACCCGGGTGTCGCCGCGTGCTCGGATCCATTCATCACGCCAGGGGTCCAGGCCCTCTTCCGGAACGCTGCCCGGCCCGGCGGTCCGGTACACCTGCAGTGGCGGGTTGGGGCTGCCGTCCGGGGAGTTCTCCTGGTGGATCTCGGTGACCGGGACCCGGATACCGTGGTCTTCGATCCATCCGCAACGGTGCGCGGGGTGCTGCTGGACAGGGGGGGACGGGGCAGACGGAGTAGACACAGCTACGCTCCTCACTTCCTACGCCGGTATCAACCGGATCAGGTTCGACGGTCCCGGACGATCGCAGTCCGGTCTCAGCCCCTCGTGGGGCACCCGTGTGGACGCCTCATGCCTACCACGGCGGCACAGCACCTGCAATCGGTCAACACTCAGCGCTGCTCAGAGCATGGCTACGACACCATTGATGACCAGTGTCACTGCACCAGCGAAAGCCAGCAGTGTCGCGAGTTTGCGGGTGCCTTCACTGGAAATCCTGTCGTACAACCGGTCACCGAACCAGGCTCCGACGAAGATCGCAGCGACGGCGATGATCCACAACCAGACGGGCAGTCCGCCGACATCGACGCCACCGAAGATGACAATCTTGAGCACGAAAGACAGCAGGTTGGCGATCACGATCACCGGGTGCAGAGTCGCCACGAAGTCGCGGTAGTCCCAGCCGGTCAACCGCGCGTACACGGTGAACGCAGGCGCGGCGATGCCGGCAACGGTGCTCATGAACCCACCCGCGGCTCCGGCCAGCACCATGGGGACGACGGACCGTTCCGACAGTCTCGCTTTGTCCGGCTGGAACAGCGTGACCCCGAGCGCCGCGAGGACCAGCACGCCGACGGTGACCAGCAGCCAGGGGCCGTCGATCACCAACACGACGAATACTGCCGGCAGTGATCCCAGCACCAGTCCACCGGCGAGGAAGCAGAAGCGTCGCCAGTCGGTTTTCGCCCGCACCGCCCAGGCGTTGTTCACCGCGTTGACGGTGGACAGGCCGTTGACGACGGTGACACCGGCTGCCGGACCGAGCGCCACGGACAGTACGGGTCCAGCCACCAGTCCGACGCCCATGCCGGTGATGCGCTGGAGCACGGCTCCGGCAAGAACAGCGAGTATCAGGACAATCGCGACGGTGGACACAATCGTCGAGCTTAAACACCCTGAGCAGAGCACTACTGCAGCGGGCTCACCGGACGCGCCCGCTCGTTCCGCGACCGCCCTGAGAAAGGCACAGCCTCTGCGATATGCTCAGGGTGTACTAAGTGTTCTCCTGCCCGTTCCCCGTTGCGACAGAAAGAAGAACGAATGCTCTACGATGTCCCGAAGCCGACCGAAGCCCTCCTGATCACGGGTGGCATGATCGCGCGTAAACCCGACAACCCCTACCGTGTCGTCATCGGTGGCGGTGCCTGGTCCGTCCCGGTGCTGCACCGGGTACAGCGCTTCCATATCGGCGCGAATACCGTGAACATCGCGGTGCGTGCCCAGTCGAAGCAGAACGTGGACGTCGATGTCGAGGCCTCGGTGGTGTTCTCCGTGACCGCGGACAAGAACAGTGTGGTCGAGGCGGCGAACAGGTTCCTGGGCGTCGACACCGGCCAGATCGTATCCACCGCCCAGGACATCTTCTCCGGCGAGACCCGCGCGATGATCGGCCAGCTCACCGTCGAGGAGATGATCTCCGACCGCACGGCGCTGGCCAGCCAGGTGCTCTCCAACGCCGAGCCACGCATGCTGCGGTTCGGCTGGCAGATAGACAGCTTCCAGATCAACTCGATCAGCGACCCGAACGGCTACATCCAGGCGCTGTCCGCCCCGGAACTCGCCCGCGTCCAGCGTGAGCGTGCTGTCGCCGAGGCCCAGCGCGACGCCGAGATCGCTGAGGAGCAGCAGAAGTCCGAGCGTCGCAAGTCCGACTTCCAGCGGGAGACGGACACCAAGGTCGCGGAGAACACCAAGGAGATCGCCGCCGCCAAGGCCGAGGCCAATGCCGCGGGCCCACGTGCTGAGGCTGAGGCCCAGGAGCAGGTCATCGCTGCACAGGCCGCCCTGGCCCGTCGCCGTGCCGAGACCGACCGTGAGGTCGCCGAGGAGCAGGCCCGTCTGGCAGAGTCGCAGGCCACGCTGCGTGAACAGGAGCTGGTCTCTGAGGTCATCAAGCCCGCCGAGGCGGAGGCCGAGCGTACCCGGATCAACGCCGAGGCGAAGGCGGCGGCCCTGCGCACCGAGGCGGAGGCTGTCGCCTCCCACAACGGGGTGATCCTGGACAAGCAGGTTGTCGATCAGCTTCCGGAGATCTTCTCCGCCATGGCGGAGGGACTCACCGGAGCGAACCTCACCATGGTCGGCGAGGGCCAGGACCTGACCAAGCTGCTCGGCCAGTTCGCCGCGGTGATCCCGAACCTGCGCGAGACCGCCGCCGGGTCGCGGGGTGGCGAGGTCGCGGCCACCGAGTAGGCCGGCGGCACGCCCGGACAAAGAGTGCCCCCAGTCGGACTCGAACCGACACTGCGCGGATTTTAAGTCCGCTGCCTCTGCCAATTGGGCTATAGGGGCGTACTGCCTGGGTCGTCTAGCTGTTGCGCTCGATGACCTCAGCCAGGATACCGTCCAGGATATCTTTCTCACTGACGGTGATCGACGTCAGCCCCTTGTCCAGGAACCGGGAGGCGAAGGCGTCGATCACGATCGCACCACCACCGATCACGTCGGCGCGCCCCGGGTGCATCGCCGGGTGCTCCCGGCGCTGCTCCACCGTCTCGCCCAGCAGAGAGCGGGCCGTGGACCGGAAGTCCGCCAGGTCGATCTCGGACATGTGGGTCTTCTCCGGGTTGTACTCGGTGAGCCCCTTCTGGATTGCCGCCACGGTCGTCACGGTGCCTGCGACACCCACGACGCGGGTGACACTGTCGAGGTCCACGTTCTCCTCCACGGTGGCCATCAGACCATCGACGTAACCCCGGGCTTCGGCGATCTCCTCGTCGGTGGGCGGCACGGTGTGCAGGTAGCGTTCGGTGAGCCGCACGCAGCCCATGTCCGCTGAGTACGCCTGCCCACTGCCCTCCCCGTAGGCGTCGACAACGAACTCGGTGGATCCTCCGCCCAGGTCGATCACGCAGATGTGCCCGTCGGTCGACTCCATGTCGGCGACCGCCCCGGCGAAGGACAGCTGCGCCTCCCGGATACCGGTGACGACCTCGGCCTGCACGCCCGGGGCCACGCGGCCCAGATGGCGTCGGGTGATGGCGAAGAAGTCCTCACGGTTCTCTGCGTCGCGGGTGGCGGACGTCGCCCCCATCATCACGTCGGTGACACCGTTCATGATCATGCGGTCGGCGTAGATGCCCAGCGCCTCGTCGACGCGGTCGAGCGCAGCGTCGGCGAAGCGTCCGGTGGCGTCCACGCCCTGGCCGAGACGGACGATGATGTTGTCGCGGTTGATCTCCCGCAACGTCCCGTCGTCAAGGACCTCGCTGATCAGCAGGCGGATGGAGTTCGTACCGCAGTCGATGGCGGCGTAGGTGCCGGTCACTGGTCCTCCTCGTCAGAACGGTCGTAGGTCATTTCGTCGACGTGCTCGTCGAACGCAGCCTCGATGGATGTACCGAGATCTTCCGGAGTGGGCCAATCGGCGGGGATGGCGGTGCCGGAGAGCTTCGGGGTGTGTGCTGCAGCCAGCGCCACCGCCTCCGTACCCAGGCGGACGCGCGAGGGCCCCTCGGCCAGCGCGTAGGCGATCAGCACGTGCAGGCATTTCACCCGGTCGGGCATACCGCCGCCGGAGAAGTCCGTTCCCAGTGATTCGATGGCGTTACGCTCGGCGAGATAATGCTCGTGCGCCGCCTGGTAGTCGGCGGCGAGGTCGGCGTCCTCCCTCAGGCGCGCCTGCATCGTGCGCATCACCCCGGCCACCTCCAGGCGGGACGCTTCCGCGGTCAACCGCGGATCGGTGAGGTAGTACAGCGTGGGGAACGGCGTGCCGTCCGGCAGGCGCGGGGCGGTCTTGACCACGGCCGGCGCCCCGTCCGGGGTGCGGTAGGAGACCTCGATCGCACCACGGATTTTGCGTCCGAGCTGGCGGGACATGGTCTCGTAGTCGGCGTCACTCACGGTGCTGCCGGTGCTCTCAGACACTACTGTGCTCCCTGCTGTTGTTGCTGCTGCTGTTCCTGCAGTTCGCGCTGCAGGTCCGGGTCACCCTCCTGGGCAGGTGCCTCCGGCTGGTCCGGGTCAATCGGGAGATTACCGGACTCCCCGTTACGGCCACCGTCCTGCCCCGGCTCACCGGCCCCGTCGGTGTCGCCGTCTTCGTCGCCGGGGGTGGCGATGGAACCCCACAGTTGGGTGTACCAGGGATCGGGTTCCGAATCATCGTGTTCCACGCCGGGGTCGGTCGGCGAACTGGTGTCGATGCGCGGGTCCATCAGCCGGAAGGCGGACTCGCCCGGCTCCACGACCCCGAGGCGTGTCCTGGCCTGTTCCCGGACATAGGCCTCACTGTTGTACCGGTCGAGTTCGGCGTTGAGGTCATCGCGTTCCGCCAGCTGCCGTTCAATGGTGGCGTTGACCTCGGCGAGTTCGGCGCGCTGCTGGAAGTAATTGCGCAGCGGCGTGGCCACGGACAGGGCGACGAAGGCCACCACCAGGATCACCGCGACGGTGACCAGTGGATTCATCTTCTTCGGAAGTTCAACGAAGGAGCGCGCCAACTTGCGCGGCGCCTGACGCACCTCACGTTGGCGCCGGTCCCGTTTCTCCACCGACCGTGGCCGTGGCAGACCGGGGCCGTCGGCACGGGCGCTGTCGCGCTCGTCCGACGGCCTCATGTCTTCCCGGTCCCTCCGGTCACGTGTACCCATGGGGACCGATTCTAGCCCGTTGCCCCGGGACTACTTCGCAGTGAACCGCGGGAAGGCGGACGCACCGGCGTAGACCGCGGCACCTTCCAGGTAGCTCTCGATGCGCAGCAGCTGGTTGTACTTGGCCACACGCTCGGAACGGGCCGGGGCACCGGTCTTGATCTGACCGCAGTTCAGGGCGACAGCCAGGTCGGCGATGGTGGTGTCTTCAGTCTCGCCGGAGCGGTGGGACATCATCGACTTGTAGCCGCTGTTGTGTGCCAGGGCGACGGCGTCGAAGGTCTCGGTGAGTGTTCCGATCTGGTTGACCTTGACCAACAGGGCGTTGGCGACGTCCTCGTCGATACCGCGGCGCAGGCGCTCCGGGTTGGTGACGAAGAGATCGTCGCCGACGAGCTGGACCTTGTCGCCGATCTCGGCGGTGAGCTTGGCCCAGCCCTCCCAGTCGTCCTCGTGCAGCGGGTCCTCGATGGAGACCAGCGCGTACTCCTCAACGAGTTCGCCGTAGACCTTCGCCATCTCCTCGGCGGTGCGCTTGCCACCCTCGAAGTTGTAGTGACCGTCCTCGTAGAACTCGGAGGCGGCGACGTCGAGTGCCAGGGCCACGTCGGTACCGAGGGTGTAGCCGGCGGCGGAGATCGCCTCGTCGATGACGTCCAGTGCGGCACGGGTGGAGTCGACCGAGGGGGCGAAACCGCCCTCGTCACCCAGCCCGGTGGACAGCCCCTTGTCCTTCAGCACCTTCTTCAGGGAGTGGTAGACCTCCGCTCCGATGCGCAGGGCCTCGCTGAAGGTCTCCGCGCCGATCGGGGCGATCATGAATTCCTGGACATCCACCCCGGAGTCGGCGTGGGCGCCGCCGTTGAGGATGTTCATCATCGGCACCGGCAGGACGTGGCCGTTGGGGCCGCCGACGTAACGGAAGAGCTGCAGGCCGGCGGACTCGGCGGCGGCCTTGGCCACAGCCATGGAGACACCGAGAATGGCGTTGGCACCGAGGCGGGACTTGTTGGGCGTGCCGTCCAGCTCGATCATGGCCTGGTCCACCAGGCGCTGGTCGTCGGCTTCGATACCTGCCAGGGCTTCGTCAATCTCGCCGATGACGTTGCTGACGGCCTCGAGCACGCCTTTGCCGAGGTAGCGGTCGCCACCGTCACGCAGTTCGTGTGCCTCGTGCACACCGGTCGAGGCGCCGGAGGGCACGGCGGCCCGTCCGACGGAGCCGTCGTCCAGACCGACCTCGACCTCGACTGTCGGGTTACCACGGGAGTCCAGGATTTCGCGGGCGATGATCTGCATGATTTCGGCCATGTGGGTGTCAGCCTCCTCGGCTGGAGAAGTCGGTGGAATAATCAGTCACCACCATTCTGCCCTATCGGCACCGCGTCCGTCAGGCAGCCGGTCAGGCCGCCTGTCCCAGCGCGTAATTCGCGGCGGCGTCCCGCACCGAGATCATGTATTCCTCGGAGCGGTTATAGCTGAACAGGGCCCGACTCCACCCGTCGGCGGTGTCCAGGTCCCGGTCATGCCCGCAGAGGAGACGTCCGGCGGCGGCAGCGGCGTCCCCGATGTCGTGCGGGTCTCCCCCGGCTCCGTAGATCCCCCAGGATTCGGGAAGAAACTGCATCGGCCCGACGGCGCGGTCGTACTCCGGGTCACCGTCGAGTTCGCCGTTGTCGGTGTCCGGGACTTCCATGAACTCACCCGAGCCGTCCAACCGTGGACCGATGATGCGGCCGCCGTCCTCCCCTGCCCCGTAGGTGCCGTGGTGCGACTCGATGAAGCCGATACCGGCCAGGGTGTTCCAGGCGATATTGCAGGACGGGAACTCCGACGCCGCCGTCTGGGCACCACTGATATAGCCGGCGAGATGGTTCTCCGGCATCGAGAGTGACTCGGCGGTCGCGGCAAGATCGTGCACGGTCGAGGCCCGTGCCGGTGGCACGTCCTCCGGTACCGGGACGCGCTCCGCCTCCGGTTCCTGCTCGTCGACGAGAAACACGCCGACGACAATGACGACCAGCAGGACGGTGGCGATCAGGCCCACGAATCCGCCGCACCCGGCACGACCGCTGGGGCGGCGCCGGTCCACCTCGTCAGGACTGACCGTCACTGCTCCTCCGCGAGGCAGAGGATGGCCGACAACGAGGCGACCGAGAGCTGGACGTCGCGCCCCTCCACCGTGAGCACCGCCATGTCCGGATAGGGACGTTCCCCGACGATGAGGTGAGCTCCCGGTGCGATGCCGTTGTCCTGCAGGTAGCGCAGCAGCGCACCGTCACGGTCGCTGATCCGGTCGACGAGGAGTCGCTGGCCCACCGATGCCTCCGAGAGCGGTGCGGTGTCCGGGACGGCGATTTTTCCTTCTCCGTCAGGAATCGGATCGCCGTGAGGGTCGCGGGCAGGGTGTCCCATCGCCGCGTCAATGCGGGCGATGAAGGTGTCAGACACCGCGTGTTCGAGGACTTCGGCTTCATCGTGGACCTCGTCCACACCGTAGTCGAGTTCGCGCAACAGGTAGGTCTCGATAAGTCGGTGGCGACGGACCATCTGCAGCGCCAGCTGTCGACCGTCCTCACTGAGAGTGATGTCCCCGTAGGGCGCGTGGACGACGAGCCCCTCGGCCACAAGTCTTTTCACCGCCTCCGACGCGGTGGAGCGGCGTTGCCCCAACTCATCGGCGAGGACGGAGAGGGACGCGCCGCTGCGGTCCCACTCCTGGAGATCATAGATCTTTTTGAGGTAGTCCTGCGACCGGTCCGGCAGATCGGTGACATGCATGGCGGTGAGTCTACCCCAACTCCCCCTGTGCTCCACGGCATCGGCCTGACCGGTGTCGTTGCGATTGACACAGCCTGAAGTATAGAGTTCGGATCATTGAACTCAATCTATAGACGTGGGAGAACTCTTGTGATCAGGAACATCCGCAGAACGACCGCAGCAACGACGTCGATCTTCCTTGCCGGCGGCCTCGTCGCCTGCTCGTCCGACGACGCGCGGGACGACACCCCCGAGGTCCTCGCCACCTTCACCATCCTCGCCGACATGGCGCAGGAGGTCGCCGGGGACAGCCTCGAGGTCTCCTCATTGACCCGGCCCGGCGCTGAGATCCACGGCTACGACCCCACCCCCGGGGACATCCGCACCGCCGCCGGCGCCGAGGTGATCCTGAGCAACGGCCTCGGCCTGGAGAACTGGGTAGACAAACTCACTGCAGACTCGGACGCCACCCGCGTCACCGTCACCGAGGGGATCGACCCCATCCCGATCGAAGGTACCGACGAACCCAACCCTCACGCCTGGATGAGCCCCACCCTGGCGAAGATCTACGTTGACAACATCGTCGACGCCCTCAGCGAATACAGCCCGGACAATGCCGACACCTTCCGGGACAACGCCGAAAACTACAAGAGCCAGCTCGACGACGTCCAGGACGACCTCACCGACGGACTGTCCCACCTGCCGGAGAACCAGCGCGCCCTGCAGACCTGCGAGGGTGCGTTCAGTTACCTCACCCGGGATGCCGGCATGGCCGAGAGCTACATCTGGCCGGTGAACTCCGACGCGGAGATCACCCCCGACCAGATCCGTACGGCGGCATCCTTCGTCGACGACAATGACGTCCCCGCGGTCTTCTGTGAATCCACCGTGGACCCGGGCCCCAAGGAGCAGCTCATCCGGGACACCGGTGCCCGCGACGGTGGCACGCTCTACGTCGACTCCCTCACCGAGGACGGCGGCGACGCCCCGACCTACCTGGACCTGATCCGCTACGATGTCGACACCATTGTCGAGGGCATGCGGGGCGACAGCTAGTGGGACACGCCATCACCCTGCGGGACGTGTCGGTGAGCTACGGCACGGTCCGTGCCCTCAAGGACGTCTCCCTGGAACTGGACGCCGGAGCCATCCACGGACTGATCGGCATGAACGGGTCCGGCAAGTCCACCCTGTTCAACACCCTCACCGGTGGCGTCCGCCCCGACAGCGGGACGGTCACCGTCACCGGCAGCACCGCCTACGTCCCCCAGTCGGAGAAGGTCGACTGGACCTTCCCGGTCAGTGTGCGCGACGTGGTGATGACCGGCCGCTACGGGCACATGGGTCTGCTCAAACGTCCCCGTGACACCGACCGTCACGCGGTGGACGATGCCCTTGCCCGCACCGATCTGACCACCCTCGCCGACCGTCAGATCGGACAGCTCTCCGGTGGACAGAAGAAAAGGACCTTCGTCGCACGTGGGTTGGCGCAGGATGCCGGCGTCGTGCTGCTCGACGAGCCGTTCGCCGGGGTCGACACGGTCAGCCAGTCGACGATCAGCGACCTGCTGCGCGCCATGGCCGACGACGGACGCTGCGTCCTGATCTCCACCCATGACCTCGGCTCGGTCCCGGAGCTGTGCGACACCGTCACCATGCTGCAACGCACCGTCGTCGCCCACGGCTCCCCAGCGGACGTCCTCACCACCGAGAACCTCCTGTCGACCTTCAGCACTCCTGAACATACTCCAGGAACGGAGGCATAATGTCCGACATTCTGTGGTTCCTCGAACCCCTCGACTACGGGTTCATCCAACGTGCCCTGGTCGTGGCCACGGTCACGGCCGTGATCGCAGGCTTGCTGTCCTGCTGGCTCGTACTCATCGGCTGGTCGTTGATGGGTGACGCGGTCTCCCACGCCGTCCTGCCCGGCGTGGTGGTCTCCTATATCCTCGGCTGGCCGTTCGCGATCGGTGCCCTCATCGCCGCACTGCTCGCGGTCGGCATGGTCGGAGCGGTGGGCCAACGCACCACCTTGAAGGGCGACACCGCCATCGGCGTCATCTTCACGGCACTGTTCGCGCTCGGACTCGTCCTGGTCTCGGTCACCCCGGCGGGGACGAACCTGCAGGAGATCCTCTTCGGCAATCTGCTGGGCATCTCCCAGGAGTCGCTGGTCCAGGTGCTCGTCTTCGGCGCGCTTGCCCTGATGATCATGCTCGTCATGCGCCGCAACATCACCGCCTGGGCCTTCGATCCCGACCACGCCCGCATCATCGGGATGCACACCGGCGCGATCCGCTGGACGGTGATGGTCTGTCTCGCACTGGTTGTCGTGGCCTCGATGCAGGCCGTGGGCGTGATCCTCGTCGTCGCCCTGCTCATCACCCCGGGCGCGACGGCCTACCTGCTCACCCGACGGATCAGCCGGATGATGCTGATCGCACCAGCCGTGGCATGGTGCAGCTCAGTGGCCGGGATCTGGCTGAGTTTCTACGAGGATATCTCCGCCGGCGGCGCGATCGTGCTGGTACAGGCCGGAATCTTCCTGCTGGTCTATCTCTTCGCCCCCCGCGAAGGACTGGTGACCACGGCGGTGCTGCGACGCCGTCGTGCTACTTCCCCCAGCTGTCGGAGGATTCTCCGAAGCGGTGCTCCAGCTCACGGCGGAACGTCTCCACCGCAGTAATCAGTCGGTTGTCGGAGTCGCCGACGTTGTCGCGTTCCAACCCGATCATCGGGAACCGGATGTCCGTCGGAATTTCGGAGTCGTGCAGCCCGTTCCGACGGGCCAGGATGATGACCTCTTCGGCCGCCGCCAGTGCCGATGGTGCCGAAGGGGCGTCCGTCGGGTTCGTCACCGCCGCGAACGTCGTCGCGTGCGGTTCCTCACGGTGCGGAGGCGTTGCCACCGCCTCCTCCTTGAACGCCGGCTTGCCCTCGTTCACCCGTCCCTCCGCCCACAGACGGTCCTGCTCGTCACGGGACACCGGACGCTCCACGTCCTCGAAGAGGTACGGAGCCCGCGAGCGCATCTTCGCCACGAACGCGCCGGCGACGTGCCCGATGTCGAACGCGCCGCGCCGGTTGGCGATCTCAGCGTGGAAGAGCACCTGCAGCAGAATGTCCGACAGCTCCGTGCACAGCTCCTGCTGGTCGATGCCGGACTCGTCCTCACCGGGTTCGACCTGGTCGATAACCTCAGCCAGTTCCTCGGTCTCCTCCCGCAGGTAGGCCAGCAAGGAGTGGTGGGTCTGGGACTGCTCCCACTCCCCCTGCCGCATCGCCCGGGTCATCAGCGCCACGGCATCCTCGACCTCGTCCATCACCGACGACGGCACCTCGGTGCGCGAGGTGCGTCGCAGTCCTGCAACCGCGGCGGTGTGGTCGTCCGTGCCGACGATCTCCCCGTCCACGACGCCGCCACCCGAGTAGTCCACGGCTGCCGGTTGCTGCCCAGTCAGCGCCGTGTCCGACGGCGCCTCGATCTCCCTGTCCCCGGCCATCTCCATCAGCAGGCTCGGCGCCTTGACCAGCTTGTCCCCGCGCTCAAGGCGTACCATGACAGCGTCATTGGTGAGGTCGGTGGTGACGATCACCTCCGTGTCGTCGACCGTATGCCCGCCGAGGTCGGCGATGACCCAACGGATCCGTACCGGCACCTCCTCGGTGTAGCAGACGTCATCACCGAGCAGCGGTACCGCCTCCACAGGCAGCATCGCGGGGAACCTGGGATCCAGCAGCACGACTGACATGGAGGTCAGTGTACCGGGTCACCGTCCGGTCTCAGCGGGTAACCGGCTCCGTGTGTCCGGCCACTGCTGTGACATCGCGCCGCGGCACACCTGCCAGGTCGGTCAGCACATTGGCACACCACTGCACGAGGTCGAGGTCACGCAGGGCGACGGCCCGCATCCCGGATCCCTCCTTCGGCACCGGGACCAGCACCGTTTTCGGTGTCGCCCGGTAGGTCGCCGCGGGGAACAGCCGCTTGAGACGCACCTGCCCGGAGTCCGCCAGCGCGATCGGGGAGAAACTGATCTTCGCCCCGGTCTGAATGACCTCAGTGACGTCCAGGTCCCGGCACACCATCCGCAGGCGTGCGACAACCACAAGACGCTGCACCTCCTCGGGGATGTCACCGTAACGGTCCCGCAGTTCCTCGAGGACCTGCTCCAGCGCCTCATCGTCGGTGGCCTCGGCGAACTTACGGTAGGCCTCCAGCCGCAGCCGCTCGCTGGCGATGTACGTCACCGGAATGTGGGCGTCGACGGGCAGGTCGATACGGATCTCCCGACGCTCCGCCGTATCCGAACCATCCACCGTCTCCCCGTCCGCCATCGCACGGAAAGCCTCGACAGCTTCACCGACCAGCCGGACGTAGAGGTCGAACCCGACCCCGGCGATGTGGCCGGACTGCTCGGCACCCAGGACGTTGCCCGCACCACGCATCTCCAGGTCCTTCATCGCCACCGCCATACCCGCACCCAGGTCGTTGTTCTGCGCGATGGTGGTCAACCGGTCATAGGACGTCTCCGTGAGCGTCTCCCCCTTCGGGTAGAGGAAGTAGGCGTAAGCCCGCTCACGCGACCGCCCGACCCGACCTCGCAGCTGGTGCAGCTGGGACAGGCCCATATGGTGGGCATTCTCCACGATCAGGGTGTTGGCGTTGGCGATGTCCAGCCCGGTCTCCACGATGGTCGTGCACACCAGCACGTCGAACTCCCGGTCCCAGAACCCCTGCACCGTGGTCTCCAGTTGCTCCTCACTCATCTGCCCGTGCGCAACGACCACCCTCGCCTCGGGAACGAGCTGCCGGATCCGCGAGGCGGTGTCCTCGATGCTCTTGACCTTGTTGTGGACGTAGAAGACCTGCCCGTCGCGCAGCAGCTCCCGACGGATCGCCGCGGCCACGTGCTTCTCGTCCTGTGAGCCGACGTAGGTCAGCACCGGGTGCCGGTCCTGCGGCGGGGTGAGGATCGTCGACATCTCACGGATGCCCGCCATCGACATCTCCAGGGTGCGCGGGATCGGTGTGGCTGACATCGTCAGCACGTCGACATGGGTACGCAGCGACTTGATGTGTTCCTTGTGCTCCACGCCGAAGCGCTGTTCCTCATCGACGACGATCAGCCCCAGGTTCTTCCACCGGATACCGGTCCCCAGCAGTCGGTGGGTGCCGATCACGATGTCGACGGTGCCGTCGGCCATGCCCTCGAAGACCTCCGTGGACTCCTTCGGCGAGGTGAAACGCGACAACTCCCGGATCTGTGTGGGGAAATCCTGCATCCGGTCGATGAACGTGCGGTAGTGCTGCTGCGCCAGCAGCGTGGTCGGCACCAGCAGAGCGACCTGTTTACCGGACTGCACGGCCTTGAACGCCGCACGTACCGCCACCTCGGTCTTGCCGTAGCCGACGTCACCGACGATCACCCGGTCCATCGGCACCGGCTTCTCCATGTCACCCTTCACCGCCTCGATGGCGTTGAACTGGTCCTCGGTCTCCGTGAAAGGGAACGCCTCCTCCATCTGCCGCTGCCACGGCGAATCCGGATCGAAGGCGTAACCGGGTGCCGCCTGCCGGGCCGCGTAAAGCTGCACCAGCTCGCCCGCGATCTCCCGTACCGCTCCCCGGGCCTTCTTCTTGGTGTTCTTCCAGTCCGACCCACCCATCTTCGACAGCGACGGCTTCTCGCCGCCGACATAGCGGGACAACAGGTCCAGCTGGTCCATCGGGACGTAGAGCTGGTCGCCAGGACCACCCCGTTTCGACGGGGCGTACTCCAGCACCAGGTACTCGCGTCGGGACGCGTCCGGCCCCTTGCCGATCGTGCGCTCGGTCATCTTGACGAACTTGCCGATACCGTGCTGGTCGTGGACGACGAGGTCGCCCGGAGCCAGCGCCAGCGGGTCCACCCGGTTGCGCTTCTTCGCAGGCTTGCGCCGACCGGTCGCGCTGGCCTCGACACGGTTGCCCGTGACATCGGACTCCGTGACAAACAGCAGCTCCCGGGTGTCCAGCCCGGCGTGCGCTGCAGCCTGGTAGATACTGACCGTCCCGGTGGCGGGAACCTCGTCAGGGGTGCGCTTCGAGCGCCGCATCCTGCCCTGCCCGGTAATGCCGTCAAGGTCCACGCCCACGGCCTCCGCGGCGATCCCTGCCTCCCGGAACCGGCGCAGCATCCGCGCCACGATCGTCGGCGACGGTGCCGCGTACGCCACCCTGCCACCGTCCTCCACCCGACGCCGGATCGTGGACATCAGCTGGCCGATGGCCTCCATCTCGCCGTGCGGCGCCGGCGCGACGTCAAAATCGAGCAGCAACGGCTCAGCATCGCCGTCATCGCCGTCGTCCCAGTCTGCGACGCCGGTCGGCGACAATGTCCACCACGGCACCCCCAGAGCGTCCTGCGTCTTCTGCAATGATGCGAGACTCCGGTACCCCGCCCGGTCCACGTCCTGCACCCCGGCCTCGGAACTGTCGGCAATGGCAGTGACGTCCACCGGCGCCGCACCACCCATCGCCGCAACCTCCCACCCCGCGGCAAGGAACTCCCGCCCCGTCGCAATGAGGTCCTCGGCCCGCCGCTGCACCGCGGCCGGTGCGAGCACCACGGTATGAGCGCCGTCGGGCATGAGCTCGGGCAGTGTCTGCATCGGCCCGTCGTAGAGCAACGGGATCAACGACTCCATGCCCTGCACCGGAGTGTGTTGGCTGATCTTGTCGAAGGCCTCTGCCAGCTCCGGGTTCCCCGCGTTCTCCCGCGCCAGGGACTCCGCGCGCCGGGCGACGTCATCCGTGATCAGGAGCTCCCGGACAGGATGGACGGAGACCGCCTGTGTGACCGCCTCAGGGATCGTCCGCTGGTCCCCCACCGAGAACGCACGGACCTCGCTGACCTCGTCACCCCAGAACTCGACGCGCACCGGCATCTCCGCCGTCGCCGGGAAAATGTCGAGAATCCCGCCGCGGGTCGCGAACTCCCCGCGTCGACCCACGACATCGGAGTGCGCATAACCGAATTCCACGAGACGTTTCTGCACGTCGGCGAAGTCGAGTTCTTCGCCTTCCACCAACCGCACCGGCTCCACGTCGCCCAGACCGGCCATCACCGGCTGAACCACCGACCGGGTCGGTGCCACCAGTACCTGCACCTCGCCGTGGGCGAGTCGGTACAGCGCCTGGCGACGCTGCGACACCGTCTCCACCCCCGGCGACAGCCGCTCGTGCGGCAACGTCTCCCAGGACGGCACCATCGCCACCGTGTCCCCCAGCATTGCGGTGAGCT
Organism: Corynebacterium glyciniphilum AJ 3170; assembly: GCF_000626675.1. Classification (NCBI taxonomy): domain Bacteria; kingdom Bacillati; phylum Actinomycetota; class Actinomycetes; order Mycobacteriales; family Corynebacteriaceae; genus Corynebacterium; species Corynebacterium glyciniphilum. Next base: position 1,112,361 of record NZ_CP006842.1, on the reverse strand, counting down.
GAGCCGTCAGGTCCTCCGCCTGGCGTCCCGTTGCCGTCACCAGCAGCACCGGGGCCTGCTGTGCCAGCGCACCAACGGCGAACGGCCACGCCGCCTCCGGCCCCTGCAGGTGCAGACGCAGGTCGCCGACGTGCGTGACCATGCCCCTCAGCTTCGGATCGGAGGCGACAGAACGCAGCACCCCGGACAGCGGAGGTGTCGGGGTTGTGTGGGTGACACTCATGGGCAACCATCGTAGTCTGACCGTCATCAGGTAGAGTGACCGGTTGACCGGGACGGGCAACTGAGCCCCAGCCCCGGATGTTCCCCCATGGTGTAATAGGCAACACTGCGGTTTTTGGTACCGTCATTCCAGGTTCGAGTCCTGGTGGGGGAGCTTTCTGTGTTCCGGAGGGGCGGCCCGTGCACTGAATCTCGCCGCCGCGGCGTTAGACTGTCGGTCATTCGCGTGATCCACCTCCGCAGTCGACCGCCAATGTGTAAGGACACCGCCCATCGTGACTGAACAGAACAAGCCGGTCGCCGTCGTCGTACTCGCCGCCGGTGCCGGGACCCGCATGAAATCCGCCACGCAGAAGACCCTGCACTCCATTGGTGGACGGACCCTGCTGGCGCACAGTCTGCACGCCGCCGACACCGTCTCCCCCGAGCGCATCGTCGCCGTCGTCGGCCACGGCCGCGACCAGGTCGGTCCCGCCGCTGAGGCGATTGCCGGCGAGCTCACCGCCCCCGTCGACCTCGCCGTTCAGGAGGAACAGCTCGGCACCGGCCACGCCGTCCAGTGCGCCATGCCCTCGCTCGAGGGGTTCGAGGGCACGGTCATCGTCACGAACGCTGATGTCCCGCTCCTGACGGGTGACACGCTCGGTCACCTGCACGCCGCACACACCGAGGTACCGACGGCGGTAACAGTGCTGACCACGGACCTGACGGACCCGTACGGTTACGGCCGCATCATCCGTAACGACGAGAACGAGGTCACCGCCATCGTCGAGGAGAAGGACGCGACGGAGACCGAGCGCGAGGTCACTGAGATCAACTCCGGCGTCTTCGCCTTCGACGCCGCGATCCTGCGTGACGCGCTCACCCGCCTGCGCACAGACAACTCCCAGGGCGAGCTCTATCTCACCGACGTCCTCGGCATCGCCCGGCACGACGGCCACCCGGTGCGCGCCTACCGCTCCGAGGACTACCGCGAACTCGCCGGTGTCAACGACCGGGTCCAGCTCGCCGCCGCCGGCAAGGAACTCAACCGTCGTACGGTCGAGGCCGCAATGCGTGGCGGAGCCACCATCGTCGACCCCGCCACCACCTGGATCGACGTCGAAGTCACCGTCGGTGTCGACGTCACCGTACTGCCGGGTACACAGCTCAAGGGGCGTACCTCGATCGCCGCCGGCGTCACCGTCGGCCCGGATTCCACCCTGCAGGACGTGTCGGTCGGCGAGGGTGCCTCCGTCGTGCGCACCCATGCCGTCGGCGCCACGATCGGCGCGCACGCCGAGGTCGGCCCCTTCACCTACCTGCGTCCCGGGACAGTACTAGGCGAGGAGGGGAAGCTCGGCGGTTTCGTCGAAGCCAAGAACGCGACCATCGGGCGCGGCTCGAAAGTCCCCCATCTGACCTACGTCGGCGACGCGACGATCGGCGAATACTCCAACATCGGCGCGTCGAGCGTCTTCGTCAACTACGACGGCGTGAACAAGCACCACACCACCGTCGGTTCCCATGTCCGCACCGGTTCCGACACGATGTTCATCGCCCCCGTCACCGTCGGGGACGGTGCCTACTCGGGAGCCGGGACCGTGATCAAGGATGACGTCCCGGCCGGAGCGCTGGCCGTGTCCGGCGGCCAACAGCGCAACATCGAGGGCTGGGTCCAGCGCAAGCGTCCCGGAAGTGCCGCCGCTGAAGCAGCCGAGGCTGCTGAGACACCCCGGGAGTCCTGACCCCGGCGGGGTTAACCGGATTGGTTCGTGCGAAGCCCCCGTCTTACACTCACAGCAGCGATAAGCTCACTAACGCCCTGTACCCCACACCTCCCCAAGTCGGAAAGGTCGTAGAATCCGTGTCCCACTGGATCGACAACCAGAAGAACCTGATGCTCTTCTCCGGTCGTGCCCACCCAGAGCTCGGCGAAGCCGTCGCCCGTGAGCTGGGGATCGCGTTGACCCCCACCACGGCACACGATTTCGCCAACGGCGAGATCTTCGTCCGGTTCGAGGAGTCGGTCCGCGGCTCAGACGCCTTCGTCCTGCAGTCCCACCCCCAGCCGCTGAACAAGTGGGTGATGGAACAGCTGATCATGATCGACGCACTCAAGCGCGGATCCGCCAAGCGCATCACCGCGATCCTGCCGTTCTACCCCTACGCCCGTCAGGACAAGAAGCACCGCGGCCGTGAGCCGATCTCCGCACGCCTGATCGCCGACCTGCTCAAGACCGCCGGTGCCGACCGCATCGTCTCCGTGGACCTGCACACCGACCAGATCCAGGGCTACTTCGACGGACCGGTCGACCACATGCACGCCATGCCGATCCTCACCGACTACATCATCGACAAGTACGGCAAAGACAACCTCTGCGTGGTCTCCCCCGACGCCGGTCGGGTGAAGGTCGCCGAGAAGTGGTCGAACGTGCTCGGCGGCGCTCCGCTGGCCTTCGTCCACAAGACCCGCGACATCGACGTGGCCAACAGCGTCACCGCCAACCGCGTCGTCGGTGACGTCGAAGGATGTACCTGTGTGCTGCTCGACGACATGATCGACACCGGTGGAACCATCGCCGGCGCCGTGAAGGTCCTGCGGGAGGCCGGCGCCGGCGACGTCATCATCGCCACCACCCACGGCGTGTTCTCCGATCCCGCCCGTGAGCGGCTCGACAACTGCGGAGCCCGCGAGGTCATCACCACCGACACGCTCCCGCAGAGCACCGAGGGCTGGGACAACCTCACCGTCCTGCCGATCGCCCCGCTGGTCGCCAAGACCATCCACGAGATCTTCGAGAACGGTTCGGTCACAACCCTCTTCGAGTGATACACTCTTGACCGTCTCGGCGAGGGCTGGTTCATACCGGCCGTTATCGGCGCGCATTCGTTCCACGGTGTTCTTTCACCACGGGACGGTCACCGCACCATGAGCCGCAGCAGAGTCTGCGGCTTTTTTTCGTGAGACCGATCAGTTCCGACATCTAGGAGATCACCATGGCAACGAACATCACCCGCATCAGCGGCCTGCCGCGCACCGAGTTCGGCAAGGGCGCGTCCCGCCGTCTGCGCCGCGACTGGCGCATCCCGGCCGTCCTCTACGGATCCTTCCACGAGCCGATCCACGTGAGCTTCGAGCTGCTCGAGTTCCAGGGCATCGTCCGTAACCACGGCGCCAACGCGATCCTCGAGGTCGAGATCGACGGCGAGGACAACCTCTGCATGATCAAGGCCGTCGACCAGAACGTCCTGACCCTGGACATCGACCACGCTGACCTGTTCTCCGTCAAGCGCGGCGAAACCGTCGAGGTCGACGTCCCCGTCGTCGCCGAGGGTGAGGCCGCCCCGGGCACCCAGGTCGTGCAGGACGCCGACACCGTCACCATCGAGGCCGACGTCCTGTCCATCCCGGAGGAGATCACCTTCTCCATCGAGGGCAAGCTGATCGGTGACCAGATCACCGCCGGCGACCTGAAGATGCCGGGCAACACCTCCCTGGTGTCCGACGCCGACACCCTGATCGTCAACATCATCGAGCCCGAGGTTGCCCCGGAGCCCGAGGAGACCGACGACGCCGTCACCACCGAGGACGACGCGAAGTCCGAGGAGTCCACCGAGTCCGCGGAGTAGTTTTACGCCGCACCGCGGTATGGGAGACTGGATCAGTGAAAAACACTGACCGGTCTCCCTTTCTCGTTGTCGGCCTCGGGAACCCCGGGGCGCAGTACGAGGGCACGCGACACAACGTCGGTGCCATGGTCCTCGACGAGGTGGCAGGACGCTGTGGCGGACCTGCGGGCCCGGCGACGTTCAGCACGAACCGGAAACTCAATGCACGTGTCGCGGAAACCAGGATCGGCGACCGACAGGTCATTCTCGCCGTCCCGCGCAGCTACATGAACCAGTCGGGCGGTCCGGTGAAGGCTCTGGCCTCCTACTACCGGGTGCCTGCCGGCTCCGTGCTCGTCGTGCACGATGAACTCGACCTCGACCCGGGGACGGTGAAGATGAAGTCCGGCGGCGGACTGAACTCGCACAACGGCCTGCGTGACATCGCGAAATCCCTGGGCACCCGCGACTTCCAGCGCGTACAGGTCGGCATCGGACGCCCTCCCGGACGCATGGCCCCGGCGTCCTACGTCCTCAAACCCTTCGCGAAGAGCGAGCGCGCAGAGCTGCCGATCACCCTCGCCGATGCCGCAGACCGGATTCTCGACCTGGCGGACGGTCGGTAGACTCAGCGGCATGAGCCTGCTCTCCCGCCTGATGGCGCCGTTCCGCAGCCGACCTGCCGACCCCGGTGCCGACGCCCTGGCACCCGCACAGTGGCTGGTCATCGGTCTGGGCAATCCCGGCGGGAAGTACGCGGGAACCCGCCACAACATCGGCTATCTCGTCACCGACCGTCTGGTGGAGCGGACCGACGCCGACGCTCTGCGCGGTGTCCCCGGAACGAAGGCTCAGGTCGCACGGGTGGAGATCGACGGTCACGGTGTGCTGCTGGTGCGCTCGACGACGTATATGAACCTCTCCGGGGAAGCCGTCGCCCCTCTCGCCACCAGCTACGGGATCAGTCCGGACCACGTCATCGTCATCCACGATGAACTTGACCTGCCCGTCGGGAAGGTCAAGGTGAAGCTCGGCGGCAACGAGAACGGTCACAACGGCCTGAAGTCGATTTCCGCGGAACTGGGTACCCGGGACTACGTGCGCGTCCGGGTCGGCATCGGACGTCCTGCCGCGGGCACTGGCGTGATCGACCACGTCCTCACCCCCCTCGACGACGACACCGACTGGGACGTCGCCACCGACACAGCCGCCGATGCCGTCGACATCACGGTCACCCGCGGACTCTCCGCAGCCCAGAACGAGATACACTCCCGGGCGTGAGCAACGCGAAGAAGAAGGCCTCCCGCCTCCCGTCCCCCGTCGCCGGGACATACGAGGGAGACTACGGCATCCTCGAGCTCGAACCGGACCCGCACATCACCGACGGGTGGCTGATCAGCGTCAACGGTGTGCCGAGCAGCCACGTGGTCCTCGGCGAGCCCCGGACGCTCGCATTCGAGTACATGCAGTGGATCGCCACCGGACTACGGGCTCACGTCGCCGATCACCTGGATCCGGCCAGCCTGCGGGTCACTCATCTGGGCGGGGGCGCCTGCACGCTGGCGCGCTATGTGGCGGACGTCTACCCGGAGTCGCGTAGTACCGTCGTCGAACTTGACGGCGAGCTTGCCCGCCTGTCGCGCGAGTGGTTCGACATCCCCCGCTCCCCGCGGGTGAAGATCCGGGTGGACGACGCCAGGGACGTCGCCGCAGACTTCAGCCCGGCCAGCCGCGACGTGATCATCCGGGACGCGTTCGCCGGCGCGGTCACCCCGACCAACCTGACGTCGGTGGAGTTCTTCGCTGACTGCCACCGGGGCCTGGCCCCCGGCGGCGTGTACATCGCCAACTGTGGCGACCACTCCGACCTGCGCGGTGCGAAAGAGGAACTCGCGGGCATGGCCGAGGTGTGGGAGCATCTCGCCGTCATCGCCGATCCACCGATGCTCAAGGGACGCCGGTACGGCAACATCATCCTGCTCGCCTCCGACGCTCCTCTACTGGACGCCGGGTCGACCGCCCACGCCGTAGCCACCCGCGAGCTTCTCGGCGGCGCGGTACCCGCACAGTACAAGGACGAGGCCTGGGTGCGGCAGTTCTTCTCCGGCGCGAAGCCGCGGCGGGCCGCGTAGCCCCTCGCCTATTTTCGATCACTTGTTCGTTTTTTGACTCTTTTGCCTTTTTCATGTCCAACCCATCCGATACAGTGTTCGTATCAGAAGGAGGGGACCATGACCAGCACTTACACCACCGAACCCACCACCGGCGAGAGCTACACCACCCTCGCCACAACGTATTCCGTCCAGATCAACAGCGCCGAACTCGAACTCGTCGCTTTCCTCGTGGGTATCCCAGACGACAGCCGACTCGCCACTGCGCAGGCGGTGCGTCGCAGAACTACCCGCGAGGCCTACCGCTACGCGCATGCCGCGGACATCGCCCAGCGCATGCCGACGTTGTTCCGCCACTTCCGGGACGACGGCCGCTACTCCGTCGACCATCTCGACGCCATCTGGAGCCGCATCAACCGACACGCCACGGCGCTCAGCGCGGCCGGGGCCGATGTACCACAGTGCCTCGACGCCGCCGTCGCCCTCGGCATCGCCACCTGGATTCGCACCACCGGCATCACCGCACTGACCGCGATCGCCGACGTCACCGATGAGGTCCTGGCCACGGTCGCACCACTGATTGTCGAGTCGACAGAAAAAGAGGAGGCCGCGGCCGTCTCCCTGACCCGCCGCGGGAACCGGTTCACGTTGGACTGCGGCAGCGAGTTTGTCGCAGACTCCCTGTGGTCCTCGCTCACCTCAGCGGCGCTGGACGCGCGTCGCGACCTTCTGGCCGACCAGGACGAAGCAACTGCGCCTCCACCGATGTCCCTGTGCCGTGGAAACGTCGCTCTCGGCGCACTCGGCGGTCGACGTGACCAGCTGAAGGTCACCGTAAACACCTACCGTGTGCAGGACGACGCCCCGGCCTACGTCCTCGGTTCCGGTTGGGTCTCCCCCGCTACCGGCGCAGAATTCGCCGCCATCGCCCGACATATCCGCGAACTCCCCGCGCTCGACCAGGTCCCGGAGACCACGGCCTACCGGTTCACGGCAGTGCAGCGGACGCACATCGAAGGTCGCGACGGGCGCTGCCGGTTCCCCGGTTGTGAGGTCCCCGCCGACAACTGCGAACACGACCACCTGGTCAACTCGCCACACACTGACCCCGACAGTGACGGTCCGACCAGCGTGTCCAACGGAATCTGCCTGTGCCGCAACCACCATGTTCTCAAGACCGCCGGGATCTGGGAGCCAGCCAGCCAGGATGACGCGGTCACCCTGCACTGGCACGGCCCCGGCGGGGCCCGGGTCACCACGGTGGCCGCCGGCCCACTGTCCCCGGTGAGGCACCCTGCTTGAGCGCTGTTCACCACACGCCCCGTCCAGTACTATCCGAGGCTATGCCCCTCATCGAGCTGCATGGCGTCCGAAAAACCTACCGATCCTCCTCCGGAGAAGTCCGGGCCCTCGACGGCCTCGACCTCGCCGTCGAGGAAGGCACCGTCCGAGGGCTCCTCGGACCTAACGGTGCGGGAAAAACCACCACCGTCAAAGTACTGACCACACTCATCCGCCCCACCTCCGGCACCGCCACCGTGGCGGGGCTCGACGTGGTGAAGCAGTCTGCGCGCGTCCGGGAGATCATCGGCGCATCCGGCCAGTACGCCACCATCGACGAGGACCTCTCCGCCCGGGAGAACCTCATGCTCATCGGACGACTGTTCCACCTCGGTGACCGTACGGCGAAGAAACGGGCGGACGAACTCCTCGAACTGTTCAACCTCACCGACGCCGCTGACCGTCCGGTCAAAGGCTTCTCCGGCGGCATGCGTCGGCGTGCTGACCTGGCATCCTCCCTGGTCAACAATCCGAGAATCCTCTTTCTGGACGAGCCGACGACAGGTCTCGACCCGGCGGCCCGTCTCAGTCTCTGGGACGTAATCCGGGAACGCGTCGCCGCCGGGACCACGCTTCTGCTGACCACGCAGTACCTGGAGGAAGCCGACCAACTCGCCGACGAGATCAGCGTCATCGACAACGGAACCGTCATCGCCGAAGGCACCGCCGACGTACTCAAGACCCAGGTGGGTGGCCAACGTGTCACCGTCACCCTGGCCGACCCCGCCGATGTGGACGCCGCAACACAACTTCTCCAGCCTCTCGCCCTCGGTCAGGAGAGTGTCACCCGGCAGGAACGCACCCTCACCCTCGCCGTCGATGACGGGCCCGCCGCCCTCGAACGTGTCGTCCACGACATCCGGTCGCACAACATCGACGTCCACGACATCGGCCTGGCCCGCCCCACCCTCGATGATGTCTTCCTCTCCCTCACCGGAGACGACGCCGGGAAGGACGCATGATGAGCACTCTCAGCAACTGGTTCACCGATGTCCGGGCAGTGACCCTGCGCAATCTCATCCACTTCCGCCGCACCCCGGACGTGCTGATGTGGGGCATGGTCCAACCCATCATGTTCGTCCTGCTGTTCAGCCAGGTCTTCGGCGGCGCCATCCAGGTCCCCGGGCAGGACTACACCGACTTCCTGATGGCCGGAATCTTCGTGCAGACCGTGGTCTTCGGGTCCACGTTCTCCGGCATGTTCATGTCCGAAGACCGCAAGAAAGGCCTGATCGACCGGTTCAAGACCCTGCCCATGGCACCATCCGCCGTCCTCGTCGCCAGGACGCTGGCCGATCTTGTCCTCAATACGCTCACGCTGATCGTGATGGTTCTGTCCGGCGTCGCCGTCGGGTGGCGGTTCGAGGACGGGGTCGGACGCTTCCTTGCCGGGATGGGCCTGCTTCTGCTGTTCTCCTGGGCATTCTCCTGGGTGATGGTATTGCTTGGTCAGGTCGTGCGCAGCCCTGAGGTGATGAACTCGGCAACCTTCATGGTCCTGTTCCCCCTGACCTTCCTGTCGAATGCATTCGTCCCGTCCGAGACGATGCCCACCGCCCTGCGTGTCTTCGCTGAGTGGAATCCGGTGTCCGCACTGGTCCAGGCCACCCGCGAGCTCTTCGGCAACACCGGGGACGCACCGGCCCCGGACATCTGGACAATGCAGAACCCGGTGCTCGCCGTCTTTGCCGCGGCAATCCTGCTGGTGGCGATCTTCGCTCCCCTGTCGGTGATCAGGTTCCGCCGGGCAGAGTAGCGGTTACTTCAGCAGACGCGACATCCCCCGGTCGGCGAGTATCTTCCCGTCGGTCTGACAGGTGGGACAGTACTGGAACGACGAATCGCTGAACACCACCTCCCGTACGGTGTCGCCGCAGGCCAGGCAGGGTTCCCCGGCACGACCATGCACCTGCATGCCGTCCTTCTTCGCCTGTTTGATGTCGGCAGCGTCGAGCCCCGAGAGACGCCGGATCTCCGAGGTGATCGTCGCGGTGACCGCCTCGTACAGCCGCTGCCGCTCCTCAGTTGGCATCGCCGCGGACGCGAACGGCGACATCCGTGCCCGGTGCAGGATCTCGTCCGAGTACGCGTTGCCGATACCTGCGATGAGCGTCTGGTCGCGGAGAACCCCCTTGATCCGCGCGCGCCCCGCCTCGTCCAGAACTCCGCAGAACGCCTCGAAGGTGAACTCCGACCCCAGTGGATCGGCGCCGAGCGCCGCGATTCCTGACACCTCGGACGGCTCGTTCACGATATAGAGCGCCAGCCTCTTCTTCGTCCCCGCTTCAGTGACGTCCAGACACCGGTCGCCCAGCACCAGCCGAACGGCGAGTGGTCCTTTGCCGGGCTTGGGGCGGCTTACCGGAACAGAGTCACGGCATCTGATCCACCCCGCCCTCGCCAGGTGAATGATCAGATGGACGTCGTCAACGTGGAGGTCGAGGAACTTTCCGTGGCGACGGACATCCTTGACCGTCTTTCCCACGAGGGAGGACGGAGCCGCGGCCACCGTCTTGAGTGCGGAGAATGCTGTCAGATCGACACGGTCGACCATGCTTCCGCCGATGCAACGTCCCAGATCCGCGGCCAGCGCCTCCACCTCAGGGAGCTCAGGCACCGGAACCGCCCGCCGTGTAGGGGATACGCCCACCTGCGATCAGCATCTCTACCTGCCGGTCTGACAGGCGATGGCGCAGCGTCACGTCCCGACCACCGATCGTCGCGGTGACCTGATTTCCTTCACGGAGCGCGTCACGCAACCCGGTGACCACGAACTCGTCGCCCTGCGAGATCGCGTCGTGGTCGGAGGGGTCGACGAACTCCAGCGGCAGGATCCCGAAGTTCGCCAGGTTCTGCCAGTGGATCCGCGCGAAAGACTTCGCCACCACGGCCTGCAGCCCCAGATACCGCGGTGCGATCACCGCATGCTCACGGGACGAACCCTGACCGTAGTTCTCGCCGGCGACGACGATGTGTCCCCCGTCGGTCGCGTGGGCGCGCTCGAAGTAGGTGTCGTCGATGCGGGAGAAACTGAACTCCGAGATCTTCGGGATATTGCTGCGATACGGCAGTACCCGTGAGCCGGCCGGCATGATCTCGTCGGTCGAGACATCATCGCCCATGACCAGCAGCGTGGGCGCCTTCAGGTCGTCGTCCAGGGGCGCGAACTCCGGGAGGGACGAGATATTCGGCCCCTTGACAAGCTCGACCTTGGCCGCCTCCTCCGGGTCCAGAGGTGCCAGCAGCATGTCGTCGACGGAACTGAAACGCTCGGGCATCTGTGGCACGGGGCAGCTCATGTCGTACAACGACTCCAGCTCGCGCGGGTCGGTGATCTTCCCGGTCAGCGCAGCAGCGGCAGCGGTCTCCGGCGAGCACAGCCAGACGGCGTCCTCCTCCGTCCCGGAGCGTCCCGGGAAGTTCCGTGGCATGGTGCGCAGCGAGTTCCGTCCACTGGCCGGCGCCTGCCCCATCCCGATGCAACCCATGCAGCCGGACTGGTGGATACGGGCCCCCGATGTCACCAGCGACGTCAGCCATCCGCCGGCGATCAGGTCAGCCAGCACCTCGCGGGACGTCGGGTTGATGTCCACGGAGACCCTCTGCGACGTCTGGCGTCCGTCCAGGATCTCAGCGACCACGGCAAAATCACGGACCCCGGGGTTCGCGGACGAACCCACGACCACCTGGGAGACCTCCTCGTTCTCCTCCGCCACCTCACGGACCGGAACGACATTTCCGGGTGACGACGGGCGGGCGATCAACGGTTCCAGATCGCTGAGTTCAATGTGTTCGGTGACATCGTACTCTGCACCCTCGTCCGCCACCAGGCGGGTGAAGTCACCGGGACGTCCAACGGCGGCGAGGTAGTCACGTACCGCGTCATCCGCGGGAAAGACGCTGGCGGTGGCACCGAGCTCGGCGCCCATGTTCGCGATCACGTGACGGTCCATCGCCGTGAGATTGTCCAGCCCCGGACCGTGGTACTCGATGATCCGCCCGACGCCTCCCTTCACCCCGTGACGGCGCAGCATCTCGAGAATGACGTCCTTCGCCGACACCCACGGAGGAAGCTCGCCGGTGAGCTCGACACCCCAGACCTCCGGCATGGACACATAAAGCGGCTGTCCCGCCATGGCCATGGCAACCTCGAGGCCACCGACCCCGATGGCCAGCATGCCCAGCGCACCGGCGGCGCAGGTATGGGAGTCCGAACCGATCATCGTGGCGCCGGGCCGTCCAAAGTGGGCCTGGTGGACCGGATGCGACACCCCGTTCCCCGCTTTCGAGAACCACAGACCGAAACGCTGGGCCGCGGACTGAAGAAACACGTGGTCATCGGGGTTCTTCTCATCGGTCTGCAGCAGATTGTGGTCGACATACTGGACGGAGAGTTCCGTCTGGATCCGGTCCAGTCCCATCGACTCGAGTTCCAGCATCACCATGGTTCCGGTGGCATCCTGGGTGAGCGTCTGATCGACGGTCAGGCCGATCTCACTCCCCGGGGCCAGACCGGCCATGTCTGCCATGTCACTGCCGACCAGGTGGTCGGCGATGAGTTTCTGTGCGACATTCCTCTTCTCGTGCTGTGCAGTCTCCATACGGCACACCTCCTTTATCGCGTGCCCTCAACGCTACGCCGGCGACGAACATGTTTCAGATCGTGAACAAGTAGGTCGTCCCCCTTTTCCGGAGCGCCTGCAACGCAGGTAAGGTGTCCAGACGTGTCAGACACCGCAGCCGCCTCCCCATCCAGCACCTCCACCGTCGCGTCCGAAGCGCAGCGACGGCGTACTTTCGCCGTCATCGCCCACCCGGACGCCGGTAAATCCACGCTGACCGAGGCGCTGGCGCTGCATGCCCGTGTCATCAACGAGGCCGGCGCCGTCCACGGCAAGGCCGGCCGCAAATCCACGGTCTCCGACTGGATGGACATGGAGAAGGACCGCGGCATCTCCGTGGCCTCCTCTGCGCTGCAGTTCGAGTACGCCCCGGAGGGCCACACCGGCGAGCCGTACATGATCAACCTGGTCGACACCCCCGGCCACGCCGACTTCTCCGAAGACACCTACCGGGTGCTCACCGCCGTCGACGCCGCCGTGATGCTTGTCGACGGTGCCAAGGGGTTGGAACCGCAGACCCTGAAACTCTTCCGCGTGTGCAAGGCCCGCGGGCTGCCGATCATCACCGTGATCAACAAGTGGGACCGCCCAGGCAAGGAGCCCCTCGAGCTGGTGGACGAGATCGTCACGGAGATCGGTCTGCAGCCGACCCCGCTGTTCTGGCCCGTCGGCCCCGCCGGCGACTTCCGCGGGCTGGCCCGCCTCGACCGCGACGGGGAGGTACAGGAGTACATCCACTTCCTGCGCACCGCCGGCGGGTCCACCATCGCCCCCGAGGAGCGTTACTCCCCCGACGAGGCGTCGGAGAAGGAGGACGACGCCTGGGACACCGCGGCGGAGGAGGCCGAGCTCCTCGCCGCCGACGGCGCCGTGCACGACCAGGAGCTGTTCCTGGAGTGCACGACCTCTCCCCTCATCTTCGCCTCGGCGATGCTGAACTTCGGCGTGCACCAGATCCTCGACACCCTCTGCGCCCTGGCGCCGCAGCCGGGCCCCCGCGAATCCGATCCCACCGTGGTCGAGGCTGCGGCGTCCTCTGCAGGCGCGGCGATCGACACCGTGCGCGGGGTCACCGACGCCTTCGCCGGCGTGGTGTTCAAGGTGCAGGCCGGCATGGACACCAATCACCGCGACAAGCTCGCCTTCATGCGGGTCGTCTCCGGCGAGTTCACCCGGGGCATGCAGGTCAGCCATGCGCAGTCGGGGCGGTCATTCTCCACGAAGTACGCCCTCACCGTCTTCGGCCGTGACCGCAACACCGTCGAAGCGGCCTACCCCGGCGACATCGTGGGACTGGTCAACGCCGGCACCCTCGCCCCCGGCGACACGATCTACGCCGGACGGAAGGTGCAGTTCCGCCCGATGCCGCAATTCGCCCCGGAGAACTTCCGTACGCTACGTGCGAAGACGCTGGGCAAGTACAAGCAGTTCCGCAAAGCGCTGGACCAGCTCGATTCCGAGGGCGTGGTGCAGATCCTGAAGAACGACGCCCGTGGCGACGCCAGCCCGGTCATGGCAGCCGTCGGCCCGATGCAGTTCGAGGTCATGCAGGCCCGGATGATGGCCGAGTACAACGTGGAGACCGTCACCGAACCCGTGCCCTACTCCGTGGCCCGGCGCACCGACGCCGCCAGTGCCGCCGAGCTCGGACGTCAGCGGGGGGTCGAGATCTTCACCCGCTCCGACGGGGCCCTCATCGCCTTGTTCGGCGACAAGTGGAAGCTCGCCTTCGTGGAGAAGGAACACCCCGATCTCACAATGGAGCCCCTGGTGGCTGACTAGCACCTGCTTTTACCCTGGAAATGAGGTAAGGTGCGGCGGGACGTCTCAGTGAAAGGTAGTGCTCCCCCGTGTCATCCCGGCTCCTCCGAACAGCGTTCGCCGTCGTCGTCGCCAGTGCCGTCACCGCCCCCACGGCTGTCGCAGGCGAAGCGACCCCCGATCCCCTGAACTGGGGAATCTGCCCCACCGGATCCTTCGCCGACCCCGCCGCCGAATGCGCCGACATCGAGGTCCCGAGGGACTATTCGGATCCGGACGCCGGCACCATCACGCTCACCATGAGCAGGATCGCCGCCACCGGCGAGCGCAAGGGCATCATCGCCGGGAACCCGGGCGGTCCCGGCGGCGACGCACTCGGCATGTTCGCCGGCAGTGACGACGCAGAGGCCGAAGGCCGGATCGTCCTGCCCGCCGATGTCCGCGAAAGCTACGATCTCCTGGCCGTCGAGCCCCGCGGGCTGGCCTGGGGAACACCACTGGACTGCTCGACACCCGCCGGCCCGGCCGCGCCCGCAGGCGACATGCTCGCCGGGTGCGAGGCCAACGATCCGGGATACGCCTCCACCATCACCACCGACAACACCGCCCGCGACCTCGACGAGGCACGCCAGGCACTGGGTGAAGACACGCTGAACCTCTACGGTGTCTCCTACGGTGGCCCACTGATGGCGACCTACGCCACGCTCTTCCCGGGGAACACCGGCCGGGTCCTCCTCGATTCCTCCGCTTCCCCGGATCAGCGCTGGTTCGGACTGGGCCAAGCCCGGAAGCAGGCCCGGGTGGACGGCCTCAACGCCATGTTCTCGTGGCTCGCCGAGCGCGACGACGAGTACCACCTGGGCACCACGCCCCTGCAGGTCTACCAACGGTGGGCCACGGTCGTCGCCGGACCCTACGGTGTGCAGTTGCCGACCACCCCACCCGCATCCACTGACGGGGACACCCCGCTCCCCGGTGAACTGGCCACCCGGGTCGTCGACGCCGTCGTCTACGCCCAGTGGCGTGCCGGAACCCTGTCCGACACCACACGGATGCTCCTCGGCGACGAGCGTGCACTGGTCGGTGTGACCGCCGGACAGTCCGGCCTGATGCAGGGACTCTACAGCCAGAAGTTGTGGCCGGTCATCGGGGAGGAACTCAGCAACCCTGGAGCCCAACAGGCCGAGCAACCGCAGCTGACTGAGGAGGAGGCCGCCGGCCAGGAACTGATGCAGACCCAGATGGCCTACGTCGACCGCGCGATCATCTGCAACGAGAACACCACGGCCCCGGACCCCTCGCTCGTGGTGCCGACCCTCGTCACGCAGTACACCGGGGGCGACCTGATCCGGTACAACGAGAACCTGATCGGCTCCGGCCTCTACTGCGACGGATGGTCCGCCACCACCGTGCCGACCGACCCGTCGGGCATGGAACTGGAGCACGCACCGCTGAACATCGGCTACTCCCACGACACCGCGGTCACCGCCGACGGCGCCACCGACATGCACCGCGCGATGGGCGGCGACCTCCTGACTCTCGACGGTTACTCCCACGGTGTTCTGCTGGAGGATCCGCAGGCGTTCGAGGACGAGGTCAGCGCGTACTTCGCCTGAGCAGTTCCACCAGCCCGCGGGTCAGCGCGCCAGTCCAGCCGGCCATCTCGTGACCGTGGGTGCCGATGTCGAGGCTGGTCGGCACGCCCGCCCCGCGCAGTGCGTCCGCGACTGCCGCTGCATGGTCGGGCATATTCCTCCCCTCACCTCGTCCCGCGCTGAGGTGCACCCGCACGCCGGACGGTGCGCCGGACGCCCGGACCTCGGAGGCAACGTCGTCGAACCAGAAGGAACCGGAGGTCGCGACAGCGAGCTGGACGGCGTCGGGACGACGCAGGACGAGGTCGACCGCGGAGAGGCCGCCGAGACTCTCGCCGGCGATGACTGTGCGACCGGGTGGGACGTCGACCAGAGTGCGCGCCCACGGCAGGACACGGTCGGAGATGAGGGTGCGGTAGGCCTCCGAGCGGGACAGGAGGGTAACGCGGTCAGCACGAGTGTCCACCGCCACCACCGCGAGGCGCGGAAGACGTCCGGACGCGCGCAACCGCTCCAGCGCTGCCGGGAGCGACGTCTGCGCCCAGGTCACCCCGTCGCTGATCACCAGCAGGCATTCCGCGTCGCGGAGTCCGCTGGTCCACAACCGTCGCCCGTCCAGTTCCGCCTCGTCCCAGGTGACAGGATCATCCTCGGCCCACCCGGGTTGTTCCGGGGCACCGGGCATGATCAGCCGTCCCGAGGCACCACTGCCGGGCATCGGCGGGTACCAGGCTGGATGGTCCAGGACGTGCGGGACGACGGAGTCCATCAGCCCCAGCCACCGTGACCGAGGGTCGGCGGTGGTGTCGAACCGTGCCGCCGCACTCGCGTCCAGCGGGACCACCCGGTAGGACGAGACGAGGTCGTCCGGCACGGAGAGTGTGGACGTCCATCCCCCACCGTCTGGCGTCATACGGTGCAGATCCGGGGTGTGGTGGTCGTGCATACCGTCGATGTGGAGGAAGACGTGCTCAGCACGGCCGGGGTAACTGAAGGTCAGGTCCATTGCGTCACACCATGTGAATGATGCCGAGCAGGATGAGGAACACCGCCACGATATAGCCCCCGGCGCGGGCGACGGTCGCCTGGTTCTGACGCATCCACCCGAATCCACGGCCCACCGCACTGTAGGGACGCATCCGGATGTACCCGACGACGAGGGCGCACAGGAACGGCAGGCTCAGTGCGACCGATGCATAGGCGATCATGCCGACGTAGCGGGTGACGGTGGCGAAGTCGCCGGCACTCATCACAGCGATACCCGTGAAGAATGGTATAGAGGTCACCGACTGCACCAGCCCCAGGACCACGCCGGTGCCGACGGTCGCCCATGACGGTGTCTTGAGTGGCTTCATGATCCGTCGGACCAGGCCGGACGATCCGTCCCCGCCGCCGCGCCATGCCAGCACCGCCCCCACGACGCCGGTGAGAATCAGCAGGATGCCGAGGATCGGGGATTCCACGAGGGCCTTGATCTTCTCCCCGAGGCCGTCGAAGACGACCATGGTGAGCAGGGAAAGCACCAGCACTCCGAGCCAGTCACCGAACACGAGACGGGTGGCCACTGCGCCGTATCGGCCACCCTTGTCCTTCAGGGGCTGCGCGATTCCGACCGCGACAAGAACACCGATCAGCAGGAAGTTGACGGTGTCCGCAAGGGCGAAACTCAGCACGTACAGCACACCGGCTGATCCTACACGGTGACTGCGCAGGCATACCGTCCGCCAGCACGGCTAAAAACATAGCTGTGCACTGATCGTGCAATATTGCGCAAGCGATGCAATAATATCGCGCATGGCTAAACTCCTCTACCGGATCGGACGATCCGCATACCTGTACAGGTGGCGATTCATCGCCGTCTGGCTGCTGTTGCTCATCGGTGCGGGCACCGCAGCCGCGACCATGATGAAGCCCACGTCCATGACCTTCACCATCCCCGGCCTCGAATCCGTGGAGACCCAGGAAGAGATGGGCGAGCTCTTCCCCGGCGGCGGCGACGACATGGAGGCCCCGACGGGCACCGTGGTCGTTCGTGCTCCAGAAGGTGGCTCGCTGACCGACGAGGCGACAAAGACCGACCTCGACAACCTCATCTCCGAGCTGCAGGGGCAGGATGCCCTGGTCGACCCCGAGTCCATCGTTGACCCGGTCACGGCCGCCGCAGGCATGGAACAGCAGCTCACCGAGGCTAAGGCCCAGCAGGGCATGCCGGAAGAGCAGATCCAGGCCGACCTGCAGGCCCTCTCCCCCGTCAGTGAGAACGAGCGCACCGGAACCTTCACGGTGACCTTCCAGGGTGAGACCTCCCAGGACGTCTCCGCCGAGGACATCACCAGCGTCACCGACGTCCTCGATAACGCCACGACAGACAACCTGGACGTCTCCTACAACGGCAACGTTTTCCAGATGCAGGAAATCGGCGGCACCGCCGAGCTTATCGGTATGGCTGTCGCGGCCCTGGTGCTGATCATCACCTTCGGGTCCTTCGTGGCCGCCGGCCTGCCACTGATCACCGCCGTCGTCGGCGTCGGCACCGGCATTATGCTGATCTACGCCGGGACGGCGCTGACCGATTCGATCAACAACATGACCCCGACGCTGGCCTCCATGATCGGCCTGGCCGTCGGTATCGATTACGCGCTGTTCATCGTGTCCCGGTTCAGAAATGAACTCGTCGCCTTCGCCGGCGGCAACAACATGACGCCGAAGGAACTCGCCCAGGCGATCAAGAAGACGAGTCACCGCCAACGGGCCCACCTTGCCGGGCTCGCCGTGGGCAAGGCGGGCTCCGCGGTCTGCTTCGCCGGTCTCACGGTGATCATCGCCCTGACAGCGCTGTCGATCATCAACATTCCGTTCCTCACCGCCATGGCGCTGGCTGCAGCACTGACCGTCTTCATCGCCGTCATCGTCGCCGTCACGCTGTTGCCCGCCATCCTCGGCGCCTTCGGCACGAAGTCCTTCGCCGGACGTGCGCCGGTCGTCAAGGCCCCGGACCCCGAAGACGAGAAGCCCACCATGGGCCTGAAGTGGGTCCGCCAGATTCGCAAGCGCCCCCTGGTGTTCGCGCTCAGCTCCGTGCTCCTGCTGGTCATCCTGGCGATCCCCGCCCTGGGCCTGCAGCTCGCCATGCCCACCGATGACTCCGCCAAGCTCGGCAGCCCACAGCGCACAGCCTCCGAGTGGGTCAACGAGGACTTCGGCCCGGGTCGCAACGCCCCCATGGTCGCACTGGTGAAGGCCGACGATCCCGAGCAGGGGACGGCCACCTTCGGTGCCGCCGTCGAGGAGATCAGCCAGATCGACGGCGTATCCAACGCCCAGATCGCCCAGGTCTCCGAGGACGGTACGGCGGCGCAGGTGATGATCACCCCCACCACCGGTGCCACCGACGAAGCCACCAACGACACCCTGCAGGCGCTGCGCGACGCCGAGTCCACCTTCCACGACAACACCGGCGGCGAGTACTCCGTCACCGGTGTCACGCCGATCTTCGAGGACATCTCCGACCGGCTCTCCGACGTGCTCGTCCCGTACGTCGCGATCGTCGTCGTCCTCGCCTTCGTCCTACTCGTCGTGGTCTTCCGCTCCCTGTGGGTCCCGCTGATCGCCGCGCTGGGCTTCGCCCTGTCCGTCGCCGCCACCTTCGGCCTGACCGTGGGCATCTGGCAGTGGGGCTGGCTCGGTATCACCAATGACCCGCAGCCGATCATCTCCTTCCTGCCGATCATGCTCATCGGCATCGTGTTCGGCCTGGCGATGGACTACCAGGTCTTCCTGGTGACCCGCATGCGCGAGGGGTACGTCCACGGCAAGACCGCCGGCAACGCCGTCTCGAACGGCTTCAAGCACGGCGCCCGTGTGGTCACCGCCGCCGCACTGATCATGATCTCGGTGTTCGCCGCCTTCATCCTGATGGACGAGCCCTTCATCGCCGTGATGGGCTCCGCCCTGGCCATGGCCGTGCTCATCGACGCCTTCGTGGTGCGCATGACCATCGTGCCTGCCGTACTCTTCCTGCTCGGTGACCGGGCATGGAAGCTGCCCCGCTGGCTGGACAAGATCATCCCGTCGGTCGACGTCGAAGGCGAAGGCCTCGTCGGACTCGAGGCGCCGGAACACGACACCGCCGGCAAGCACGAGAAGCAGCCCGCCACCGTCGGGGCCGACACCCCGGACGGCACCCACGGCGAACACTCCGCCGACACCGACCCGTCCGACGACAGCCCCACGACAGATGGCCGTTAACGACGCACTCTCGCACCGCGAGCAGAAGAAGGAGGAGACCCGCCGTGCGCTCGCCCGCGCCTCTGCGGAACTCCTGCTCAGCGAAGGCAGCGACGGGATGACCGTTGCCGCCGTCGCAGAACGGGCAGGGGTGTCCACCCGGACGTTCCACAACTACTTCCCCCGCCGGGAGGACGCGCTGCTGTTCTTCATCGAGGAGACCATCGACGAACTGCGCCAGCAGGTTGAAGACGCTCCCGAGGACGAACACCCGCTGGACATCATGCAGCGTCTGGTGACCGACCGTGTGGACGATGACGGCACGGTCTCCGATGACCCCGGCACACTGCTGAACCTGCGTTCCATCGCCGACCATCTGAGCTACATCACCGGGCCCGGTGATAAGGAGCGGGTGATGCACATCGCCGACGGTCTGCTGGATGCTCTCCACCAGCGGGCCCGAGGGACGATGAGCCGTCAGGCCAGTGCTCTGATGATGGTGTCCTGTCTGACCGCAGGCGCTATCGCGGTGGAGTCACGGGCAGCGGAAAAAGGGAGCGACTGCATGGTCATGTTCCCCAGCTGGGCATCGACCGACCAGTCACCGGCCGAGGTCCTCGACGAAGGGTTCTCGCTGTTGCGCACCGGCTTCGGGCGCTGAGGCAACTGGACACGCACTGGTCGACGGTTTCTGTCGGATTCACCGGACGAAGGACCCACTTCGACCGCAATCTCGGACAGAAACCGTCGTTCGTGTCTGTGGGACCGCGCAGCTCACACCGTCGCCGCGAAAGGGCCAACCACCATCAGCAACGGCAGTGACCGCCCCACCCAAGAGTCCGGAGTACCGTCGGCACCCCAGTGAATAGGCATGGGATCCGGGACGGACCCATAGGCGGCGAACAACCCCACGGCCAGGACCACCGGCGGGATGAAGGCCAGGAAATGCACAGGCCATCGTGTCCGTACCCTGGGCGTCCGCTGTGTATCCATAAGAATCTACGGTATCAGCCCCTCAGAACAACGCCGTGACCGCCATAGACAGGAACATCACGGCCGTGGCCGCGAGGAGAAGCAGCATGACCGCTGCGCCGATCCGTCCACCACGGGTCGCGACATTGAAGGTGAAGTTCATTCCCGATCCCGTGTCGACCATCACCCTGTCACTCGCCGGGATGTCCATGAATATCAGCCACCGGCGTCGGCGTCCGTCCGGGTGGGGGAACCTCTCCGCGATGGCGTCACCGTGTCGTCCCATCACCACGAGCAGCCAGACAGTACCGGCGAGAATGCCGAGCATCCCACACGCCTGGAGCCAGCCGGACATGCCCCTCACCCACCCCCACGGCCCGTTCAGACCGAGCATCATCACGGTCATCGACGTAGAAAGCATGACGCAGTACCAGCCCATCAGCGGCTGCATCACCTTGAGCTCGTGCCAACTGCGCTGGGCGTCCACGGTCGACTTCGCCCCGCCACGTTCAAACAGGGAGCCGGAGTGCACCCGCACGAACAGTCCGACGAACCCCATGGTCAACACACATATCACCGGGCCGAGGAGTACACCGAACAGCAGCGTCCCCAACGACTTCGGGGACCATGAGTCCGGCTCCCCGGTGAAGCCCCAGTGCGTCGGCATCGGATCAGGCAGGGCGTCATAGGACGCAACCAGTGCCACCGCGGCAACAACGGGCGGCAGCACTGCCAGAAGATAGAGGTACCCCGGCATCGTTACCGGCGGGTAGTCCGATTTCCGAGGTTTTTCGTGTGATTCCGCCGACATATTCTCAGAGAGTATCAGTCCGAATGAGCCTAACCTCCGACACGCCGTCGCGGCAGGTGTAACGTGACGTCCTGTACGCATTCTCAGGGCGGGGCGAAATTCCCCACCGGCGGTGAAAGCCCGCGAGCGCCACCTCCACCAGGTGGGTCAAGCAGATCCGGTGTAATTCCGGAGCCGACGGTTACAGTCCGGACGGGAGAGAAAGGCTGGACACCTCATGTCCGGAATTCTGGCGTCGGTCAACGACGCCCTCACAACATTCCTCAACGCGCAGTGGTCGATCGGCGATTCTGCGGTCCTCTGGCGTGAAATCATCGGCAATGGTTTCGGCATCGCCTCCGCCATCGGAGGCATGCGGAGAGTCGTCTGGGCCTGGCCGGTAGGCATCGCGGGAAACATCCTCCTGTTCACCGTCTTCCTCGGTGGCATGTTCCACACACCGCAGGACCTCGACCTCTACGGTCAGGCAGGACGCCAGGTCATGTTCCTCATCGTCAGCGTCTACGGATGGTGGCAGTGGCACCGGGCGACGACCGCCGGCATGCGGGAGCCCGCAGACACCGACCCGTCCCGCTCGATACTCTCCGAGCCGGCAGACACGTACGAGGCAGTGCAACCACGTTGGGCGACGCGACAGGAACGGCTGTTCATGCTCCTCGTCGCCGTCATCGGCACCTGTGGATTCGCCTGGGTCTTCAGCGCCCTGGGCTCCTGGGGACCGTGGGCGGACGCGTGGATCTTCACCGGGTCGCTCCTTGCCACCTTCGGCATGGCCAGGGGATGGACGGAGTTCTGGCTCATCTGGATCGCGGTGGACATCGTCGGCGTGCCCCTGCTCTTCACCGCCGGCTACTACCCCAGTGCCGTGCTCTACCTCGTCTACGGCGTCTTCGTCGCCTGGGGTTTCGTGGTGTGGCTGAGGGTACAGCGGCGCGCTGCGGCCGAGCGGGTCAGCTCTCCGACACAGTCCGCCTGATCTCCTCAACCTGCGCCGGGGTCGCGTCAGCGACGGCGGCCGGCGAGAAGCTCGCCTGCCGGTCCTTGTCGACCAGCACCGCACGTACCCCCTCAGGGAAATTAGGCTGACGACGCAGCAGCCGCCCCAGTGCATACTCTGCGTCCAGCGCCTGCCGCAGTGTGCTGTGCGCTGAGTAGTTCAACAGTGCCGTCGCCGCGACCAGGGACAGCGGGTTGGCGGGAGCCAGCATCTCGCGCACGCTTTCGGCGAACTCCCCCTCGGCCTCTGCGATCCGCTCTTCGATCGCTGCCCAGTCCTCCCCCGCGAAGGTGGCGGTGATCCACTCCAGATTCTCGGCCAATGCCGACGTTCCTGCGGAGTCCCGTCCACCGGTTCGCCCCAGCGCCGCCTCCAGCCCTTCGTTCACGAGTGACTCCCGGAATCCGACGGTGTCGCCGTCCCTCAGGATGTGGGTGGCCAGACCGGTCCACAGGAGATCGTCGGCCGTGATCCGGTAAGCGGTGGTCGCCAGGAACAGTCCGAGGGCAGTGCGCGACTCCTCGGGGACATGCGGCAGATGGGTGAATGCGTGGGAGATGCCGACGTCGGTGATGAAACCGATGGCCATCTCCGGCATGGATTCCCAGGTCCTCTCGGTGATCACGCGGATCCCGGCGTGGGCGGAGACGCCCAGCCCACCCCCCATGGCGATTCCGTCCACGACGGCAATCGTAGGCTTCGGGAAGGTGGCGAGAGCGTGGTTCATGTCATACTCGTCGCGGAAGAGATCGTCTCCCGGGGTGAAATCCCCGGTGAGGTCAGATTCGCGGACCGACCGCACGTCACCGCCGGCACAGTAGGCCTTTTCCCCTGCCGAGCACAGCAACACCCGCTGGACCGCGTCATCGTCGCGGAAGGTGTCCAGCGCTGCGGCTATCGCACTGATCATCTCGTGGTTCAGGGCATTGAGCGCTTTCGGACGATCAAGGGTGATGACGCCGGTACCGTGGAGATTCTCAACACGGACGGCAGGTGACTGGGAGGTGGATGCGGTGTTCATGTCTGCCATGGTGGCACGAAACGGCGGAGCGCGGCACCGGGGGCACTGCTGATGCCGAGGTAAATCACGTACAACTGTGAACTGAAACACGATTCATTTGGTATCGTGACAGAAAGGATGATCGTCGAGACGATCCCACCACCGTCCGGATGGAGAAGAAATGACAACCGCGTCCGCAGGCAGCACCCCGTCCACCGCCGTGCCGATCGATCCCTCGATACAGTCCGTGGGTCACATGCTCCGCAACAGGATCAGGGAGACACCGGACCGACGGGCCTACAGCTTCCCGGTGTCACACGGTGCCTCGGAGGAAACCTGGGAGTCTGTGACGTGGGCGGAACTCGGATCACAGGCGTCCGAAGTGGCCGGCGGACTGATGTCACTGGGCATCGAGGCCGAAGAACGGGTCGCTATCGCCAGTTCCACCCGGTACGAGTGGGCCCTGGCGAACTACGGGATCATGTACGCCTCCGCCGCCACGGTGACGGTCTACCCCACCACCGTCGCCGATGACGTCGCGTTCATTCTCGACGACTCAGGATCCCGCGTAGTGTTCGCAGAGGACCGGGAACAGGTGGACAAGCTCCTCGGACTCCGCGACAGCATTCCCGGCGTCCAGACCGTCGTCCTGGTGAGCGGCGAGGTGCCGGACGAGGTCGAGACCAGCACCTCAGGATGGGTGATCACCCTGGAGGAACTCCGTCGACGCGGACGCGAACACCTGGAGGCCCACCCGTCAGCCGTCGACGACCGCATCGACGCGACCCGTCTCGAACACCTGTCGACGCTGATCTACACCTCAGGCACCACCGGACGGCCGAAAGGCGTCCGACTGCCCCACCGGGTATGGGTGTTCGAGGCACACGCCTCAGAGGTCACCTCGAACTCCGGCCCGGAGAAGCTCCTCACCATCGACGACAAACAGTTCCTCTGGCTGCCGTTGGCGCATGTGATGGGAAAACTGCTCCTCGTCCTGCCCATTCACATCGGGTACGAGACCGCGATCGACGGGCGGATCGACAAGATCATCGAGAACCTCGGCATCGTCAAACCGACGTTCATGGGCTCGGCCCCCCGTATTTTCGAGAAAGCCTACAACGGCATTGCCACGATGATGGCTACCGAAGGTGGCGTGAAGGAGAAGCTCTTCCACTGGGCGAGCCGTGTGGGCGTCCAGGTCTTCGACGCCGACAACGGCGTCGGCTCAGCCAGCCCGTGGATCCGACTGCAGGCGAAGATCGGCGACCGGTTGGTGATGTCGAAGATCCGTGAGCGGTTCGGCGGCAACGTGAACTACTTCATCTCCGGTTCGGCTGCGATGAACACCGATATCGCCCGATGGTTCGGCGCAGCCGGGATGCCGATCCTCGAGGGATACGGGCTCACCGAAACCAGTGCGGCGACCTGTCTGACCCGACCGTACATCTACCGTGTCGGCTACGTCGGCAGGCCGCTGGAAGGTATCGAGGTCCGCATCGCCGACGACGGTGAAGTCCTGGTGAAGGGACCGGGCGTGATGGACGGCTACCACAACAACCCCGAAGCGACCGCCGAGGTCCTGGAACCCGACGGCTGGTTCCACACCGGCGACATCGGTGAAATGGACAGTGAAGGCCGGGTCAAGATCACCGACCGGAAGAAGGAGTTGTTCAAGACCTCCAACGGCAAGTACGTCGCCCCTGCCCAGGTCGAGGCGAAGTTCAAGGGACTGTGCCCGGTCGCCAGCCAGCTGGTGGTGGTCGGCAATGATCGCCCGTTCGTGTCCGCCCTGGTCACCCTCGATGAGGATGCCGTGACTGCCTGGGCGGGACGGCAGGGCGTCTCCGGTAACTACCGTGAGATCGTCCGCGCGCCGGAGACCAGGGAGATGGTGCAGGGTTACATCGACGAGCTCAACAGCCACCTCAACCGGTGGGAGCAGGTCCGGAAGTTCACCATCCTGCACCGTGACCTCGGGGTCGACTACCAGGAGATCACGCCGTCGCTGAAGCTCCGTCGCAAAGTGATCCATGACCACTTCGCCCAGGAGATCGCCGCCCACTACGAGTGAGTACCGGGCGGAGCGCTACTGTTTCTTCCGCTTCTTTTTCTTCTGGTGCTTTCCCTGCTCCAGACTGGAGGCCAGATCAGGAACGTAGCGGAACTCCGTCCGCGGAGGACGTTCATAGTCTGAAGCCACCTCCGGACGCTCCGGAATACGCGGAGGCGTGTGCTCTACCTTCTCCCATGGCACCGAGGAGAGGATGTGGTTGATCACGTTGATCCGGGAGCGTTTCTTGTCCTCGCTCTCGACTGTGTACCACGGTGCGGCAGGGGTATCGGTGTGAGCGAACATCTCGTCCTTCGCCCGCGAATAGTCCTCCCACCGGGTGATCGACTGCAGGTCCATCGGTGACAGCTTCCACTGCCGCAGCGGATCCTCGCGACGCGAGGTGAACCGGCTCACCTGCTCCTCATCGGAGACGGAGAACCAGTACTTGCGCAGCATGATGCCGTCCTCGACGAGCAGTCGCTCGAAGATGGGAGCCTGGTGCAGGAACCGGCGGTACTCCGAGGCAGTACAGAACCCCATGACCCGCTCGACCCCGGCACGGTTGTACCAGGAACGGTCGAAGATCACGATCTCCCCGGCGGTGGGTAGCTTCTCGACATACCGCTGGAAGTACCACTGCCCCTGCTCCCGTGACGTCGGCGCCGGCAGTGCCTCCACCCGACAGAATCGCGGATTCAGATACTGGGTGATCCGCTTGATCGCTGAGCCTTTGCCGGCCGCGTCGCGCCCCTCCATGATGACCACCACGCGGGCTCCGGTCTCCCGGACCCACTGCTGCATGTCCACCAGGTCGGCCTGGAGCTTCTTGAGCTCCTTCTCATAGGCTTTCTTGTCCAACTTCGGCGGACGAGTCCCCGTCGGATTCTCGGCGGGGACAGTCGGTCCCGGAGCGTTCTGTGACGTCATGGGAACCGAGTTTACCTGCTACTCGACGGAGAACTCTGCCATCCGGTCCCACTCGCTTTTACCCGGGATAGAGGTGTTTATGATCTGCGGGGTCTCCGACAGCACCGTCGGGAACAGCTTGCACGCGGCCTGGAAATGGTCGCTGTTGACGTGAGCGCCATCCGCGCCGTCTTCGAAGGCTTCGACAAGGAAGTACTCGGAGGGGTCATCGGTGCCGCGGAACCAGTCGAACCAGAGGTTTCCTCCCTCGGCCCGCGTGGCCTCGGTGAAGTCCGCGACGACCTCACGGAAGTTCTCGACATACTCAGGAAGCGGGCGGAATCGCACGTTGATCAAAATCATGGCAACCAGGGTACGCGAGGTACAGACCTTGTGTTGTAGCAGGTCAGACGGTGTCAGTCACAGCAGGTATGGCGAACGTTTCACCCGCCGGATGGATACCGATGGGCACTTCAAAGGTATGCCCGGCGGACGACGCTCAACAACCAGGCGCCGGTCACGTCCTCCTGAGAGGTTAATCCGCGCCCGCCATTTCAGGATGCTTCAGTGGGAACACGAAAAAGGGGTGCAGCATCAGAACACCCACCCCAAAGCTTTTGCCTGATGTATTATTATCTTCATCCCTAAACGCTCAGGGAAGGACTCTCCACCTCCCAGCGCGCATTCCCCGACAAGAGAGTCAACCATGAGCATCGACCAGGCAATCAGCGCACTCGCAACCAAAGTCCATGAACTCAAACCCATCATCGAGACCGAAGAAGCCACCAAGACAGCGTTCATCATCCCCTTCATCAGCAACGTCCTCGGCTATGACGTCACGGACCCCCGTGAAGTGATCCCCGAGTACACCGCAGACATCGGAAAGAAGAAGGGTGAGAAGGTCGACTTCGCCATCAAGTCCGGTGACGACTTCCGGTTCCTCATCGAATGCAAGAAGATCGGTGAGCCCCTCGACCTCAATCACGCTACCCAGCTCGTCCGGTACTTCAACGTCACCGACACCGAGTTCGCGATTCTCACGAACGGCGAGGTCTACCAGTTCTACGCTCAGCTCGACGCCGTCAACCGTATGGACGAAAAGCCGTTCATGACCCTCGACCTCTCCTCCGTCGACGCTCGAATCTTCCCGCACCTCGAGATGTGCACGAAAACCCAGTTCGACTCTGAAACGATCGCAGCAAGCGCAGAGGAGTTGAAGTATGTCTCCGAGCTGAGGAAGAGCATCGCAGCGGAGCTCAAGGAACCATCCACGGAATGGGTCAAGTTGCTGGCCGCCCGAGTCACCTCCCGCCGAATGACCGCGGCAAACCTCGACCTATTCACCCGCCTCGCTGCGACTGCTGCTAGCCAGTACCTGCGGGACGAAACGAACCGTCGTCTCCGCTCCGCCCAGGACCTTGAGGAACCCACCACAGCGGTCGCAACCCCCGCCGATAGTGCCGAAGAGAAGGTCTCCGAAGTGACAGCCTCAGAAGACGGCGTGGTGACCACCGAAGAAGAACGGCAAGCCCACAGCATCATCCGCGCAATCTGCTGTTCCGACGTCCCCGCCACCGACATCACGATGCGAGACGCGAAGACCTACTGTGCGATCTTGTTTCAGGACAACAACCGCAAGCCGATTGCACGCCTACTGTTCGACCGCAAAGTCCCCCGGATCGTCCTGTTCGATGAGAACAAGAATGAAACTCCGCACGACCTGGACTCCGTCGAGGGCATCTACAGTCATGCCGAACACCTGCGTTCTCGCGTCAGGTCGCTAGTAGCCGGATAAACTCGGCGGTTGCCGCACACCGAAGAGTCCCCATCGTCACGCCGGCGATGGGGACTCGATGCCGGAGACCACGCTGGGCGGGCCACCGTACTGTTCCTGGCGTAAGAGTCGGCTGACACCAGGAACGTTCCACAGAGCGCTCCCCATGGGACTGGAGAGGCTGAATCAATACTACCGAAAATCATTCCCAGGTGACCAATGTTCATCAGTACCTAGTCACTCCGTGCTCGCACCTCGCCGTATGCCTCGTATGAGAGCTGCACATCGGCATCGAAGAGGTGTCATTCTGGCACATCCGGGGCCCCTGCCGTTGGCGATCCTCCCCCGGGACATCAGCGCCTGGTCACGGTACACAAAAAGCCCCGCACCGAAGTGCGGGGGCGCTATCCGAGCCAGGGTTAGCGTGCGCCCTGCAGAGAGCTGACGACGTTGATGGCGACAACGGCAATGGCGCCGAAAACGGTGTCGATGATGTCCTGAATGGTCTCGATCATGGAGATCTCCTTGAAGGCGTGATGTGGTGCGACGGGTGTTCCTGTCACGACAGACACGTTACAGCTATATGAGACCGTAGTTACCATAACGAACATATTTACCCCCGGGGGTAGCAGCCGCACCACTCACGGATACCAGCAGAGAGCGGACACGCAGAAGACCCCCGCACCACGGTGCGGGGGTCAGCATCGCCGCCTATGCGACGAGCATCATTTACTCGTTGATGGAGGAAACGATGGAGTTGAAGACGTCCACGATAGCGGTGGAAACGGTGTCGATGATGCCCTGGATGGTCTCGATCATGATGATCGTCCTTTCGATTGAAGTACACGTGTCAGCGGCGCGGATACTCCGTGCCGCGCCACGCACTCTACCGATTCAGTCCCCTTGGCCGTTACGCAACCGATACTAACCACCCCGAAATGGGGTTAGATAATGGTGAGTTATACACCACGAACTGCGAAGAAAAGGCAAAACGCCCCACGGCCCACCGTATGAGGGCCGTAGGGCGTTTCAACCAGAGGCGATACATGATCGAGGTGTATCTGGTGCTGGGGCCATCCAATCCCCGCATAGGCCATGCTAGGCCCTTCGCATATTCTAAGCCACTCCTTGCATGGCAGGGGTCACACTCGGGGGTGTGCGCCCTCACCTATCACAGGTGAAGCACATGTATCACCCGTTGTCGACGCCGACTTCCTTCTCCGGCCCCTGGTTCTCCATCGCCTCATCCAACTCACCGCGCAGTTTCTCGACGTCCGCCACCGAGAACCGGTCCTCCCCCGCCACCGCGACCAGACCGTCCAACACCGACGTCCCGTAGTTGTGGCCGTGCCCGTTCGGGACGTTACCTGCGCGGGGAAGGTCGAGGGTTACCTGCCAGAAGGTGACGATCGGCATCCACCGCATCGTCGGTGATCGGTCGAAGCCCGGTGCCTCCTTCAACCAGTCGGGCTCACGGAACAGAAGGTTCGGCGACCACCACACCACGGGATCCGACGGATGCTGGACGTAGAGCACACGGCTGCCGCCCCAGGAGGTCCCACCGTCCTCAGGGTCATCGATCCATTTCTGGATCTGCTCGGAGTTCTCGGCGAAACGCACCATCATGCCGCCGGAATACTCCGGGTCGACCTCCCGGGTGCCGGGATCCCGGCGCGACACGAAATCGCGCCACAGTTCGTTACTGTTTGGCGGACCGAGCCACAGAACGCCATCCACCGTCGAAGCAATGTCACGGATACCCGAGAAACCGCCTTCACCGGCGGTGGTACCCAGAGACTCCCCGTAGACGTAGAGCTTCGGTCGGTTGTCTTCGGGCAGCCTGTTCCACCAGTCGGCCACGGTGGAAATCAGCTCCTTGCCCGCTTCGCGCACCCGGTTGCGGTCCGTGATGAACTGGATCGCACTGGGAAGGTAGGAGTACTGGTCGGCTGCGATAGCCGTGTCACCGTCGAACATGAGCTCAAACGCCTGCGCGGCCGTCGGGTTCACCCACCCCGTGCCGGTCGTCGGGGCAATCATCAATGCCTGCCGGTCCTGGGCGTTCGTACGTTCGAGCTCCTCAACGACATTGAGGGCACGCTCCCGGTCAGTGTCGCCGTTGTGCAGCCCGGCGTAGACACGGATGGGCTCCTCCGCATCGCGACCGGTGAGCTGCTCCAGCTCATCCTTGTACAGACCGAGCGCAGTGAACCGGGTGCCGTAGGCTCCCAGGTCCTCCCACTCATTCAACGATCCGGGACCGCCGCTCCGTTCGCTGACGTGCGGGCGGACAAGATCCTCACGGATCTCCTCGTCGCGGACCGAGAAGATCCTTTCGCTGACCCGGAGGATCGTGCCGGGGAGCACCTGGTCCGCCACGAAGACGGTCACCAGTCCGACGACGCACCACGACAGGAGCAGTTTCAGGCCGTAGCGGGTGTGCTGCCCCGGCACAGCTCGCGCCAGCAACACCGTGCCGCGGACCACCACCTTGCCCACCACGTAGATACCGACCCACAGCAACAGGCCGACAGGCAGGACCTTCAGGAACTCACCGGCAGAGTACGCCTGGTCCCCCATGATGTCCGCGATCTCCTGCTGCCAGCGCACCGCGAAGAGAATCCATACCAGTAGGGCAATGACAATCACGACAATCAGGGCGATCCGCAGACGCAGCTGCCAGCGTGCCGGCACCGACCGTCCGCGGGTGAGCACCGTGACCAACGGCTCCACCAGGTCACGGATCCACAGCACCCACACCCACTGCAACAGGACCCCGATGAAATGACCGGTTGCCGCGGACAGCCCCGCCGCCACTCCCTGGAACAACCAGTCACGGGTGAGCAGCGAGGGCGTCAGCGACAGCGCGAACATCAACGCGCCCACGACGAGCCCCCAGGGGCTGGGTTCCATGAGTCGCCGGAGGAATCCGGTGTGGTCCGGCTTCTCCGAGTCGGCGGTGCTTGTCCTGCTGTGGTCCTGTCGGACGATCACGCCAGGAAAGTCGTCCTGCACCGCACCGCCTCCCGTCCGTCACGTCACATCATTGTCGATTAGTCACTGTTGATTAGTGAGTCTAGCAATATCAGGCACCGCCGGTCTCCCGCCTCTCCGCGACCTCAAGCCAGTTCATCTCGAGCTCGTCGTGCTCGTTCTTGGCTGCCGTGAGCTTAGCGTCGAGGTCGGCGAGTAGTGCGGTGTCGACGTTGCCGTCCTCGGGTGCCGATGCCGTGGCGAGACGCTGGTTGAGGTCCTCCACAGTGGACTGGACCTTGGACATGCGGCGCTCTAGCGCATTGAGTTCCTTGGTCAGGGCGCGGTCCTCCTGGGCCGACAGCCCGGTGGGCTGCTGGGGAGCCTGCGTCCCACCGAGTGCCATGTTTCCGGTGTGCTTGCTCTCGACAGCGGCCTGCTCGGCACGTCGTTCGAGGTACTGGGCAATGCCACCGGGCAGGTTCGTCAGGTTCCCGTCCCCGAACAATGCCCAGGTGGAATCGCAGATACGCTCCACGAGATAGCGGTCGTGGGAAATCACCACCAGCGTGCCCGCCCACCCGTCGAGCAGACTCTCGAGTTCCTGGAGGGTGTCGATGTCGAGATCATTGGTGGGCTCGTCGAGCAGCAGGACATTCGGCTCCGCCATGAGCACCCGGGTCAGTTGGAGGCGCCGACGTTCCCCTCCGGAGAGATCCCCTACCGGGGTGCGCTGGCGTTTGGAGGAGAACCCGAGACGCTCTGCCATCTGGGACGCGGTGAGTTCCTTGTCACCGATCTGTACCCGGGTGGCGACGTCCTCGACGGCGTCGAGGAGACGACGGGCGGGGTCGAGGTCGTCGAGTTCCTGGCGCAGCCATCCGATCTTCACCGTCCTGCCCTCGATGCGTCGGCCGCCGGCCAGTGGATACTCGCCCGCGAGAGTCCGCAGCAGCGTGGTCTTCCCGGACCCGTTCACACCGACGAGGCCGATGCGCTCACCCGGGTTGAGCCGCCAGGTCAGGTCCTCGACGAGGGGGCGACCGTCCGGAGTGGTAATGGTCACGTCCTCAAGCTCGATCACCTTCTTGCCCAGGCGGCGTGTCGCGAAACTCATCAGTTCCACGGAGTCGCGCGGGGCCGGGACATCCTTGATCAGCGACTCAGCAGCTTCAATGCGGTACCGCGGTTTGGAGGTCCGGGCCGGTGCCCCACGACGCAGCCACGCGAGTTCCTTGCGCGCGAGATTGGCGCGACGCTGCTCGGCCGCATCAGCCTGGCGGGCACGTTCGGCGCGGGCGAACGTCCAGTCGTTGTAGCCGCCTTCGTAGACGTCCACGACACCGTCGTGCACCTCCCACGTGTGGTTGGCGACGGTGTCGAGGAACCACCGGTCGTGGGTCACGACGATGAGTGCGCAGCGGCGCGAGAGGAGGTGGGATGCGAGCCACTGCACACCTTCGACATCCAGGTGGTTCGTGGGCTCGTCCAGGATCAGCAGGTCAAGGTCACGCACCAGGGCGGCGGCAAGACCGACCCGACGCCGTTCGCCGCCGGACAGCCCCGCGACCGGGGTGTCCAGGCCCTGCTCGCCGAGGTCGACGACTCCGAGGCCGTGGAGCACCTCACGGACCCGCGGATCCGACGCCCACTCGAAGGTCTGCAGCCCCAGTGGTTCCAGGACTGATTCGCCGACGGTGGCGCCGACCAGATCGACGTCCTGTGACACCCGCGCCATGCGCAGATCATTGTTACGCGACACCCGTCCGGCATCCGCGGTATCGGCGCCCGACAGGATCCGCAGGAGGGTGGACTTACCTCCGCCGTTCAGTCCGACGACACCGATACGGTCGCCGGAGTTCACTCCCAGGCTGACCTTGTCCAGCAGGGTTTTGAGGCCGTAAGACTTCTCTACGTTCTCCAGGTTGATCAAGTTGACCGGTGTTGCCATGGCGTTTCGGGGGGATCCTCTCGGTGGGTGACGACGGTCGGGTTCAGACGTGGGACACGATACGTGCGCCGTGGCGGCAGGACGCCGCGGTGGTGGTGGGGACGGCACGTCCGCCGACCCCTTCCGAGGACAGCGCCGTCGCGACATCCACCGCATGATCACGGTCGCGACAGAGCATCGCCACAGTCGGTCCGGACCCGGACACCAGGCACGCCAGCGCGCCGGCGTCCTTGCCGGCCGCCAGGGTACGGCGCAGGTCGGGACTGAGGCTGATCGCCGGTGCCTGCAGGTCATTGACGACCGCACCGTCGAGATGCGCGGCGAGCACGTCCACGTCCCCAGTGAGGATCGCACGTTGTGCGTCCTCGGGGCCGCCGGCACGCTGGTCAGGACGCTCACCCCGGGCGGCAGCGGACCGCTGCTCGTCAAGGCGTGCAAAAACGTCGGCGGTGGACAGTCCGCGCGGGTCCATCGCCAACGCCCAGTGGTAGGTGCCCCGGGTCAGTACAGGAACCAGGACGTCTCCCCGGCCGTGGCCGAGTGCGGTGCCACCGGCCAGACAGAATGGGACGTCTGCACCGAGTCCTGCGGCGAGAATCGCCAGCGTGTCATCGTCAGGTCGCGGTGCGCGGTCGAAACCGGTGTCCACGGCACCCGTGCCGTGGAGGATCTCACGGGTGGCGACCATCGCCGCCGCGGCGTCCGCCGAGCCTCCGGCCATGCCACCGGCCACCGGCACACCCTTGTCCACCACGATGTCGAGGACGGGAAACGTCGCCGACGGCACGCCCGCCAGATTATCCCGGTAGTGCTCCAGGACGGACAGGACGCCACGGACAGCGAGGTTATCTGCCAGGTCATCGCCGGTCGGGACCTTGGTAGCGTCGCGGCCGGTGACGGTGAAGGAGCCGATGAGATCCGCCATCTCGGCGGGCACACCCTCGTGAATGTCGGCGACCGTCAGTGTCACGGTCTCAGTCAGGTCGAGTGCCTGGAATACCGTCACCAGTTCGTGGTACCCGTCGTCGCGGGCGTCGCCGACGGACAGGTGCAGGTTGACCTTGCCCTGCGCCGTCGCTGTGACAGACTGCCCCTGCAGCGAAAACTCGGCACTGTCTACGGCAGTCATGATCCGCCTCCCGACGACCGCGACGCCAGCGACGCCACCGCCAGATCCACGAACGCCGCTGTATCAAGTTTCTCGCCGCGTTCCCGGGGGTCGATTCCCGCATCGGTCAGGACCTTCTCCGCCGCCGGGCCCGAGCCGAAGTACCCGGAAAGGGCGGCGCGCAAGGTCTTCCGCCGCTGCAGGAACGCGGCGTCGGTGATGGCGAATACCTCCCGGCGCAGAGCATCCTCCCCCATCTCATCGATCGTCGACTGCCACGGGCGGTCCGCGTCAACCCACCGGTCGATCCGGACGAGGCCCGAGTCGATTTTCGGAGCCGGCCAGAAGACGTTCTTGCCGATGGTGCCGGCTTTGCGCACTCGTCCGTGGAACCCCGCCTTCACGCTGGGTACACCGTAGACCCGGTTGCCCGGGGCGGCGGCGAGGCGGTCAGCGACCTCCAGCTGCACCATCACCAGCACCCGTCGGATACTCGGGAAGGCCTCCAGGAGGTGCAGTAGGACGGGCACCGAGACGTTGTACGGCAGATTCGCTACCAGCGCCGTCGGAGCCGACTGCGCGCCGAGATCTTCTCCGTGCACCGACAGGGCGTCCGCCGTGACCACAGCAAGATCGGCGACCCGGTCCGGGGCGTGGTCGGAGACGGTGCGTTCCAGCCGTCCAGCCAACCGCGGGTCTACCTCCACCGCAGTGACACTGCCGACGGATTCCAACAACGCCAGAGTCAGCGACCCCAGCCCCGGCCCCACCTCGATGACGTGGTCATCGGAGCCGACCACCGCCGCGGAGACGATCCGGCGGACCGTGTTGGGGTCGATGACGAAGTTCTGGCCGAGCCGCTTCGTCGGGGTGACGTCAAGCTCCGCCGCCAACTCCCGGATCTCGCCGGGGCCGAGCAGACGGACACCGGTGCTGTTCTCTGGTTCCACGGTTCACCAGCCTAGTCGTCTACCGCCCGGGTCCCCGAACCGGAGCGTATCGACAGCGCCGTGGCCCCCGACCGGTTCTCTAGCGCAGGCCCATCTTCGAGGTGCAGGCGGGCCATGCGCCCCAGCCTTGTGCTGCCTGGACCTTCTCCGCCACGGAGATCTGCTCCTCGCGGGACGCCATGTGCGCCTCGGGTGCGTACTCGGTTCCGCCGTACGCCGCCCAGGTGGACGGGGTGAACTGGAGACCACCGGAGAAACCGTTGCCCGTGTTGGCCGACCAGTCACCGGTCGCCTCACACTGCACCAGCTCATCCCACACCGATCCCCCGGCAACGGCAGCGGCGCTGGAGCCCTTCTTGGTACCCCGCACCACGACCCGCTCTGTCGCCGGCTCAAGTTCCGTGCGCTCGACGACCACGCGGTCGGTCTCCTCACCGTTGGTCTTCGTGATCTTGAAGGTGACTTTCTCCCGACCGGCGGAGCCCTCCTCGAGGACCTCCTCCTCGCCCTCAGGCTTCTCGGGGTCCTCCTGGACCTTCACCGGCGGGTCGAACGGACGTTCCTCAGTGACCTCGTCGGTGCTGACACGGTGAACCTCGATGTGGGTGCCGGGGGTCAGCGGGGTGTCGGCAGGCGGGGTGACGACGTCGTCCTTGCCCAGCGGGGTGCCGCGCAGTTCCAGCGCCTCACCCACGGTGGCCGCTGCCAGGGACAGGCGCGCGGGCTCCTCGCCGGAGTTGCCGTCGTTGAGGGTGAAGTCCCGCGGGGTGGTGATGTTCAGTTCCATGCCCTCGAGCGGGATCTGCGTGCCCACACCCTCGGACAGGGAGGCGTCGTTGCCCTCGTAGCCCAGCTCCGACAGCAGGTCGGCCACGGTCAGCGAGGTGGTGTCGACGTCCTTGAGCTGACCGTCGACGGTGACCGCGACCTGGCGTGCCGAGCGGACCGTGACGGTGCCGTCGTTCTCCACCTTCTCGTCGAGCCCCGGGGTGATCATGGCACGGTCGTCGATCTCGACGTCGTTGTCCTCAAGCAGGCCGCGGATGTCGCCCGACATCGCGCTGGCCTGCATGATCTCGCCGTTGACGTCCAAGGTGACGTCCTTGTGGTTGGTGGCGACGACGGTGCCGCCGACAACCAGCACCGCCAGCATGCCGCCGGTCGCCGCGCGCAGCGGGACCGAGCTGGTGCTGTTGATGCGATGCAGGGTGGACTTCTTCTTGGGGGACACGCGCTCTTCTACCTCCGGTGGCGTCATTCCTGGCGGTCAGGGACGACGGTTCGGGACAACCGACATAACGTTGATCACGATACGGTAACGATTGGGTCACGATCAAGAAATTCGGCTTTCTGCCCCCGTTTCTGTCGCGATGATCACACCCGGTCGCACTACGGGAGATAACAGCAGGTGACAGGAAGTGACAGAATGAGACAGCGTCCCCATGCGTCACATCGTCAGACCGTAGAGCCGACGGGCGTTCCGTGACAGCGCGACACCGAATTCGTCGGGGTCGACACCACGCACCTCAGCCAGAAGCCGAGCGGTGTAGCCGACGAACGTCGGCTCATTGCGCGCGCCCCGGAACGGCTCCGGAGTCATATACGGCGCATCCGTCTCCACGAGGATCCGGTCCTCCGGCACACGGGCGGCCGCCTGCCGCAGCTCCTCATTGCGTTTGAAGGTGACGTTTCCGCAGAAACTCAGGTAGTACCCCCTGTCCACAGCCTCAAGCGCGACATCTAACGGTGAGGAGAAACAGTGCAGCATCACAGTGAGCCCCGCCGGGGCGTCTGCGAGTACGCGCATGAGATCCTCATCCGCCTCCCGGTTGTGGATCATCAGCGGCTTGCCGAACTCCGCAGCCAGGTCCATGTGCCAGCGCAACGCCTCCTCCTGGACACCCAGAGGTGCAGTCCCCTCAGGATCGTGCGTGATCCAGTAGGTGTCGAGACCTGTCTCCCCCACCGCCACGCACCGGTCGTCAGCGACGAGTCCGCGCAGACGCGTCCTCACGTCATCGGTGAGCTCGTGCGCCTTCGTCGGGTGTACGGCGCAGGCCGCAACGACACGTTCATCGGCGTGTGCTGCCTCCAGCGCCAGCTCCGCCTCCCCGATACCGTCCCCGACTGTGCACACGCCACTGACACCAGCCGCTGCCGCACGGTCCATGATCGCCCGCACGGACGCGGCGTCGCCGGCCCCACAGGACGCCAGGTGGGTGTGGGCGTCGAACACCTCCGCCAGCGGTTCAGGAGGCACAGGAGTAGGACGTGGTTTCTTCCGTGACATGCTGCCCAGGCTAGCTGGCCGCAGGGGAAAGGCCGTCCTCAGGGGTGCGGCGGCAGCGATTCCTCGAAGAAGGCGAGTTCCAGATCCACAGTCCGTCGGAAGAAGTCACGGGACAGTGCCTCGTTCTCCGGGGTCTGCACCGCCACCCGGTCCACCTCGTCGCGGAGGAAAGCGACAAGCTCGTGGAACTCCGGGTAGTCATGGAGCCGCACCCACTCCGCGTGGACGTACCGTTCCGGGTAACCACCGTGGCCGACCGGTGCCTCGGCACGGTTCGATTGGCGTGTCGCCCAGTCCAGATACAGCCATTCGCAGACAACGAGGACGGAGACGATCGCCGCGTAGTTCCTGGTCTCCGCCGCCTCGGCGAAGATCCTCTTGAACCCCGCGGTGGACTCCTTGTCGGGGATCCCGTCGAGCTCCCCGGCACCGAGGTCCTCCATCGCTTCGACGAAGTAGGTGTTCTCGTCCCCGGCGATCTCGCCGATGAACTCCGCCAGCCGGTGCCGAGAGGTGAAATTGTCAGTGCTGGCGATCGCAGCACCGATCAACGCCATGAATCCGTCCACGAAGCGGTAGTCCTGAACGAGGTACGCCACCATCACGTCATCGGGGAGGCTCCCGGCGAAGAGTTCCCGGACGAAGCCATGGGTGACGGCAGCGTCCCAGGTAACCCGGTTGTCGTCGAGCAGTTGATCGGTGAATCGTGCGTCTGACACGGCGCCTACTCCACCGCAGCCCAGGACGGACCGGTCTCGGCCAGCTCGGGGTCCAGCTTCGTGAACAGCGGAGACGGTTTCGCCAGCGGTGTTCCCGGGCTCAGCGTCGTCCGGCCCCAGTGCGCCTGCTGATCGTCGTAGTCACCCATGATGACCGGGTAGCTGCGTCCCTCGGCCGGCAGCCCCACGCCCACCGGCGTCCGCGGAGACTCGTCGGTGACCTCGACGACCTGCGGCTGCGCCGCCCAGACGCCGGTACCGCCGAGAGTCTCGAAGACCTGTTGCGCGGAGAACGGCAGGTAGGGGGTGAGCAACGTATTGGCGTCCGACACCACCTGCAGGGCGGTGTGCAGGACGGTCGCGAGCCGCTCCCGCTGGGATTCGTCCTTCGCCAGCTTCCACGGCTCCTGGGACGCGATGTACTGGTTACCGCGGTCGACGATACGCATTGCCTCGGCGATCCCCGCCTTGAACCGCGAGTGCTCCAGACACTCTGCGACGGTGTCGAACGCGGCCGCGGCGTCCTCGAGCAGTTCGGTGTCTTCGGCCGCGAGTTCGCCGGCAGCCGGGATCTCACCGAAGTTCTTGTGTGCCATCGATACCGTGCGGTTGACCAGGTTGCCCCAGCCGTTCGCCAGCTCAGTGTTGATCCGACGCACGAATTCGTCCCAGGTGAAATCGGTGTCCATGTTCTCCGGGCCGGCGACGGCAATGAAGTACCGCAACGCGTCCGGGCCAAACTCCTGCAGGAAGTCACGCACGTAGATGACCACGCCCTTGGACGAGGAGAACTTCGACCCGGACATCGTCAGGAACTCGGATGAAACGACTTCGGTCGGAAGGTTCAGGTCGCCGAATTCCCCGGCCTCTCCGCCGTGGGCACCTTTACCGGCATACCCGAGCAACTCCCCCGGCCAGATCTGGGAGTGGAAGGTGATGTTGTCCTTGCCCATGAAGTAATAGGACAGAGCCTCCGGATCAGACCACCAGTCACGCCACGCCTCCGGCGTCCCGGACCGCCACGCCCACTCGATGGAGGCGGACAGGTAGCCGACGACGGCGTCGAACCAGACGTAGAGCTTCTTGGCGTTGTTGTCCTGCCATCCCTCGATCGGAACGGGCACGCCCCAGTCGATGTCACGACTCATCGCCCGCGGACGCATGTCCTTGAGCAGGTTGAGCGAGAACTTCAGCACATTGGGCCGCCACCCCTCGCGGGTCGTCAACCAGCTCTCCAGCGCGTCCGCCACCGCCGGGAGATCGAGCATGAAGTGCTCGGTCTCCACGAAGTCGGGGGTCTCTCCGTTGATCTTCGACCGGGGATCGATCAGATCTGCCGGATCGAGCTGATTTCCGCAGTTGTCGCACTGGTCACCGCGGGCATCGGTGGCACCACACAGCGGGCAGGTGCCCTCAATAAACCGGTCCGGCAGGGTGCGTCCGGTCGACGGGCTGATGGCACCGGTGGTCGTCTGACGGACCATGTAACCGTTGTCGTTGAGCCCACGGAAGAGCTCCTGCACGACCGCGTAGTGGTTCCGCGTCGTGGTGCGGGTGAACAGGTCGTAGGACAGACCGAGACCGGCAAGGTCTTCCACGATGACGCGGTTGTAGCGGTCGGCGAGTTCCTGGACACCGACCCCCTCCTTCTCCGCCTGGACGAGCAGCGGGGTGCCGTGCTCATCGGTCCCGGAGACCATCAGCACCTTGTTACCGGACATTCGCTGGAACCGGGCGAAAACATCCGAGGGGACGCCGAATCCGGCGACATGTCCGATGTGGCGGGGTCCGTTTGCGTAGGGCCAGGCAACGGCGGTGAGCACGTGTTTCGACATGCGACCAGACTAAGCCATGGCACAGACGAAGCGCGCACCAGGGGGATATTTCTACTGGTGCGCGCTGTTCGCCTATGTGCGGGTGGTGCCGAGTTACTGTGACTCCGCCTTGTCCGCGGTGGCCCCACGTTTGCTGCGTCGACGTTCCCTGGCCGCACGGGCTTCCGCAGTTTCCTGGTGCCGTCGCTCGCGACCGAGACGAAGCGCGAAGGCACGCTTCTGCTTCTCGTCGAGGAACATCGGGTCCTGCGACAACCCACGGTAAATGGCCAGACACAGGAACAGGATGAGAATCACGAACGGGCTGGCTGCGATGATGGTCACGGTCTGCAGGCTGTTGAGAGCGTCATCGCCGCCCGACAGCAGGAGCACCACGGCGATCAGCGCAGTGAGCAGGCCCCACAGTACGGTGATCTTCCGGTCGGCGACGAGCTTACCGTTCTGGCTCATGGTGCCCATCACCGTCGAGGCGGAGTCCGCCGAGGTAATGAAGAAGGTTGCCAGCAGCACCATCGCCACCATGGACGAGATGGTACCCAGCGGCAGATCGTGCAGAAGGCTGAACAGCATGTTCTCCGCAGTTCCGTCGCCGTAGATCTCCGACCCTTCGGACTCCTGGTGAATGGCGCTACCACCGAAGATCGCGAACCACACCACCGAGACAGCCGTGGGAACCAGCATCACCACGAGGATGAACTCGCGAACGGTACGTCCGCGGGAAATCCGGGCGATGAAGGTACCGACAAAGGGTGACCAGGAGATCCACCATGCCCAGTAGAACAGGGTGTTGCTGGCGAGCCATTCGTCCATCCCCGGCGCAGAGTCCGCCGTGCGGGCGGCCATGCCGAAGAACTCCTGAAGGTAGTTGCCGAACGCCGTCGGTACCGTGTTCGCGATGACGACGGTCGGACCGACAATCAGCACGAAGAACGCAAGAATGGCGGCAAGCACCATGTTGAAGTTCGACAGGTACTGAATTCCCTTGCTCACGCCGGAGAACGCTGAAATGAGGTAGCAGACTCCCAGCACACCGATGATCAGCAGCAGCCACCCGGTGCCCGGGTCGTGGACGAGGTCGGTGGCGTTGAGACCCGATGCGATCTGCAGGGCGCCCAGGCCGAGGGAGGCCGCCGTACCGAACACGGTGGCGAAGATCGACAGGACGTCGATCAGCTTGCCCAGCCATCCTTCTGCACGTCGTACACCGATCAGCGGGATGAAGGCAGAACTCAGCAGCTGTTTACGTCCCAACCGGAAGGTTCCGTACGCAATAGCAAGCCCGACGATCGCGTAGATCGCCCACGGGTGCAGCGTCCAGTGGAACAACGTCGTGGAAAATGCGACCGGATTGCTCTCCGACGCTTCGCCGGGCACGCCGTTGCGGTAGAAGTTCATCGGCTCAGCGACACCGTAGAACATCAGGCCGATGCCCATGCCGGCGGCGAAAAGCATGGCGATCCAACTTGCCGCGTTGAATTCGGGGCGCTCATTGTCCTGCCCCAACCGGACGTTGCCGAACTTGCTCAACGCCACCCACAGGATGAAGAACACGAACACAGAGCCTGCGATGATGTAGACCCAACCGAAGTCGGTCACAACAAAGTCCAGGGCGTTGTCGGCAAACGTCGAGAAGTTATCCGGGGAAATCAGTCCCCAGGCGACAACAGCGAGGACGATCAGCGCCGCGAAAAACACGACGGCCTTGTCGACCTTCGCGTTCTCGTCCTCGGCGGGAGGAGGCAGCATGTCCTCGGTGGCGACCGGGGAGATCTTCTCCAGATTGAGGCCAGGATCCGTGAACGGGGCACCGTCGGTGTCGGTGCCCGGGGGGCCGATATCGTCAGATTGCGGGTTCTCTTCTGAAACGGACATGCAGACCACTCTGCCATACACCCCGGACACAGAGCCGAGCCCCCCTGCCAGCTGAACGCCAAAAACCCGGGAGGTCAGCCCTCCCTGGCGGTGAGCACCGCCTCGTACAGCTCCCGACGGGAGACACCGTGAACAGTGGAAACCTCGCGTGTGGCGTCCTTCAGCCG
Organism: Corynebacterium glyciniphilum AJ 3170; assembly: GCF_000626675.1. NCBI lineage: Bacteria > Bacillati > Actinomycetota > Actinomycetes > Mycobacteriales > Corynebacteriaceae > Corynebacterium > Corynebacterium glyciniphilum. The sequence goes on along the minus strand of NZ_CP006842.1, from coordinate 1,070,513 downwards.
CATCCCCTCCCCCACCTTCTGCTCGACCTCGCCGACAAGCTCTTCGGGACGTCGTACCTCCGGTCCTGACGAGGCGGAGATCACCACGGTGATCTCGCCGCGCACACCATCGGCCGCCCACACCGCCAACTCACCCAGCGGTCCGCGGACCACCTCCTCGAAAGTCTTGGTCAGTTCCCGGCACACCGCCGCCTCGCGGTCGGCCCCGCAGACCTCAGCCGCGGTGGACAGCGTCGCCGCCAACCGGTGCGGCGACTCGAAGAAGCTCACGGCCCGGGTGGAGTCGCGCACCGACTCCAGCCACTGGCGCCGGGCACCGTCCTTCCGCGGTGCGAAACCGTCGAACGCGAAATGGCCGACCCCGACCCCGGACAACGCCAGGGCCGTGGGCACTGCCGACGGCCCGGGCAGGCACGTGACCGGGACACCTGCGTCCTGTGCCGCCTGGACGAGAGGAAAGCCCGGGTCAGAGACTGCGGGCATCCCTGCGTCCGTCACCACCAGGACACGCGCTCCGGCCGCTGCCCGGGCAACCAGCCCCGCGGCACGGTCGGCCTCGTTGTGGTCGAAATTGGAGACGATCTTCCCGGTGATCTCCACTCCGAGTGCATCTGCCAGGGCGCGCGTCCGGCGTGTGTCCTCGGCGGCCACGACATCAGCGCTGCCGAGGGCGTCGATGAGTCGGATCGAGGCATCCAGCGGATTACCCAATGGGGTCGCCGCGAGAATCACACCACCTCCGGGGAGAGGACGGTCAGCCCGTGCGCGCTCCAGCGCGCGTGTGACCGTGTCGGGTTCGGGACGCTGCTGGGTGTAGTCCTGCATGGTCACCAGACTCTACCTGCCGGGGGCCGCGGCGCTCCGCGGTCCCACCGGAGACGTATAGGATAAGCCACTGTGACGGAGACTCCAGCCACCACAGGCACAGCGCCCGGTCCTGCACCCGGGCTGCAGGAACGGCCACGCCGATGGTGGTCGATCCTGGCGGCACTCGGGGTTCTGGGCCTGGTCAGTCGGCTTCTCTGGCTGTGGCACCCCACCGATGACGGCACCCCGGTTTTCGACGAGAAACACTACGTCCCGCAGTCATGGCAGGTACTGCGTGGCACGGAGGGTGGCGGCGATCTGCTCATCGGAGGCATCGAGGACAATCCCGCCTACGGGCTCGTCGTCCACCCTCCGCTGGCCAAACACCTTGAAGCCCTCGGCATGGCGGTCTTCGGGAACAATCCGTGGGGATGGCGGATCGTCGTCGCGCTCCTTGCGGTGGGCGTGATCCTGCTCATCGCGGCGATTGCCCGACGCCTGACCAACTCCGACTGGGTCGGACTCACCGCCGGAATCCTGGCATTGTGTGACGGTATCCTCTTCGTCACCGGCCGTTCGGCGATGCTGGACCACTTCCAGGTCTTCTTCGTGATGCTCGCGGTCTACCTGCTGCTGCACGATCACAGGCGGATGGAACGACTGTTCCGCCGCGTCGCCGCCGAGGACAGAATCACCGACAACGGGCTCGGTCCCCGGGTGGGGTACCGCTGGTGGCGCTTCGGCGCCGGGATCGCGCTGGGCTGTGCGCTCGCGGTCAAATGGTCCGGCCTGTACTACATGGCGTTCTTCGGGGTCGCTGTCGTCGCCGTCGACTGGTGGCGGCGTCACCGTTTCGGCGTCGTCCGCCCCTTCTCCGGAACGCTCGTGCGGGACTGCGTCCCCGCTTTCGCCTCCCTGGTCCTCGTTCCCCTGGCGGTCTACCTGTTGTCCTGGCGGTCCTGGTTCGCCTCTGAGACCGGCGTCTTCCGTCATGAAGCTGCTGCAGGCAGTGACCGGATCACCTCATGGGGCCTCGATTTCCTGCCCGACAGCTGGCTCAGTTTCATCTACTATCACGTCTCCGTCCTGGGCTTCCACGGGGAACTGACCAACTCCAACGGCCACCACCACCCGTGGGAGTCCAAGCCGTGGGACTGGCTGGCCTCCACCCGTGCTCTGCTCTACCACTCATCCAGCGACAACTCCGGGCACCGCGAGGTCGTCCTGTTGATCGGCACCCCGGCGATCTGGTGGTTGACCGTTCCGGTGCTCCTGTGGGGCCTGTGGCGCATCATCGGCCGTCGCGACATGAGGTGGCTTGTGCCGTTGGTCGGTTACGCTGCAGGTTTCCTGCCGTGGCTGCTGAACGTGGACCGCCAGATGTACCTGTTCTACGCCACGAATCTCGCGCCCTTCCTCATCCTCGGCGTGGCCCTCGCCCTGGGGCAGGTCTCCGGTTGGGCGCTACGCCCCGAGGAACCACTACACGGGACGGACGGCGGGCATTCCGTCGCTGCCGACGCACGCGGACTCATCGTCGGCAAAACCGGCATGCTGCTCGTGGTCTGCTATCTCGTCCTGGTCGTGTGGATGTTCCTCTTCTTCCTTCCGATCTTCACGGGAATGCCGATCACCGACGCGCAGTGGCAGTGGCGGATGTGGCTGCCGGGCTGGACCTGACCGGTCACGCTCACCGATCGTCCCCCGGTCGCCAGGACGAATTACTCTGCACATCTTCCGGACTGTAACTCACCGGGCGGGCCGACAGGCCCCGCAGTGACTGTCGAAGCGGGGCGACGGCATGGTTCCGTGACAACCACACGCTCACCAACGCCGCACAGGCAGCCAGGTGCAGCAGCAGACCCGCGATGAGCGTCAGATCCGTGCCCCCACCTAGCACGCCCAGGACGATGTCGCGGGTTGCGAACCCTGCGCCGAATCCCCACAGGGCAAGGAAGACAGGGAATAGTCCGGGCGCTGAGCGGGGACGCGCCGCCCCCCACAGCAGCCCGGCCGCCAACGCCAGCCGGACAGCCGCCGCATCGACCGAGAGCGACGCCACATCGGGATCACCGGCGTTGCCGACCATTCCTCCCGGCCCGGCGCCGTCCACCGACTCCGCACCACCACCGGCAGCCCCGGTGAGCAGTAACAGCGACCAGATGATGTAGCACACGGCCACGGCAACGAGTGCCACCCTGCTGAGCACCAGCGGCAACGATCTGTTCCGCAGGCGGTGCGACAGGCGCGGGGTCTCATCGGCGACACGCAGCATCGACTCAGCTAACGCGCGGGCATCGCCGGCAGGGCCACCGGAGGCGGCGCTATCGGAGGGAGCCACTGGAGCCACCGACATCCGCAGCCGCCGGTTCAGATCACTCGCTGCCGCAAACCACTCACGGCAGTCCTCGCAGGCCGAGAGGTGGGTGTCGATCATGTCATCGTCAACGTCCGATGGCGCGTTCTCCCCGTCCAGCCGAGCCGACAGGGCGGAGCGGACCACCGCATGGATATCGGCGCGTGAGTCGTCCTCCACCGGGATCACCCGAACCGGGAGAGTGCTTTGTCAAGGCTCGCACGTCCAGCACCGAAGACGATTAGAACAAGGCATGCAGCGAACAGGACGATGACCAGCTCACTGCCCCCCTCTGCCACGAAGAGTCCGCTGCCCAGATGGACGAAGTAGAAGGCTGCGACCATGTCGAGCGCCAGCACGCCCGCCGCGGCCGGGGTGAGGAACCCCAGGACCAGCAGTGCGCCGCCGAGCATCTCGACGACGGCGACGACCCAGACCGACAACGTCGGCTGAGGGATGTGCATCGACGCCCACTGCTGGGCGGTCTCCTCCGCCCCGACATGGAACACCTTGTCCCACCCGTGGGCGATGAAGACGACCCCGAGGGCGACACGCAGGATCAGCAGGGCAGCATCGCGGAAGGCAGGATTGTTCATGATGAGCCCATCTTATCTCCCCCGGAAGACGCGGTGAGCGGCACTACACCGCCCGGATGTGGGTGTCACCGTAGTCGCCGTAATCACCATAGTCACCGTAGTCGCCGTAGTCGCCGGAACCGGAGTACCCGGCGTAATCAGCGTATGCGAGGTCGGCGAACTCCGGGTCCGCGTCATCGCTTTCCAGCACCACAGCACCCGGTCGCAGCAGGCGGTCCGGGACACCGAGTTCCCGGTCGTCAGTGTTACGCACACCGAGACGGGCGCGCCGCATCCGGGCGATCCTCCGCCGGCGCAGCCGTGCTTCCTCGACCACCTGGCGTCGCAGGTAATAGAGGTACACGCCGGACAGCGCGACCATCACGACCACCGCGGACCAGACAGCACCACCCAGGATGACGGCGGCGACGACCGACACCACGCACAGCGCCGCCAGCCCCGACAACACCCGCTTTCGACGCATCTGACGGCGTTCAACCAGTCGCTGGGAGGCCTCCGGATCATAGAACCCGCGGCCACGACGGGCCGCAGCGTAATCCAGCTCCTCCGCGGTCAGTTCTCCGTCGCCGTACTCGTCATCAAGGAAATCATCAGAGGAATCGTCGTCGACACCGACCTGTGAGTCGGCCTCATACTGCTCATCGGTGCCCACCGTGATGTCAATGTCGCCACCGCGAAGGTAGGCCGCGGGGACATCGGCGAACCGCCGATCCGCCTCACCGACCGCCGCTACCGGAGCTCCGTCCGACCGTTCGTCGTGTCCGGCATCCTCGTCAGCACCATCTTCGCCATCTGCACCATCTGCGCCTTCTGTGCCTTCGACGGCCAAGCTGTCTTCGCTGCTCCCACCGTCCTCCGCGTCGACGACGAAGGCGGGGTCCTCGACGGCCTCAGCATCATCCATCAGCGGGTCGACTGGGGCGAACTCACCGGTATCCTCCTCGTCGAGGGGACGGTAGCCGACAACCTCACCCTCGATGATGCCGGGCACGTCCCGTCCCGTGTCGTCGATGATCACCTGCTCCGGCTCAGCCTCAACCAGTTCGATGTCGTCATCGACATCCGCGTGGTACAACGACTCCGCTGGCAGGGGTCGCTTCCGGGGGCGCGAGATCTCCGCACCACCTTCATGCAGGACGCGGGTCTCGGACAACGCCTTCGACGTCCGCCGGACCGGCGACTGGTTACGGAGAAACAACGGCGCGAGGAGAAGAAGCCAGACAACCGCGATCAGGATCAGAGAGCTGAGGGAGCCGGACACTAGCGGCCTTTCCTTTCACCGACGACAATCATGACAATCAGGACGCATCACGATGGAACAATGCCCCGACGATACGTGGCGAGCTGGCGGGGGCGCCGCAGGCGCGCCGTGCCGTGTCACAGACCGTCACTTGCCTGAGCGACGTTCCTCGACCGTCAGACCAACAAGGACGTGATCACGCCACTGGCCGTTGATGTGCAGATTACGCCGCAGCAGTCCTTCCTCCCGGAAACCCACCTTCTCCAACACCCGACGTGAGGCCACATTGGACTCCAGCACCGTCGCCTCCACCCTGTGCATCCCGACCTCGGTCATCGCGTGATCCACACCGAGAGACACAGCGCTGCTCGCCACTCCCCTTCCGCTGAACCCGGAATACACCCAGTAGCCGATCCAACAACTGCAGACCACACCGTGCTGGACATTGCCCAGGGTCAATTGACCGGCGAAAGCCCCGTCGACCTCAATGGCGAAGGGAAGCAGAACGCCCTGCGCCGCCAGGGCCGTCAAGCCGGAATAGTTACGCCGCCACATCGCTTTCGTATGGGCCTCCCACCATTGCCCGGGCACCGTCGGCTCCACCGGACGCAGCAGGTGCTCGTCAGCGTTGCGGAACTCCGACCAGTGCCGCCCGTCGCGTCGAGACAGAGGACGCAACCGGACCCGCCCGGCACCGGTCGCGATCGTGGGAGTCTTCGCCGGCCACCCGGGGTGGCGGTTCGTCAGCAGCACGGGTGGCTCACACCCGGTTCGTCAGGAACATCACGTCGACGACCTCGCCGGGCTCGACCCGAGTGCTGTCACCAGGAACAACGATCAGACCGTTCGACTGACCATGGCTGCCGAGCAGATGGGTGGGCTCACCACCGGCGACTGCACCGAGCGGGTCAACGAGGAACTCCCCGGTCTCCCGGTCACGCATGAGCTGCGCACGGATAAAGCCACGACGGTGCGGCGCAGATTCCAGTCCGGCGATAGTCCTGGCCTTGACCATACGACGCATGGACTGGCGCTGGCCACGAAGGATCTGCACCAGCGGACGCACCATGACCTCGAACGCGACGAGAGCCGCACTCGGGTTGGCGGGGAGCAGAAACGTCGGAACCCGGTCTGCGCCGAGAATGCCGAACCCCTGTACAGAACCGGGGTGCATCGCCACGCGGGAGACATCCAGGTCACCGAGGTCGGCGAGGATCTCACGAAGCCGGTCACTCGAGGAGCCGCCCACTCCCCCGGCGATCACCAGAATCTCCGAGCGGATGAGCTGTCCCTCGATAATGTCACGGAGCCGACGGTCCTCGCCGCCGACGATACCGAGCCGGTTGACGTCCGCACCGGCCTCCCGCCCGGCAGCAGCCAGGGCATAGGAGTTCACGTCATGGACCTGACCGAGTCCGGGGTCACGGTCGATGTCGACGAGTTCGGGACCGAAAGACAGCACGGCCATCCTCGGACGCGGATACACCAGCACCTTGGACCGTCCGACCGCCGCCAGCAACCCGACCTGTGCCGCCCCGACCACCGAGCCTTGTTCGACAACGACATCACCGGGCTGCACGTCCGAACCGGCACGGTGGATGAACTGTCCGGCGGCCACCGGACGTAATGCCTCAGTACGACGCCCGTCGTCCTCGGCCCAGTCGAGAGGGACGACAGCGTCCGCGAGTGTCGGAATCGGCGCCCCCGCCTGAACCCGCACCGCCTGTCTCGGCTGCAGCCGGACCGGACGGTGTGAACCCGCCCCGACATCACCGACAACCGGGAGCTTCGCAGAGGGGACATCCGGGTCGACGCTGCCTGCGTGGCGGACATCGACAGAACGTACTGCGTAGCCGTCCACCGCCGCCTGGTCGAAACCGGGGACCGATGTCTCCGACTCCACCTGTTCGGCACACCGCAACCCGAGTGCCTCTGAAATCGCGGTGCGCACCGGTTCCGGTGTTACTGCCGCGGCGCTGACCGTGGCCAGCTGCTCCTCAACAGTTCTCACGTGGCCGTCCTCACGGGTTCTCGGGAAGTTTCAGGGTGATATGCAGGTTGTACGAGTGCAGACCCTGCAGACTCTACCGTCTCCGGGCACAGAAACCGCAGAAGGTGGTGCCCATGTCGGACACCACCTCAGTTTCGTGTCAGTACCGACGGCACCGCCGGTACCGTCACCACCGTCGGTACACTCTCACTTCTCCAGTCGCCGCGACAACCACCGTTCCAGCGACGGACCGTAGGACGGATCGTCGAGGGCGAAATCCACACAGGCGCGGATGAACCCGCCCGGATTCCCGAGGTCATGGCGATTTCCCCGGTGCACGTACACATGCACCGGATGGCCCTCATCGATGAGCCTGGCAATGGCATCAGTGACCTGGATTTCCCCACCCTTGCCCGGTTCGGTCTGACGCAATGCATCGAAAATCGACCGGTCGAGAAGATAGCGCCCGGTGGCCACGATATTTGAGGGGGCATCGGCCGCATCAGGTTTCTCGACCATGCCGGTCACACGCCGGACCTGGCCATCAGCGTCATCAGCACCGTCGGCCTCGGCGATCTCGAAGACACCGTAGTTCGAGACCTCGTCCTCCGGGACCTCGAAACCGCACAGGACCGTCCCGCCGTAGCGCTTACGTACCTCGATCATCTCGTTCATCACACCGAAAGGCAGGACGAGATCGTCAGGGAGCAAGACGGCGAAGGCGTCCTCATCCTCGTCCAGAGCGTCCTCGGCGCAGCCGATGGCGTGGCCCAGCCCGAGAGGGCGGTCCTGGTTCACCGACACCGCCGTGATCATCTCGTTGACTGCCCGGACTTTGTTGAGTTGTTCGGTCTTGCCGCGCGACTCGAGAGTTTCCTCCAGGAGTTCGTCGCGGTCGAAGAACGCCATGATGCCCTGCTTGCGGGGTGAGGTAACCACCGCAAGTCGGGACGCGCCGGCCTGAGAAGCCTCTTTCGCGATGAGCTCAATACCGGGGGTATCCACGACGGGCAGGAGCTCTTTAGGGACTGTCTTGGTGGCCGGCAGGAAACGGGTGCCCAGACCGGCGGCAGGAACCACGACAGTTCGTATCCCACCGGTGGAAACGCCGTCAGTGACGCCGTCTGGAGAGCCGGAAGGAATAGGTGAGTTGGTAGTTGCCATAATTCGAATCCTACAGGGATCACCCCCTCGCGGCGCGGTGAGAACACACCGACACCCGAAAAACGGACAATCAGGGAGAGAAAAACGAACCGACGGCACCCCCGGCCCCTCTATGATCAACGGATATGCGCCACGAAACAGATCGCGCCGCCCAGGCCGTCCAGGAGGCCAAGCAGGAACTGCGGCAACGCATCCGGGCCGGGCGACGCTCCGTCCTGGCGGACGAACGCTCCCGTCGAGACGCCGCTATCGCCGACCACCTGCTTGCCCTGCTGGAAGGCCACACGGATCGGACGGTCGCCGCATTCGCCGGGCTGCCGGGTGAGCCCGGCGGTGCGGGGCTCCCGGACACCCTCCGTGACGCCGGCCTCGAGGTCTGGCTTCCGGTTGTCCCCGGTCCGGCCCGACCGCTGTCGTGGCTTCCCTACCGGGGCTCGCACTCGATCCGACGCGGCACCTTCGGCATCGCAGAGCCGTCAGAAACACCGGAGTTCCCGTCACCGATATCCACGGTGGACTTGTCCGGGCGTGTCAGCACCCTGGTGATCCCCGCTCTCGCCGTCGACAGGGACGGCACCCGCCTCGGACAGGGAGGCGGCTACTACGACCGGACCTTCAGTATCCTGACCGGGCGCGGGGAACCTGGCAGACTTGTGGCAGTCGTCGACCACAGCGAGTTCGGGGTCGACGTCCCCAGGACAGGTCACGACGCCTCCGTCCAGATCGTCGTGACTAACTCGGGTATCTTCCCGACGTCCGCCGGCAACCGGGCCCCCCGGTAGCCGAACCATACCCCCCTCTCTAGGTTCTACCAGCACAAGGAGTGCATCATGCTCAAGGGTTTCAAAGACTTCATCACCCGCGGAAACGTCATGGAACTGGCCATCGCCGTCATCATCGGTGCCGCGTTCACCGCCATCGTCACCGCCATCTCGGACTCCCTGATCCAGCCCCTGATCAACTGCTTCGGCGGAGCGGAAGTCGACGGCCTGAAGTTCCAGCTGCGCAGCGGCATGGAGAGTACCCAGATTGATCTGGGCGCGATCATCACTGCATTGATCAACTTCCTCATCATCGCCGGCGTCGTCTACTTCATCCTCGTCGCCCCGATGAACAAGCTGAACGAGCTCAACGCGCGGCGCAAAGGTATCGACCCCGAAGAAACCGTCGCTTCCGAGGTCGACCTGCTCGTCGAGATCCGCGACCTGCTCGCGAACCAGAACGGCATCACCTCAGCCTCCAACGGCATTGCAGGTGAAATCAACGACTCCGATGCAGACGCCGGTGGACGGCACTCTGCACGCTGAGCCGGCCCCGCTCACCAGTGGGGAGGACGTTCGGCTTCCCAGAAATCCTCCGCGAAGCCCCCGTCCGCGGTGCCCTGCATCCCCTGCGTCCCGTCTCCGCCGACGGCATCAGCCTTCGCTCTGGCCGGACCGACCCGGCTGAGGTCCAGGTCGCGGTCCGGGATATGAGCGCGTCCCACCACGCCTGTCTTGCGACGGGGCCTCATGCCCTGCTGATATCCGTGATGAGGTGTCGGACCAACGGGCACAACGTTGCCATGCCATCCCTGATCGCCGCACGTGAGGACGCCAGGTTGACCACAACCGTCGACCCGGACACTCCGGCGACGCCACGGGAAAGCCCACCGTCGATGGCGTTACAGGCCAGAGCGGACGACCGCAGCGCCTGGGACAGGCCCTGGATGCGCTTGTCCAGCACCGCCTTGGTGGCTTCCGGTGCTTTGTCGCGCGGGCTCACACCGGTTCCGCCCACGGTGATCACCAGGTCCGCACCACCGACAACGGCCGTCTCGAGCGCCTGACGGATCGCGGACTTCCCGGATTCGACAGTCAGCACCGCGTCGACCATGTAGTCCTCCTCGGCGAGGAGCTCCGCCACGAGTTCACCGGACTGGTCCCCGTCGTCGGGGTGATCTGTGACGATCACGACCAGGGCATGCAGCAGGGAGTGCCGGGGATTGCCGCCCTCACGCTCATTCTCCTGGATATCCAGCGACCGGAACACCTCGTCACCGGGCTCCGTGATCTCAGCATCCAGGCGTTCGATGGACTCCTTCTCCACGCGGGCGAAATCGTCGATGCCCGGCACGGTGATCACGCCGGACGGATCCTGGATATCGCCAGTGGTCTGATCGGTGTCGACGTACGGGTCTTGGGACATTGTGGTGAACTCCTCGGCAACTTCGGCGCCCGACGGTGTGCGGGGTCACGTTAACGGTAACTGGCGGACACGCCTGCTGTATAGATCAGGGGTGGATTAGGTCGGCGACCCGGTCCCTCAGTCCGCGTCGGACTCGGACAGCGTCACGCCGATCTCCCGTTCATTGCCCCCATTACCGTCAGTCACCGTCAAGGTGACCTCGTCACCGACGTTGTGGGACCGGATCGCGGCAATCAGACTGACTCCGCTGTCGACGATACGGTCACCGACCTTCGTCACGACGTCACCATCACGCAGGCCCGCATCCGCCGCCGGCCCACCACCGGCGACGCTGACGATCTCGGCGCCGTTGGCTGTCGCCTCGGCACCGGTGTTGACCGTCGCGCCGATGACCGGATGGGTTGCCCGGCCATTGTCGATGAGCTGCTGTGCGGTATTCTCCGCCTGATTCGACGGGATGGCGAACCCGAGACCGATGGAACCCGACTCACCGCCCATCTCGCCACCGAGAGTGGCGATCACCGACGGGATACCGACAAGCTCACCCTCGAGGTTGACCAGGGCTCCACCGGAGTTACCCGGATTGATGGCGGCATCGGTCTGAATCGCGTCGATCAACGACGCTTCTCCGCCGTCCTCGCCGCCGGCCTGCACGGGCCGGTTCATCGCGGACACGATACCCGTCGTCACCGTGGAGGACAGCCCCAGGGGCGACCCGACGGCGACGACGGTTTCTCCGACCTGAAGCCCGTCGGAATCGCCGATGGTGATGGGCTGCAGGTCATCAGCGCCGGTGGCCTTGACGACGGCGAGGTCGGTCTGCGGGTCGGTCGCCACGACATCGGCGTCCAGCTGGCGTCCGTCGTTGGTCGTCACACTCAGCTGCGCGCCGCCGTCCTCGGCTCCTGCGACGACGTGGTTGTTGGTCAGGATCAGCCCATCTTCGCTGATCACCGAGCCAGACCCCTCTGCTCCACCTTGTCGCGTGGTGACCTGGATGGACACCACACTGGGCAGGACATTCTGCGCCACAGCCTCCACCGTCCCCGGGTCCGGTTGAGACACAGAGGTGTTTTCACGATCTCCGGTGTTCGCCTGATTCAAGGATGTGGTGGCCGCCGGCGAATCATCGTCATCCTGGATGATCACCGCGGTCACCGCCGAGGCGGCGACACCGACAGCGAGGACGAGCGCGGCGACCGCCGGGGTCGAGAACCGACGAGACACTTTGGTGGTGGTGCCAGCGGAGTTCGGTGGCAATTCCGGACCAGCGACCGGAGACGGTGCCGTCCCGTCGTTGCTGGGGTACTGGCTGGACAGCGCCTCCCAGTGACGCTGCTGCGCACCTGGATCGGAGAACCCGGACGACTGCGGTTGCGCCCGCTGCTCGGGTTGCTGCGGGGGTTGTTCGGGAGACGAGGAACCCCGTCCGTCCCGCCCCCATACGCCGGGCCCCTGGTGGCCCTGCTCGCCCCGGGGATCCCGAGGGTCCCGAGGGTCGCTGAATCCGTCGTCGCCATTGCCGATCCGATCTTCCCCGGACATCTGACTCTCCTTCACCGGCATAGTCGCCGGCTAGCTCAACTCACTTAACTGTGTTCGACACAACCCATTGTGGTCGGCGAGAGTTGGCAACTCGTCCGCATAACCTGACAGTGTCATCTGAACGGAAGAGCGTCACACTCGGCAACCATGGAGTCGGTACTCAGCTTCCTTGCAGGGAGCGAGTCTAGGGCGCGTCATCCCGGAGAACGTAGCCCACCCCGCGAACCGTGTGGATCACCCGGGACTCGCCCCCCTCTTCCGTCTTCCGCCGGAGGTAACCGATGTAGACCTCCAGAGCGTTGCCGGATGTGGGGAAGTCATATCCCCACACCTCCTCAAGGATCTTCGTCCTGCTGAGCACCTTGCGCTGGTTCTTCATCAGCAGCTGCAGAAGAGCGAACTCGGTGCGGGTCAGGCTGATCTTGCGGTCTCCCCTGCTGACCTCACGGGTCTCGGGGTTCAGGGAGAGATCTTCGAAAGCGAGAGGCTTGGCCTCCACACTCTTCGCCACTGCCGTCCGGACGGACCGGCGGTGCAGCGCCCGCACGCGGGCGAGAACCTCCTCGAGGGCATAGGGCTTCGACATGAAATCGTCCGCACCCGCGTCAAGCCCTGAGACACGGTCGGCGACATCGGAACTGTCCGACAGCATGAGGATAAGGACATCATTTCCGGCGCTCCGGAGGTCACGGCACACTGTGAGGCCGTCAACCTCAGGAAGCTCGACATCAAGGATCACCAGGTCCGGCGACTCCTGACGAATCAAGCGGAGGGCTTCATCGCCATCTCCCGAAGCGGCCACATCGTAGCCGTTGAACGTGAGAGAGCGCCGGAGAGAGTCCCTTACCGTCTGATCGTCGTCGACAACAAGAATCTTCATCCCGCTATTCTGCATCAGCACTGCGCGATAGCGACACCCGAAAACCGATCCCACAGTCAACTGACAGGGAATCACCACCCGACGTGAACACACCGGAAACAAAAACGCAAAGTTTCGCGCAGAGAAAACCCCCGCCGATGACATCGGCGGGGGCCTCCTCACGGGTGTGGACTAGTCGAGATCGACCAGGCCCAGCTTCGCAGCCTTCACCAGACGACGGGGCATCTGGACCTCACGGCCGTCAACCTTGACGTTCTGGAGCGCGACGTTGTCGGACTTCCAGTTGGAACGACGGTGGTGGGTGTTGGCGCGGGAAAGTCGGCGCTTCGGAACTGCCATTGTTCTTAGCCCTCCTCGTTCTTCTTGGTACGGCGAACACGGTTGCCGTAACGACGCTGGAACTTCTCGACGCGGCCGGCGGTGTCCATGACACGCTGTGCACCCGTCCAGAAGGGGTGTGACTCGCTGGTGACGTCAACGACGATCAGCGGGTACTCGTTGCCGTCCTCCCACTCCACGGAGCGGTCGGAGGTAGCGGTGGAACGCGTCAGGAACTGGTGGCCAGTGCTGGCGTCCTTGAAGACCACCGGGTGGTAGTCGGGGTGAATATCGTTCTTCATTCTCAATCCCTCAGGGTTGTGCGCCAGGTCGGTCCCCCTCATCCTGACCGCCGTAGTCGGCGACCGGGACGGCGAGTCGTGCCTGGGTCGGGTTTGGAGTGCGGGCGCTACCGGGTCGTCCGTAACCAACACAGACGACAGGTCGCAACACGATCGGCCAGTCTATCCGTTCTCCGTGCCACGGGGAAATCGTCGAGACGGTGCACCCCTTTCCCCTGACCCTGTCAGTCAATTAGGAGCAGCGCCTGTCATGGGGTAGTGTCGTGCAACGCTGTTGTCTTAGTAAACGTCATCGCACGCGCGATCGGCCCCAGACAGTGCCCCGGCCCCACATCCCGTCTAGATGTGGGTTTTTGCAGTGGTGTCTCCCACTGCCTGCGCGGCACGAGGGACCGGACACGCGGGCGGAAGGAGTAAAGATACCCATGTCGGCTTATTGCCAGGTCACGGGTCGGAAGCCGAGTTTCGGCAAAACCGTCTCGCACTCGCACCGCCGCACGAACCGTCGCTGGAACCCGAACATCCAGCGTCGTTCGTTCTACCTGCCCTCTGAGGGGCGTTCGATCACCTTGAACGTCTCCACCAAGGGCCTGAAGACCATCGACCGAGACGGCATCGAGTCCGTCGTCGCCAAGATCCGCGCACGTGGGGAGAAGATCTAGTGGCACGTAACGATATCCGCCCCATCATCAAGCTGAAGTCCACCGCGGGCACCGGTTACACCTACGTGACCCGCAAGAACAAGCGGAACAACCCGGACCGGATCACTCTGAAGAAGTTTGATCCGATCGTCCGGAAGCACGTCGAGTTCCGCGAGGAGCGTTAATCTATGGCCAAGAAGTCCAAGATCGCGAAGAACGAGCAGCGCAAGGAAATCGTCGCCCGCTTCGCTGAGCGCCGTGCCGAGCTCAAGGCGATCATCAAGAACCCGAACTCCACCGACGACCAGCGTGCAGAGGCTCAGTTCGAGCTGAACCGCCAGCCGCGCGACGCCGCCCCCGTGCGTATCCGCAACCGCGATGCTGCCGACGGCCGTCCCCGCGGTTACCTCCGCAAGTTCGGTCTGTCCCGTGTCCGCGTCCGCGAGATGGCTCACCGCGGTGAGCTGCCCGGCGTTCGCAAGTCCAGCTGGTAAAAGGGAGCACACGCATGAAGCGCACCAACCACAAGAAGGCGCGGCTCGAGCAGTCCCGCCGCCCGAAGAAGAACCCGCTCAAGGCCGAGGGCATCGAGACCGTCGACTACAAGGACTACGCCCTGCTGCGTAAGTTCATCTCCGACCGTGGCAAGATCCGCGGCCGTCGCGTCACCGGTCTGACCCCGCGTCAGCAGCGTGAGGTCGCTACCGCGATCAAGAACGCACGTGAAATGGCTCTCCTGCCGTTCCACAGCCGCTGATCCTGCGCATACTCCACGTTTTGCAGCAGCGCGCGTTTAACTAAGACCTTCTGAACCCCGTCACCGGTCCCCGGCGGCGGGGTTCAGTCGTACCGTCGCTTGCGTCCCGCACCACGGCTTCTCCGGTGATAACCTGGCGGCCTGCGCACCTACCCTGAGAAAGGCACGATGACGAACCCGTACAACAACCGGCCACACGACGACCTGCCCTCCTACGGTGACTACAACTCCGCCGGATCGGACGGCCAGACTTTCGATCAGAACTTCGGCTACGGCCAACCGGGGCCCTCCGGCTACCCGGGTTACAACGACCCGGCCCAGGGCTTCATAGTCAACCGCAATCCAGGTGCCGGTAAGCGCCTGGGTGCCTTCGCTATCGATGCGATCCTGTACATCATCGTCGCCATTGTTCTGGTGGGCATCACGGCTGCCGGAGACATGATGGATTTCGTCGACGCCGCGGATACCTGGAATCAAGCCGGACAGACCGGCCCCGCGCCTGAACTGGCGATGGGGAACTTCTACCTCGGACTCTTCCTGTCGCTCATCGTCTGGTTTCTTTACCGTGTCCTCATGGAGAGCAAGTTCGGTCGCACTGTCGGCAAGATGGCAGTGGGGATCACAGTCGTCGGTGATGACGGCCAGAAACTCACCACCCAGCAGGCTTTCATCCGAAACAGTTGGGGACTCGCCGTCGCCGTCGCCGGGCTCATTCCGTTCATCGGTACGGTTGCACTACTCGGTGTTCTCGCCACGCTCGGCATTCTGATCGCACGCGACCCGCAGAACCAGCACCTCTGCGACAAATGGGCACAGGCCCACGTGGTCACCGCCCGCTGATCACCGCTGATCCGATCCTGCTTCAGGCCGGTCACCTCCCCCGCGTCCGCGGGACGGTGACCGGCCTGATGTAATAGAGCACATGCTTAACGTTCTCAGCGGGTTCATGGTGGTCGTCATCATCATCGCGCTGGGCTACCTGGTGGGTCGTCGCGGGCTGCTCGGCCCGAACGCCGTCTACGCACTGAATATGTTCGTGTTCTATCTCGCGACTCCGGCCCTGCTCATCAACTTCCTCCGCGACGCCGATCTCGCCACCGTCTTCGGGGACAACCTCGCCGTCGTCGTCATCAGCACTCTTACCGCCGGGCTTGTCGGTTTCCTGGGATACCGGTTCCTCGCTCGCCGCCCGGTGTCCGACAGCCTTGTCACGATGCTCGCCTGCTCCTACTGCAACGGGTCGAACCTCGGCGTCCCGATCGCCACCCACGTGCTCGACGACCCCGCAGCATCGCTGCCCGTGATTATCTTCCAGGTCGCACTGTACGGTCCTGCCACCGTGCTACTGCTCGACGTCACAACCCGGAGGGCCCGAACTGACAGTCCCGGCAACGGTTCCCTTGTCCCGCTG
Organism: Corynebacterium glyciniphilum AJ 3170; assembly: GCF_000626675.1. Taxonomy (NCBI): domain Bacteria; kingdom Bacillati; phylum Actinomycetota; class Actinomycetes; order Mycobacteriales; family Corynebacteriaceae; genus Corynebacterium; species Corynebacterium glyciniphilum. The sequence continues at coordinate 1,054,319 of NZ_CP006842.1, read as the reverse complement.
ATCCGCGAGCTGATCCTCGGTATCGTCCGAAACCCCTTAATCCTCGCCGCCACCGTAGGCATCATCCTCTCCCTGTTGCACACCAACACCGGATGGAAACTACCGGAGATGCTCACCGAGCCCATATCGCTACTCGCCGCCGGCACCGTCCCCGCGGCCCTGGTGGCTTTCGGCCTGTCCATGGCCGAGGTAACCGTCCTCGACCGGGACACCAGCTCCCGCCGTAGCGTATGGATGGCCTCCCTGATGAAGACGGTCGGCCACCCCCTCATCGCCTACGCCGCAGCCCGACTGGTCTTCGACGCTTCCGGGCCCGCGTTGCTCGCCTTCGTGGTCGTGGCGGCGCTCCCCACAGCCCAGAACGTGTTCACCTACTCGCAGCGCTTCGGCGTGAACACCGTCCTCGCACGTGACTCCGCCGTCGTCAGCACGATGCTGTCCATCCCCTCCATCGCGGTCATCACGCTGTTGTTGGGATGACGGCGCCGCAGGTACGGCTAGCGCCAGAGCAGCAGCGCATCCCCCTGGCCACCACCGCCGCACAGCGACACCGCGGCGCGACCCCCACCCCGGCGGTTCAGCTCATGGGCCGCGGTGACCACAAGACGTGCACCCGAAGCACCAATCGGGTGCCCCAGTGAGATACCACCACCGTGGATGTTGGTCTTCTCCAGCGGGTAGTCCAGGTCCTTGATCGACTGTACGACCACCGAAGCGAACGCCTCATTGACCTCCAGGAAATCCAGGTCAGCGGTGTCCCACCCCTGCTTGCCCAGAGCCGCGGACACGGCCTGGGCGGGTTGGGAGTGCAGGTAGGTGTCGGGGCCGGCGGTCTCACCGGAGGCACCGAGCGCGGCGAACACGGTAAGACCGTTCTCCTCCGCGTATGCCCGCGTGGTCAGCACGACGGCAGAAGCGCCGTCGGAGATCTGCGACGCCGAGGCAGCCGTGATCGTCCCGTCCTTCGCGAACGCCGGGCGCAGTGCCGACAGGCCCTCCTGAGTCGTTCCCGGGCGCACCCCCTCGTCCGTGTCGACGAGGACCTTCTCGCGGCGCTTCGTCACTTCCACCGGGACAATCTCTTCGGCGAAGGTCCCGTCGTTGATCGCTGCCTCCGCACGCTGGTTCGACAGCGCGGCAACCTCATCCTGCTGTTCCCGGGTGATTCCCCGGGAGGTGTTGCCCTCCTCGGTCTCCACACCCATCGCCGTACCGTGTACCGGATCGGTCAGACCGTCGCGTTCCAATGAGTCCTGCAACGCGAGGGAACCGAACTTCGCCCCGGCGCGCACACCGGCAGCAAGGTGCGGGGCGTTGGTCATCGACTCCTGACCTCCGGCGACGACGACCTGCGCGTCGCCCACCCGGATCATCCGGGCGCCGTTGATCACCGCGTCCAAGCCTGACAGACACACCTTGTTCACGGTCACCGCCGGCGTCGACATCGGCAGGCCGGCGGCGACGGCCGTCTGCTTGGCGGGGTTCTGCCCTGCCGCGGCCTGCACGACCTGGCCCATGTAGACGTAGTCGATGGTCTCCGCCGAGACGCCGGCCTTCTCCAGGGCACCGGTCACCGCCGCCGCACCAAGGTCGACGGCGGATTTCGAGGCAAGGGCACCGAGCATCCTGCCCTGTGCGGTGCGTGCGGCACCCACGATCACGATGTCGTCGGGGGACGGAGTCAGGGGCTGGCTAGACATGATTGTTTTCTGCACCTTTCGCGGGAATGTGTCTTCGTCCTCCATTATGGGCCAGTCGGCCCGACGACGTGTCGTTCCCGCACTTTCCGGGGCGCTTTCACCCTGTGGAGACAACGCGGCTAGGGTCGGCGGTATGTCCGGATCTGGTAGCAGCGCCGTTGTCGTCGGCTCCGGCCCCAACGGGTTGGCGGCCGCACTCGTCCTCGCCCGGGCGGGCGTGTCCGTCACCGTCGTCGAGGCGGCCGACACCGTGGGGGGCGGTGTCCGCAGTAGCGACCTGCTGGAAACCGGGCTCATCCATGACCTGTGCTCCGCTGTGCACCCTCTCGCCCAGGTCAGCCCGCTGCTCCGTGACCCGTCCATCGGCCCGGAACTGGAACGGAGCGGCCTGAGGTTCGCCACCGCCCCGGTGGACATGGTGCACGTCCTCTCTACGAACCGTGTAGCCACCCTGCACACCTCGCCGTCGCAAACCGGTGCCGGGCTCCCCGGACAGGACGGCCCGGTCTGGCGGGCCACCTTCGGGCCGCTTTCTGCCCGTGCCGACGCCGTGGCCGACGAGATCCTCGGGCCACTGGTGCACCTACCCCGCCACCCGATGGTGCTCGCAGGATTCGGCGCCGGCGCCGCTCTCCCCGCCTCCTGGTCGTGGCGACGGTGGCGGTCCCCCGACGCACGGGCCTTGTTCGCCGGCGTCGCAGCCCACGCCTTCACTCCCCTGCACCATCCTGCATCATCCGCCGCGGGTACGTTGCTGACCGTCGCGGGCCACCGGCACGGGTGGCCCGTCGCCGTCGGCGGATCACAACGTATCGCTGATGCACTGATCGCCGAGATCGTACGCTGCGGCGGATCGGTCGTCACCGGCACCTTGATCACGGACCTCTCCCAGGTCGAGGACGCCGACATAGTGCTCCTCGACACCTCCGTGGAAGTCGCGGCCGGCATCCTCGGCGACCGGATGCCTTCCCGCATCGCGCGAGCCTGGTCGCGTTTTCGACGGGGACCTGCCGTCGCCAAAGTTGATTTTGTGCTCGACGGCGACGTGCCCTGGTCGTCCGGGGATGCCCGGCGCGCCGGCACCGTACATCTCGGAGGAACGGCGGACGATATCGCCGCCGCCGAGCGGGACTGCTGGGGCGGGCGTCTGCCCGACCGGCCGTTCACCTTGGTCGCTCAGCAGTATCTCGCTGACCCGTCCCGGAGCCGCACCGTCAACGGACGTCGTCTCAATCCACTGTGGGCCTACGCCCATGTTCCCGCCGGGTGGGACGGATCCGCCCGGGATACTTTCGAATTGGTCACCGCGCAGATTGAACGTGCCGCCCCCGGATTCCGCGACACCGTCGTTGACTGGGTCGCCTCTCCCCCGTCGGTGATAGAGGAGCACAACCCCAACTACACGGGCGGAGACATCTCCGGGGGTGCCAACGACCTCCGGCAGCTGGTGGCACGACCTCGCCTCGGCCCTCATCCGTACGACACGGGTGTACCGGGGGTGTACCTGTGCTCTTCCTCGGCGGCCCCAGGCGGCGGCGTGCACTTCATGTGTGGGGTACAGGCGGCACGGCGGGCGCTCACCGTCCTGTGACGGTGCCTCTCCGGCTCAACCACGGCCCGACGCCCAACGCGACACCCCAGACCATCGGGAAGTACGGGGTGACTTCCCACCCATACCCGCATACTAACCGCTTCCCGCCGCTGCCTCTGGCGGTTCATCTCGTCCACGGTTACAGTGAGCGGCATGGGAACTCTGATTCTTTAGGTCTGGACGTCGCGTCGAGTGTTCTCCGTGGCGGGTCCTGAGCACACCTGCGGGTGTGAGGCCCATCGTCCGTCCTAGCCTGCGGCTGCGCGGTACTGCCGTGCCCTGTCGCGGAAGAGGAACTCCCCATGTCCATTCGACACCCCCAGGAAACTGCTGCACACCGTGAATGCCTGCTGCGCGGCGCCACCGTACGCTACGCCGACCACACGGTCCTGAACAGCGTTGACCTTGTTGTACAACCCGGTGACCGGCTCGCCCTGGTCGGCGACAACGGTGCCGGCAAGTCGACGCTTCTCGGCGTCCTCGCCGGTGCCGTTCCCGTCGACTCCGGCGAACGCCGCGTCGAGATCCCCGGAGGCTGCGCTTTCGCGGAACAACATCCCACGTTTCCTCCGGACGCGTCCGTCGACGATGCCGTCGATCATCTCGCCCGGGACATGCGGTCACTCGAGCAGGACATCGCTGAGGTGTCCGCGAGACTCGCCGCGGCATCACCAGCAGACCTCCCCCACCTCCTCGACCTGCTCAGTCACTGCACCGATCGCTTCGAGGCCCGCGGTGGCTATGAACTCGACCTGCGGATCGACAAGGCCCTCCACGAACTCGGGCTCGGCGACGTTGCCAGGACGCGACCTGTATCCATGCTCTCCGGTGGACAACGCGCCCGCCTCGCCCTCGCGGTCGCGCTGTCCTCCAAGCCCGAGCTCCTGCTCCTCGACGAGCCGACGAACGATCTGGACCACACAGCCCTCGACTGGCTGAGCCGCCAGATGGCGGGCCACCGCGGCAGCCTCGTTATCGTGAGCCATGACCGCGAACTCCTCGACACCGTCGCGAAAGACATCATCGGTGTCGACGGCGGCTCGCTCCGCCGCTACGGCCTCGGGTACCAGGGATACCTGCGGGCCCGGGAGTCGGATCGACAACGGCAACGCCGCGACCACGAAGAATGGCAGGCGGAGCTCACCAGGAACCAGAGGATCGTCGACGCCACCTCGGTACGACTCCGCGCCATTCCCCGAAAACAGGAACGCGCCGCCTTCGGCCACGGCGCGTTCCGTGCCCGCAGTAGCGACCACGGAGCTACCAGCCGCATCCGACAGGCGAAAGACAGGGTAGGCCAGCTCCGTGCCGAACCGGTACCCCCGCCGGCCGAACGACTGGTCTTCACGCCACACTTCCCGCCCAGCGAGGTGCCCGGACCATTGGTCTCCGTCGCCCCGGGAGCCGTCACAGGCGCGGGCGAACCGCCACTCGTACTGGCCCCGACCACCGGAGGACTGGAGATCAGGGCAGGTGAACGTTGGTTGGTCACCGGACCCAACGGAGCGGGGAAAACCACGCTGCTCCGGGTACTCGCCGGGGAAATCGGTCATGCGACGGCCCATCCCGGGGTTCGTGTCGCCTATGTCCGCCAGGACATCTCGGCCTCCGGGGGCCGGACGCTGCAGGACACCTTCGCCGAGGCCGTCGGAATGGCTGCCGATGATGCGGCGGACAGGTTACTCACCCTCGGACTGTTCACCGAGAGGGATCTCCGTACCCCCGTCGACCGTTTATCCGTCGGCCAGCAGAGACGACGCGAGCTGGCTGTTGCGGTCACGGTGGACAGCGACATCATCCTCCTCGACGAGCCGACGAACCATCTGTCGCCAGACCTCGTGGAGCAGTTGGAGGACGCCCTGCGCGATTACGCCGGAGCAGTCGTGACCGTGACCCACGACCGGCGGTGGCTGAACAATGCCGCCCGGGTCACCCCCGACCGTCTGCTCCGGTACGCCACCGCCACGCCAACCACCACGGGAGGTGTCCTCGACACACCCAGCAGACTCAACCCACTCAGTTGACTCAGTGCGCGAAGTGGCGCTCTCCGGTGAGGTACATGGTCACGCCGGCCGCCACGGCCGCGTCAATGACCTCCTGGTCACGCACGGAACCTCCGGGCTGGACCACGGCGCGCACACCCGCCTCTGCCAGGGTCTCGAAGCCGTCGGCGAACGGGAAGAACGCGTCGGAGGCTGCCACCGCCCCCTCGGACCGCTTGTCGTCGCCGGCCAGGGTGTTAGCCCGTTCCACGGCGATCTTGGCAGAATCCACGCGGTTGACCTGCCCCATACCGACGCCGACGGTCGCGCCGTCCTTGGCGAGCAGAATGGCGTTCGACTTCACGGCACGCACCGCACGCCATGCGAACTCCAACTCGGCGAGGGTCTCGGCATCGGCGGCGTCCCCGGCCGCCAGTGTCCAGTTCGCCGGATCGTCCCCGGGCGCGTCAACCAGGTCCCGTTCCTGGACCAGCACGCCGCCGGAGATCTCGCGGTGCTCCACGGCGCCTTCCCTCACCGGCGGCGTGGTCTGCAGGATCCGGATGTTCTTCTTCTGGCTCAGCACCTCCACAGCACCGTCCTCGTAGCCGGGAGCCACGATGACCTCGGTGAAGATCCCGGCAACCTGCTCCGCCATCTCGACCGACACCGGGCGGTTCACCGCAATGACGCCACCGTAGGCGGACACCGGGTCACAGGCGTGGGCGGAACGGTGTGCAGCGGCCACATCGTCGGCAACAGCAATGCCACACGGATTGGCGTGCTTGATGATCGCCACGCAGGGACGTTCGTGATCCCAGGCGGAGCGCCAGGCCGCGTCCGCGTCGGTGTAGTTGTTGTAACTCATGGCCTTGCCGTGGAACTGCTCGGCATTGGCCAGACCACCCTCCTGTCCCGGAGCGGTGTACACCGCCGCCGCCTGGTGCGGGTTCTCCCCGTAGCGCAGGGAGTGGACCCGCTCGTTGACCTGACCGATCCACTCGGGGAACCGGGATTCGTCGTCCTCCGCCTCGATCTGTTCAGTCATCCACGACGCCACAGCCACGTCATAGGACGCGGTATGGCGGAATGCCTCGGTGGCCAAGCGGGTACGCGCCGCACGGCTGAACCCGCCGGCGTCCACGGCGGTGAGGACATCCCCGTACGCGCCCGGATCCACGACCACGGCGACGGACGGATGGTTCTTGGCAGCCGCGCGGACCATTGACGGCCCCCCGATGTCAATCTGCTCGACACAGTCGTCGAAACCTGCGCCGGACGCGACGGTGTCCGTGAACGGATAGAGGTTCACCACCACCAGGTCGAACGGCTCAACCCCCAGGTCCTTCAGCTGGGCGAGGTGGTCATCCTTCCTGGTGTCCGCCAGAATTCCGGCGTGGACCCGCGGGTGCAACGTCTTCACCCGCCCCTCGAGACACTCGGGGAACCCGGTGAGCTCCTCAACACGCACCACAGGGACCCCCGCGTCGGAGATCTTCGCCGCCGTGGACCCCGTGGAGACGATCTCAACACCGGCGCGGTGCAGGCCGGTGGCAAGGTCCTCCAGACCGGTCTTGTCGTAGACGCTGATCAGAGCGCGGCGGATGGGGCGGGTGGTTTCAGTCATTGATCCAGGCCTTTCGTCCTTCGATGGTGTAACCGCTCTCCGCGGTCTGGTGGAGCACGTCAACGATCAACGCACGTTCGACGGTCTTGATCCGCTCATGGAGCGTATCCCCGGTATCCTCCCGGCTCACCGGCACGGCGCGCTGGGCGATGATCGGTCCGGTATCCACGCCGTCGTCGACGATATGGACGGTGGAGCCGGTGAGTGCGACACCGTAGGCCAGGGCGTCCTCCACGGCATGAGCGCCGGGAAACGACGGCAGCAGCGCCGGGTGAGTGTTGAGGATCCTACCGCGGAACCTCTCGACGACGCCCGCCCCGAGAATGCGCATGAACCCCGCACTGACGATGACGTCCGGCGCGTATGCGGCGATCTCCGCCGCCAGGCGCGCGTTCCACCCTTCACGGTCGTAACCGTCGACACGGTCCGGGTTGTAGTCCACCCGGAACACCGGGACGGAGGCCTGCTCCGCCCGTTCCAGCGCCAGGCACGGACGATCCGCACCCACCGCGACAATCTCCACAGACGGGCCCAGGTCGTCGAGCATAGCCTGGAGCAGAGTGCCACTGCCCGACGCCAGAACAACGACCCGGAGGAGGTCACCCGGTCGCCGGACAGTGTGGCTCGTGGGTGTTGAGGGACGCACAGCATCTTCTCCGACAGGTTCGCCGGACGGTGCGGGGGTTACGGGCTCACTCACGGTGAGTCAGCTTACTGTGTCGTGTCCTCATCCTCGACGTCGGTCTCCTCCGGCTCGGTCAGACCAGCCTGATCCTCTTCAGCGGAGGCAGCCTCCTCAGCGGCGTTGGAGCCGTCAGCGTCCTCGGCGTCCTCGGCATCCTCGGCGTCCGGCACCGCAGTCTCGTCCGACGCAGTCGGGTCGTCCTCGGTGTCGCCGTCGTCCTCGGCGTCATCCGTACCGTCCCCCGCGCCGGGCCCCTCCGGCTCGGTGGCATTCTGTGCTCCCTCAGCATCCTCAGCACCCTCGGCGTCGGTCTCCGGCTCCGGCTCCTGGAAATCCTCTCGCTCCCGCTCATGGGTACCGTCCTCGGCGCTATCCACAGCTGAAGTGTCCTCAATGTCCTCCGTGTCTCCACCGGCGGTCTCCGTGACCCGGGCGCCCCTCCGCGATACCCAGGCGAAGACAACGAGAGCAGGCACCACAATCCAGCAGGCGAATACCAGCGGGGTCAACCACAGCAAAGGCCCGGCCGAACCGTAGACGCCCAGCGTCCCCCCGGCCGCGAGGCTCACCAACAGGCCCACTATGCCTGACGCCACGCCGGCGCCGAGAGCCGTGAACACCGGCGATTCCACGAACGTACGCGCAGCGAAGAACCGGTAGACGATAACCAGTGCGACCAACGCGGGGACTACGAGAAACAGTTCGCCGAGCGGCAGACCGGAATGAGGTACCGCCGCCAACGCCGGTAGCGGCGGCAGATTGGCGTTCGTCACGGCGAAGAGTGAGGCCGATGCGTCGCCGACATGCATCTCGCTGCCCATCAAAATGCCGGATGCTCCCACTGCCAGATTCGGGAGGTAGAGAACGGACAGGACACTCAGACCGAGCTTGCCCCAGGCATCGGGAGCAATCGAGTAGGCATCCGCCACAACCGACATATTGAGGAGCAGTTGGACGAGAGTCACTACCAGTCCTGCGGCAAGCATCCACCGCACGAAGGAACCCGCCAGTCGTGTCGCTTCCACGGGCCAGGTCGGCAGACCCCGACGAAGCAGCAACGCCCGCCAGATCTTCGGACCCAATCCCACCACAAACACGAAGCCGTTCAGGAGCGCAGTCGACAACAGTGCAACGGCAAGATTCGGAGGGGTAACGGCGAAAACATGGGACGCATCCCAGAGCGCCAGCCACGCGAGCACGGTGAGCACCATCGGGACCACGACGGCCAGGACGGCGAAAACCCTGATGTTGCGGACCGTGATCTGCGTGCCGCAGGTGCGGCGGATCCTCCGCGAATGAACGAGCACGATCAGAGCTGCAGGCAGCAGAGGGACTATCCCGAGTTGTGCTCCGGTGAACCCGACTGGTGCCAGGTTGGCGACCATCCAGAAGGATCCCACCATCGCCGGGACCGCGGTGAAAGTCTCCCCGATCCCGATGAGCACGGCAAGAGCGATGGCGACGGCCAAGGTGACCGCGTGGCTGACCAGAATCGTCGGCGCGAACCGACGGACATGCGGCCCCCACAGAGCCCACCAGGACGACAGTTTCCCGCGGATCCCACGGGCCCCAGCCACGGGTGCGGCCGTACTGTCTGCCGCGCCGACACCGGCAGCGCCCCGCACACCGGTCGCCGGGCGGTCAGAGGTGTCTGTGGCGCGGGACGGGACCCGCCCGTGCTCCCCTGCCACGAACCTCTCGGTACCGGTGGTCGACGCTGTCGCACCACGATTCGAGTCGCGGCGCCGAGCATCCGGACCCCGGCGGGTCCCGCGGCGGGGCCGTTGTCGTCTCGAAGTCGGTCGCTGGGATTCGTTACTCACCTGTCCCATTGTGCACAACGCGGCCTCGCTGCCCCGGGAGGCACGCCCACTCAGGAGCGTTACATCACACCTACCCCCGCCACACCCGTCACACACCGTCCGTGACCTGGCCGTTATGAAAGTCACCTCCACAATCTTCCCCTCACCACACGATCTCGCCGATATAGATTCGTGACCTTTTTCGCGAAGTGGCTTGCCCGAGACCGGGCATGCCGATAGAGTTGCGACTCGTTGATAACGATACGGTCACGATTTGAGACCGATCAGATGACGGCACGACAGCAAGACTACGGAGAGGTTCACTGAGAATGACTGTTGCACGGCGAGGCGGGTCCCACCGCAAACTGGACACCGCTGCCAAGCGTCGCATGGCGTTCGTCGCAATCGCCGCCACCGGCGTTGCCGCGGCAGGAGCCACCGGAGCCGGCGCCGCCACCGTGCACCAGTCCTCCGACCAGGACGGTCAGGGCGCCGGTGACATTTCCCTGGCAGCCAACACCGAACTCCTCGCCCAGGGTGCCGAGGGCAGTGCCGCCGGCGCCGACGTCGAGACGGCCGCAGCACAGATCCTGGCGCTGCCGCAGACCACCCAGATCGAGAACCTCTCCGGTCAGCTGTCCAGCGCCCTGGAGTTCGACGCGGAGCGTGCTGCCGCAGACCTGCTCTCCCGCGCTCCTGAGGTCGTCAAGCCCGCCGAGGGCAGCTACACCTCACCCTTCGCCATGCGTTGGGGCACCATGCACAAGGGTATTGACATCGCCAACGCCCTCGGCACCCCGATTGTCGCCGCGATGGCCGGCACCGTGATCGACGCGGGCCCGGCGTCCGGGTTCGGCAACTGGGTCCGCATCAAGCACGACGACGGCACCATCACCGTCTACGGACACATGTCCACCATCGACGTCACCGTCGGTCAAGAGGTCCAGGCCGGCCAGAAGATCGCCGGCATCGGCAACGAGGGATTCTCGACCGGACCGCACGTCCACTTCGAGGTCTACCCCACCGAGGGTAACGCCGTGGACCCGGTGCCGTGGCTCCGCGAGCGCGGCGTCGAGGTCTAACTCCTCTCCTCCGTCATCAACATCGGGTGAAAACCCGCTGTCCGACCGTTCCCACGGCCGGACAGCGGGTTTTTTCGTGTCTGTCCGCTTACAGTTTCTCCATCGGCACACCACCGATGAGCATGAGCCGGACCGTGCCGTTGCTGCCGAAATCGATCATCACGGTCGCACGGACCCCCTGGCCGTCCACGCTCTTGACGGTACCGAGCCCGTACTTGTCGTGGTTGACCCGGTCGCCGACCTCGAGCTCAAGTTGCTTACCCGACGAGCGCAGCGCACCCGATGACCGTGAAGGCCCGGACGACGACTTCTTCGGCGAACTTCGTCGGGACGTCCCGGCCGAAGACCACCCGCCGCCGAAGCTTGTGCCGTCGGCGTACCCTCCCGACGACCCCCAACTGTCCGACCACGCCGGCGCCGGTTCCTCCCTGATCCAGTCCACGAGGTCACCGGGAATCTCGCCGAGGAACCGGGACGGTGGATTGTTCTGCGGCGTGCCCCAACTGGACCGCGTCATGGCTCGGGTGAGGTAGAGACGCTTCCTGGCCCGGGTGATGCCGACGTAGGCCAGTCGGCGTTCCTCGGACAACTCGGTTGGATCGCCGAGCGCCCGCATGTGCGGGAACTGGCCGTCCTCCCATCCCGTCAGGAAGACCACCGGGAACTCCAGCCCCTTGGCGGTGTGGAGAGTCATCAACGTGACCATGTCCTGGTCCTCGGCGGGGATCTGGTCGGCGTCGGCGACGAGGCTGACCCGTTCAAGGAACGCCTGCAGGCTCCCCGGCTCCGGTTCACCCTCCGCCAGGACAGCGTCCTCTGCCTCGCCGGAGTCATCTCTGCTATCACTCGCGTCCGACGACGAGGAAGCCGAGGAGGGCATTGCCTCGTAGGCGGCGAGGTTCGCCGCCTCCTGGGAGAACTCGTGGCCCACGGACACAAGCTCATTGAGGTTGTCCAGCCGGGTCCCGTCCTGGGGATCATTCGATGACTCGAGCTCCGAGGCATAGGACGTCGCGTCGAGTACGGCTCGCACAATCGCACCGACATCCGGGATGCCCAGCGACTCACCGTCCGACGTACGCATCACCGCAGACTCCGTCTCCGCCCGCAGTGCGTCCATCATCTCAAGGAACCCGGCGATGGCATTGCGGCCCCGGGCGCTGAGTCCAGGCACTTCACCGCGCCCAGCCGCAGCGAGGCCGTCTGCGAAACTCACGCCGACGTTCTCCGCATGCACCCGCACCTGTGACAATGCCCGATCGCCGATTCCGCGGCGCGGCGTGTTGATGATGCGTCGGAGTCCCATCGTGTCATCGGGGTTGTCCAGGACCTTGAGGTAAGCGACGATGTCCCGGATCTCCTTGCGCTCATAGAAACGCGTCCCGCCGACAACGCGGTACGGCAGTCCGGACCGCACCAGGATGTCCTCGACGACGCGGGACGAGTTGTTCGTCCGGTACATGACCGCGATGTCACCGTAGGAGGCCTCTCCCCGGTCGACAAGTTCGTCCACCGTCTGCGCGATGAACCTCGCCTCGTCGTGCTCGTTGTCGGCGACGTATCCGCCGATCAGCGGTCCATCGCCGGAGTCGGTCCACAGGTTCTTGTCCCGCCGCCCCTGATTCCGGGCGATCACCGCATTGGCCGCGGAGAGGATGTTCTGGGTGGAACGGTAGTTCTGCTCCAGCAGGATCGTGCGCGCATGGGGGTAGTCGCGTTCAAACTCCTCGATATTGCGCACAGTCGCCCCGCGGAACGCGTAGATCGACTGGTCCGCATCACCGACGACACAGAGTTCACCGGGGTCACCGCTGCTCTCATTGTCCCCGCTGGCCCCGCTGGCCCCGCCGACCAGTGTGGACACCAGCACGTACTGGGCGTGGTTGGTGTCCTGGTACTCGTCGACGAGGATATGCCGGAACCGGCGACGGTAGTGGTCGGCGATACCCCGGTTATTCCGCAGCAGACCGACGACTTCCCCGATGAGATCGTCGAAGTCCACGGCGTTCGCCTGGCGGAGCCGAACCTGGTAGTCGCGGTAGACCTGCGCGATGGTCTCACGGTGGCGGTTACCGTCCTCCTGGGCTTCGCGCAGAGCCTCATCCGGCCGCTGAAGCTCATTCTTCCAGTTCGAGATCACGCTGAGCACTGCCCGCGGTGCGAACTCCTTGGCATCCAGGCTCCGGTCCCGCAGGATCATGGTGACCAGACGCTTCATGTCGTCTGAATCATAGATAGTGAAGTTCGAGTTCAGCCCTTCGACGAGCTGCGCGTTCGCCCGGAGGATACGGACGCACACCGAGTGGAATGTCGACACCCACATCCGTTCAGCGGCAGGACCCACGAGGCCGCCGATGCGTTCACGCATCTCTGCGGCGGCTTTGTTCGTGAAGGTGATCGCCAGAACCTGCCACGGCGCCACGCCCCCGGCCAACAGCCACGCGATACGACGCGTCAGCACACTGGTCTTGCCCGAGCCCGCGCCCGCGACGATGAGCAGTGGCGAGCCCGAATGGGTGACCGCCTCACGCTGTGCGGGATTCAACCCCTCAAGCAGTTGGTCCCGGGTCTGGGCGCTCATTACCCTGCCCGGCGCGCCGCTCCCGGACGACGGCACCACCTGTTCCTGTGCCTGCACCGGAGGTACAGAGGGCAACGGGGCGAGATGGGACGCCGTCTCTGACATCTCGGCGAGCACCGCTGACGCGTCCTCCGGGGGCTGGTCATCCTCATCAGGCGGTGGTTCCCACAGGCCGTCCTGACCGCCCCACGGCCCCGTCGCGGGTTCCGCGGGGAGGGGGATCTGGTCGAAGGGGTCGGATTGGCCCGGATTCACTGTCGCGTTCTCCTGTCGGTAGGGGTCATGTTCACCCTACAACCCCGTACGGACGTAGAATCAGGGCCATGACGAACGACATGGAGTTCTCCAGCGGGACCGATGATCCGTTGTCCGATGCCCAGATCCAGGATTACCGTAAGGAGATCAACGAGCTGGACCGGACGATCATCGAAGCGGTCCAACGCCGCTCGGAGATCTCGAAGCTGATCGGACGGACCAGGACGGCCTCCGGCGGGACGAAACTGGTGTACTCGCGGGAGACCGCGATCCTCAACCAGTTCCGCAATGAACTGGGCCCGGAAGGGATCGCCATCGCGAATTCGCTGTTGCAGCTCGGCCGCGGTCGGCTCGGCGCCTGAACTCAGGCCATCCGGAACCCCGCGCCGACACCGCCGGCTGCGTTCATCTCAGCGGCCACGGCGTCCCACGTCACCGCCATCACCGGCGAGTGCACAGGTCCCTGCAACGGGGTGCGGCACGACGGGACACCGGCGAAGCCGCCGCTGAGGAGCCCGACGAGTCGGCCGCCCGCGTACACCGGCGCTCCGGAGTCGCCGTGCGAGGAGCACACGTGCATCGCGAACCCGGAGCCGGTGGTGAGCACGAGTGGTCCGCACGTCGTGCCGGTCGCGATGCCGGTCTTGCAGACCTGGGAACCCTCGCCGGGCAACGGGCCGCCCAGGCTACTCAGCACCGCCGCATTGTAGGAACTGGTGACCTGCGCATTGGCGTTCAACAGGATAATGCCGTTGTCCACTGCCCCACTGCGCTGGAACGTACCGATGACGGTGCCCTCAGGGTCGTCGGCGGACCGGACCTCGTCACCGGCGACCCCACAGTGGCCGGCAGTGACAGCGACTGCGTTGCCTGCGGCGTCGTACCCTGCGGCAGTCGTCGTGCACACCGAAGGCCCGACGATCAGCGGCGTCGACGGACCGACAAGCACCGACGGGCGAGCCTGCTCAGCGGCGGCGGGGACGCCGGGTGAGGTGAAGTACTGACCCTCGATGCGGTGCGGTCCCGGTTCTCCGGTAGCGGTAAGGACATCGTCGACCACCTGGCCCGCAGAGGGAAGTGCATTGGCAGCCGGCGCGACCGCTACCCCGGCGAGGACTGTGGCGGCGGCCGCGACAGTGAGGACGGCCAGTCGATGAAGGGACCGGAGGAGCATCTGAACCACATCTTCTCTTGTGAGAGGCCGTGCCCGCGCATGGACACGTCACGTCAGTTTGTGCCTTCAGCCTATCCTCCCGTCCACGAATCAACCTGCAGAAGACACTCCGCTGCCTCGCCAGCCACCCCCGCCTCTTCCTGGACCGGTACCGCGAAACATCACCCGGGATGACTGTTTATGCCCACTGTCGTGGAAAACCACATTCACATGACCATATAACCGTTGACTTCCCACACATTCCCACAGATACTGGGAGTATGTACGCGCCAGAACGGCAGGACGTGATCGCCGGGGAGATCCAGGACCAGGGCGGCATCTCCGTGTCGGAGCTCGCCGAACGCTACAGCGTCTCGGCCGAGACCATCCGCCGGGACCTCGACGTGCTCGAACGTCAGCAGCGGGTCACCCGTGTCCACGGTGGCGCGGTGCCGTACCGGGTCCACAGCGGCAATGAGAACACCATCGCCACACGGACGTCGTCCTCGCGGGACGCCAAGGCGCGTATCGCCGCCGCCGCCGCGCGGCATTTCCCGCCGACCGGAGGCTCCGTCATCGTCGACTCGGGCACGACCACGGCTGTACTCAGCCACCACCTGGCCGAGCGCCCCGATCTGACGGTCGTCACCAACTCTGTGCTTCTGGCCTACCAACTGTCACTCCAGGTCCCCGCCGCTGTACCCCACCGTCTCCACCTCGTTGGTGGCCGGGTCCGCGGCATCACCCAGTCCGTCGTAGGCTCGGAAGCTGTGACCGCCTTGCGTGGCCTGCGCGCGGACGTGGCTTTCCTCGGGGCGAACGGAATCACCCCCGACTTCGGGTTCTCCACGCCGGACCAGGCCGAGGCCCGGACGAAGTACGCGATGACCGAAGCAGCCCGAAGACGGATAGCACTGGTCGACCAGTCGAAACTCGGGGAAGAACTCCTGTGTTCCTTCGCCACCACCGCCGACATCGACGTGCTCATCACCGATGCCCCGCCCGACAACCCCGTCATCACAGGCCTACAACATGAAGGAATGGACGTGATTCACACGTGATCATCACCGTCACACCCAACCCCAGCATCGACCGCACCCAGCGGCTCCCCGGGCCACTGGACGTCGGCGGGGTCAACCGGGTTATCTCCGGCACCGACCAGGCCGGTGGTAAAGGTGTCAATGTCGCCACCGTCGTCCACCATGCCGGCGACGACGTCTTCGCAGTGGTACCCGCCGATTCCGGCGGCGACTTCGCCGAGCTGCTCCGTGCCGGGGACATCCCCGTGCGCTTCGTCGGAGGTGGCGGAGGTGGCAGCGTCAGGGTGAACCTCACCCTCACCGACGGCGACGGCGTGACCACCAAAATCAACTCCCCTGGTGACTCGTCCGCCGACGGCCGGGCGTTGGCCGAGGCCGTCGACCAGACGCTGTCCGATGTCTCCGGTCAAGGCATCCCCGGCCCCCACTGGCTGGTACTCGCCGGATCGCTGCCTCCCGGATTCCCGGACGACTGGTACGCGAGAATGACGGCCACAGCCCATGAACAGGGGTTCCGAGTCGCGGTCGATACCTCTGACGCCGCACTGGCCGCTCTCGTCGACCTCTCCGACCGCAACCCGGCGGCAGCCCCGGATCTGATCAAACCAAACTCCCACGAACTGGCCCAGATCGTGGGTGGCGACGGCGACGCCATGGAGCAGGCCGCGGGCGAAGGCGATCTCTCCGCCGTCGTCGAAGCGGCATCCGCACTGATCGACCGCGGCTTCGGAGCCGCCCTCGTCTCTCTCGGCGCGGCGGGAGCACTGCTCGTCACCCGCGACGACGTGGACGGCACCACCGGGTCGTGGTTCTGTCCGAGCCCCACCGTCACCGCGGTGTCCACCGTCGGTGCCGGGGATTCGACGCTCGCCGGATACGTGATCGGGGCCGTCCGTGGAAAGAACGCGCCAGAAAGGCTCGCCCTCGCCGTCGCCCACGGATCCACGGCCGTCACCCTGCCCGGGACCACCCTCCCCCGACCCGACGACCTTCCCACCACCCTCCCTGAAGCAAGGAGAGTATGACCATGACCACGCCACCCCCCACCACGTCGGGCGGTTCAGACGACCGCCCGGTCATCATCCCCGACCTCGTCTCCCTCGACGCCGACATCCCGGCGGAGAAGGACGCGGTCCTCACCGCACTGGCTGATCTCCAGGTCAAGGCCGGGCGCGCTACCGACACCACTCAACTCCTCGCCGACATCCACGCCCGCGAGGAGAAGGCGGCCACGGGACTGCCCGGCGGCATCGCCATCCCACACTGCCGCACCAGCGCCGTCGAGGAACCGTCCCTCGGTTTCGCCAGGCTGAAGACCCCCACGGACTTCGGTTCGGACGAGACCGACGACGAGGGCAAGCCACTGGGAACAGACCTGGTTTTCATGATCCTCGCCCCGGAGGGTGCCGGCAGCGCCCATATGAAGGTGCTGAGCACCCTGGCACGGGCGCTGGTGAAGAAGGACTTCGTCGCTTCCCTGCGCTCGGCGCAGTCAGAGGATGAAATCGTCTCCCTCGTCACCGATGTCCTGAACAAGAAGAAGGCGAAGAAGAGCACCGCTCCCGCCGCGATGTCAGAGGCGCCAGCCGAGCCCCCGGCGGAGACCGTGGCGGCACCGACAGCACCTCCGGCGTCCCCCACGGTGAAGCTTGTCGGTGTAACGTCCTGCCCCACCGGTATCGCCCACACCTACATGGCCGCCGACGCCCTCACCCAGGCCGCCGATGCACGCGACGACGTCGAACTCGTCATCGAGACCCAGGGGTCCTCGGGCGGCGACAAGCTGACCAAGGCCCAGATCGACGAGGCCGACGCCGTCATCTTCGCCCACGGCGTAGGCATCCGCGACATCGAACGCTTCTCCGGCAAGCCGGTCGTCGACGTGCCCGTCAAGAAGGGAATCTCCGACCCCGACGAACTCATCGACCGGGCGATCACCGCCTCCACCGCGGACAACCCGCGACGGGTCGCGGCCACCGGCGGCGGTTCCGGCGGAGACGATGACGAGGACGGAAACGTCGGCTGGGGACGTCGTATCCAGCAGTCGATCATGACCGGTGTCTCCTACATGGTCCCGTTCGTCGCCGCCGGCGGTCTCCTGATGGCCCTCGGCTTCGTGATCGGCGGCTACAACGTGTCGAATGTATGGCAGGACGTGGTCATCGACCACTCCCTGTGGAACCTGCCGGACAATATGCAGTACACCCTCGACGGCAGCGACGAGATCCTCTACTCCGACCGCTCCGGCATCCTGCTCTACCTGGGAGCGGTGTTCTTCGGCGGTGGTGACACCGCCATGGGCTTCCTCGTCGCCGCGCTGTCCGGCTACACCGCCTACGCGCTGGCCGGACGCCCCGGCATCGTCCCCGGTTTCGTCGGCGGCGCGATCTCCGTCCTCGTCGGCGCCGGCTTCATCGGCGGTCTGATCACCGGTATCATCGCCGGCCTGGTCGCGATGTGGATCCAGTCCTGGAAGGTCCCACGCTGGCTCGGCTCCATGATGCCCGTGGTGATCATCCCGCTGCTGGCCACCCTGGTGACCGCCGCCTCGATGTTCCTGGTGCTCGGCCGACCACTGGCCGCTCTGATGGAGGCCCTGCAGAACTGGCTGGCCGACATGTCCGGTTCCTCCGCGATCATCCTCGGTCTGATCATCGGCCTGATGATGTGCTTCGACCTCGGTGGTCCGGTCAACAAGTCCGCCTACCTGTTCGCCACCGCCGGACTGTCCACCGGCGACACCGCGGCATTCCAGGTGATGGCCGCCGTCATCGCTGCAGGTATGGTGCCCCCACTGGCACTCGCCCTGGCGACCACGGTCCGTCCGAAGATGTGGACCAACGACGAGCGGGAGAACGGCAAGTCCTCCTGGTTGCTGGGAGCCTCCTTCATCTCGGAGGGTGCGATCCCGTTCGCCGCAGCGGACCCCCTGCGCATTATCCCGTCGATGATGGTCGGTGGTGCGGTCACCGGCGCTCTGTCCATGGCCTTCGAGGTCGGCAGCCGGGCACCCCACGGCGGGATCTGGGTCATGCCGCTGATGGACAACTGGTGGGGCTTCATCATCGCCGTCCTGGCCGGCATGGTCGTCTCCGCTATCACCGTGATCGTGGTCAAGCAGGTGACGACAAAGGACCCGGAAGGAGCACACTCCGAGTCTGAAGCGAAGGACTCAGCGACGGCCTCCGCCTGATACCGCCCCTGGCCCCCGCGACCCCCCGCGCACTCTGACACCCCCGTCCCTGGTTGGCCCCGGCCCGTCCGGACCAACCAGGGACGGGGGTGTCGAACGTTCAGAGGCCTCAGGCCGGGCGACCGTTGACCATCAGGGCAGCACCCTGCCCTACCTCAACATCGGCGGCGAAGGCGGCAGCGAGATTCATCCGTTGCCAACTTCCCACCGCGCGCCCTTTCGGCGACTGGTCGTCGAGCGGATAGCCGGCAGGTAACGCCGTCGCCGCCAGGACCCGCGCACGCTGCCCCCAGCTCAGGTCGGGGAACGCAGTCACGAGCAGTTCCGGCGCTCCCTGCGGGACAGTGAGCGGTGCTTCCGGATCCCCTACCCGACGGAGCCCGTGAGTCATCCTCGAGGTGTACTCTCCGACAGCCACGCCAGTTGAGCGGTACGGCGTGTCTGTGGCGACGGCTTCGGCCAGCGGCATCCCTGTACGCCACTCCAGCTCAGCGCGGAGCTCCTGGCCCGCCTGGGTGAGGACTGTCCGCATCTTCGGATCATTCCACCGGTCAGCCGCCGCGGCCTGCCCCGTCATCCGTCCACCGACGACGTCCAGCGGGTAGTGCACCCCCATCACCATGCGGTTGTACCCTGCCTCGGCGCCCCGGGCCAGCAGCTGTGGTGCCAACTCCGGCAGGAGCACAGCAAGCAGCGTCGTAGTCCAGCTCGCCTGGTTGGTGTGACCCGACGGGAAAGCCGCCGACCCGCTGAGGTCGTAGAGTCCTTCGTTGCCCCCGCCAGTGTGTTTTGTGATCCGGTCAGGAGCAACGACGAAGGGGCGGTCGTAGTTGAAGATCTCCTTCTCAATCAGCGTGGAGCTTGCCAGACCACCCGCGCGGGACAGATACCCGGAGTCCATGAGGGTGCGCGTCTTCGGCAGCCGATGCTCCTGCAGTGACGTGCGCAGTGCCTCTCCGAGCGTGGATCCGAACGCATCAGACAGTGCGGTGAGGAGATTACCGTCGTCGGCGGCGGCGTCGACCTGGGCACGACGAACGGTCTCTGGATCCGCACTGTTGTTGACGTCGACCACGGTATCGAGACTGTCCTTCATCACCTCGGGATGATTGTCCCGGAGGTCGCTGAAGCTGCTGACGACATCGTAGTAGATGCCACCGTCGTAGGAACTCAGGTCAGAGATGTACCAGCCGTAATCGGACAACGACAGCGGTTCCGGTACCGGAGCACCGTGGTGCTGCACCGCCGGCAAGATGGCGGGGAGGTACTCCCCCACCGCCTCTGTGAGCGCCGACGAACCAGCGGCTTGTGCGTGTGCAGGAACAGTCACCGTCCCCGCCACCAGGGCCACCGTGAGGACTGGTGAGACAGCAATGAGGGGTATACGGCGGATAGTGTTCTGGCGGGTGGACGGCGACACCACGATCTCCTCTGTCAGTCTTCGGCCTGCGGGCCACCGGAAGCATTCCGGACAGGAGAAGTGTAGGCCGTCACGATGACCGCCAGGTGAACTCGGCGTAGACCGGGGACGAATACACCGGTCCCGTCAGTACAACCGCGAAACGCAAAACCCCCTGGCCGGTGATAATCACCGGCCAGGGGGTCCATCTAGTAGCGGGGGCAGGATTCGAACCTACGACCTCTGGGTTATGAGCCCAGCGAGCTACCGAGCTGCTCCACCCCGCGACGGGTAACTGTCCCGGAGAGCGTTGCTCTCCGTGTCAGCGACTCCCATAGCGTAACGCAGTCGACGACAAATGTGAAATCGCGACCAACTGACAGGAAAAAGTCCAGCGCACCGGGGTTTTCGTCACCGATGCGCTGGACTGTCTCACCGCTTCTTACTGGGCGTCCTCCACGGCCGCGTCCAGATCATCCAGTGCTCGACCGAACTCCTCGAAGGTACCGTTCTCCCGGGCGTCGTTGACCCGGTCCATGGCGTCACGGATTGCGGACAGCTGGTCCTCCGACGGCTCATTGCCTCCACCCGATCCGGTGCCGGGGGTCTCGGCCGCTGACGACGACGGGGTCGAGGTGGAGGTGCTGTCGGAATCCGAATCGGAATCCGACCCGTCCTCGCCGGCCGCTGCGGCGTTCTCGTCAGCGGCGTCTCCGCCGGACTCAGCGATTTCCGTGACCGCATCCGGGTCGATACCGACCTGCTCGAGAGCCTCGCCGACCGTCGGCGCGTAACCGACCGAACCGTTGTAGCTGACCAGCACGCGCAGCAACTTCGGGAACGCCGATTCCTGATCGGCACGCTGGGAGTACACCGGTTCGACGTAGAGGATCTGTCCGTCACCGACCGGCAGTGTCAACAGGTTGCCGTTGGTCAGGGTGTTGGTGCCCTCCAACAGCGTGCGCTCACGGGCAATCTCATCAGAGGACATCATGGTGTCCTGTGCCTGCTTCGGACCCTGCGTCTGCGTATTCGTCGGCAGCTGGCGGACGAAGATTCGACCGTAGGTCTCCGGGTCAGAACTGACCGTCATATGCGCTGCGAGGAACTCACGACGCAGACCGCGGAACGGGGTGATCAGCTGGAAACTCGGACGGTTCGTCTCCGGGTCCGTCGCCACCACGTGGTACGGCGGCTGGTTGAGCTCCTGGCCGCCCTCAGGCGCCGTCGGGTCACCGGGGACGGACCAGAATGCGTCATTGGTGAAGAATGTTCCGGGATCGTCCACGTGGTACTTCGCGATCAGTTCACGCTGAACCTTGAAAAGATCCTCCGGGTACCGCAGGTGCTCCATCAGCTCGTCGCTGATCTCCTCCTTCGGCTTCACCACATTCGGGAAGACGCCCTCCCATGCCTTGAGGACGGGGTCCTCCTCATCGAACTCGAAGAGGTCGACCGTTCCGTCGTAGCCGTCCACGACCGCCTTGACGGAGTTGCGGATGTAACTGACGTCGTTGGTGACCGCACGCTGCTGCGATGCGGGATCCTCGGTCAGAGCATCCTCGGTGGCGGAGTCGAGCTGGGTGCGCTCGGAGTACGGCAGGTTCTCCAGGGTGGTGTAGCCGTCCACGACCCACTTGATCCTGCCGTCGATGACGACCGGGTAGGTCTTCGAGTCGGTGGTCAACCACGGGGCGACCTTGTGGACACGCTCGCGCGGGTCCCGGTCGTAGAGGATCTTCGAGTCGTCGCCGATGACGTCGGACAGGAGGATGTTCATCTCCTGGAACTTCGCGGCGTAGAGGGCCCGGTGGAAGATGTTGGACACGTCCACGCCGCCCTCACCGGTGTAGGTGTACTCGGAGTTGTCCGTGTCGTACTCACGCGGAGTACCCGACCCGTCATCACCGACGATGGCGTAGTCGGCGTTCGCCGCATCCGCACCGGCGATGACCGGACCGAAGTAGATGCGGGGCTGCTCCATCTCCAGGTCCAGCTCGCCGGTCTGCCGGTCGTTCTCCATGTTCTGCAGGTCGGCGACAGTGTAGATCGGGTAGCCACCACGGGCGGAGGCGGCGTCCTGCGCGACCTCGTCCACGGTATTCGCCGGTGCGGCGATGAAGCCGTTGCCGTGGGTGTAGACGGTGTGCTGGTTGATCCAGTCCGTCTGGTTTCCCGACAGGGCATTCGGGTCGATCTCACGTGCGGCGACGACGAAGTCCCGCATGTCGCCGTCGACCTCGTAACGGTCCACCGAGAGCTCGTCGGGGAAACCGTAGAAGTTACGCAGCTGCTGCTGCTGAGTGAACGTCGGCGACAACACGTCCGGATCCAGCAGGCGGATATTGGACAGAGTCGCGTCATCGTCGGCGATGGAGCGACGCTCACTGGCATCGCCCGAGGTCTGTCCACCCCAGTTCCGTTCGTAGGTCACCTGACCGTCCGGGTTCTCGTAACCCTCACGGGCGCTGTCCTGCGCGGTCTCGATGCCATAGGCCTGACGGGTCGACTCGATGTTGCGGGCGATGTACTCCCGCTCCTTCTCGGCGCGGTTCGGGTTGACCGAGAACTGTTCCATCACTGCCGGCCAGCCCACACCGATGGCAAGGTTCGCCACGATCATCAGGCCGACCGCGAGAGCCGGAACACGCAGATCCTTCAGCAGGATCGAGCTGAAGAACATGGCAGCGACGAACAGGGAGACGACCAGCAGCAGGATCTTCGCCGGCAGGATCGCGTTGATGTCGGTGTAGGAACCACCGGTGAAGGTGTCGTGCTGGTTGTTCAGCAGCGCGTAACGCTGGAACCAGTAGTCGACTGCCTTGAGCAGCATCCAGATACCGGCGATGATCACCAACTGGCGACGCGCCGGAGCACCGATGCGGGCCTTCTCACCGGCCCGGGGGTTGCCGGTACTGATCGTCCCGAGCAGGTAGTGGGCCAGCAGGTTCACCAGGAACGCCACAATGACCAGCACGGACACCGTGCCCAGCACAAACGTCAGCAGAGGCAGGGTGAAGGCGTAGAACCCGAGGTCCATCTGGAACTGAGGATCCTGGACGCCGAAATCACCACCGGAGAGGAACAACCGGACAGTCCGCCAGTTTCCCTGGGCGATCATGCCGGTGATGACACCGGCGATCAGCGGGACGATGACGAGGAACGGACGGATGGCCTTCCGGATCTCCGCGCGGTTCGCGGTCAACGGCGAGTCATCACCGCCGAGCCCGATCTCGGAGACGTCGGGAAAGTCCGATTCTTTCGGCGCGGCCCGGAACGCGGCGAAACACGCACCCCAGACGATGGCAGCGGCCACGAGCCCGAACACGATGAACAGAATCACCCGGGTCACGAGAACGCTGAGGAATATGGCCTGGAAGTCGATCGACCGGAACCACTGTAGTTCCGTGTAGTTCGAGACCAGGACCGGGACAAGGAAAAAGAGCAGAGCAATCACGACGGCGACGGTGCCGAGGATCTTGGTTCTGCGTCCGGGTTTTGGAATCTCCGGGATGCTCAAGGGTTCAGTTCTCTCCTGCTGTCGGTCATGAGAGTCGGACCGACCCCTGATTCCGGCGGGGATGGCACCGGATGCGCGGGCTGTCGGATTCCGACGACAAAACTGTCTACGTCTAGACTACTGTCCGCACCCATCCGCCGTCACCGTGAGGTCCTCCCAAGATGAACGCCAGTAACCACACGAGCGACATCCGTCCGCTCAACGCCGCTCTCCGCGAGGCCGTCGACTTCGTGCACGCCGAAGGATGGGATCGCCCGGCCACGCTGTTTGCACTGGTACCTACGGAACTCGTCCAGGACGTCATCGCCGCCGGGGACCATGACAACGACACTGACGCCTCTCCCCTCGCCCTGGTCGTCCAGGACGGCCTCCCCGACCACATCCGCCCTGGTTCTGACGAGCTCGGCGAATATATCGCCACCGTGCGGTGGCCTGACGTCGTCGTCGGCGCCGTGCTCGCCCAGGAGATCATGTTCCGCAATTCCGCGGACCCGGACGCCACTCCGCGTCAGGCACGGATCTTCACCGGTGTGGTCGACGGGGGGCCCGACCGCACACTGCTCCAGCTGCGCCCGTCCGAGGACGACATCGCCGCCGACCCTTTCGCGGAAGATAAGGTCGAACTCCTCGGCGGCATGGACGGAGCGGAGATCGCCCCGGGAGTCACCTCCATGCTGCGCTTCACCTTCGAAGACTGAGTCAGCCGCAGGTGGGCGCATCTCCCCCGTTGTTGTACTTCTCCATCGCGTCCACCGCGCCGTCAAGGGAGTCGACCGACAACAGGTCGATGTCCCCGTCGTAGGACCTCCCCGTCGCCTCACTGCAGTTGCCGGACGGAACCAGGAAGACTTCGGCGCCGGCGTGCTGGGCGGCAGCGATCTTGTGGGTGATTCCGCCGATCGGCCCCACGGAGCCGTCCGCCGAGATCGTGCCGGTACCGGCGACGAACTTCCCACCACTGATGTCGCCCGGGGAGAGTTTGTCGACGACGGCGAGCGAGAACATCAGCCCGGCGCTCGGCCCGCCGATATCCTTCAGGTTGTAACGGACCTTCAGGTCCCCGGCGGGCTGGGCCACCATCGTGACCCCCAGGTACGCCCTGTCGGACTCACCGGCGTCCTCAGCCGCTGTCGCCGCGGAGTTCGTCCGCAGTTCCTCCGGCACCTCGCCGAGGGTCACGGATTCGGTGACCTCGTCCTGCCCGCGCCGTACCGTCAGCTCGACGTCGTCACCCGGGGCGTGCTCGGCGACGGCGTCAGCGACCTCGGCAGGCAGCGTCACGTCCGTGTCGTCCACGGCGGTGATGACGTCGTTCTCACGCAGCGCCCCGGCAGCCGGCGCATCGTCGGCGATCTCGTAGACGGTGGTTTCCAGCGGCCGGTCGAGGTAGCCCATCGCAGCGACGGTCGCGTTGGACTCCGATGCCGCGAATGCGGCGGCGTTCCGGCGGGCGACTTCCTCCGGTGTCGAATCAGAGGGGATGACCTGCTCGACCGGAACAATGGTGTCATCGCTGCCCAGCCACCGCTTCATCGTTTCAGCGAGACTGAGTTTGGTCCTCACCGCGACGGTCGTCATATTGAGCTGGCCCTCGGAATCTGCCAGGTCGTCGTCCAGTTCCGCATCGGTGCCGGTGATGTCCACCACGGGCGTCCCGTTGACCTCACCCAGCGTGTCGTAGGTCGGCCCCTCGCCTTCCGCCGCAAAAGGAACGGTCAGGTTCACATCGGTTCCCGGAATCGTCGGAATCGCGAGCAACGCCGCCAGTGCAACCACCGGAAGCAACCCGACGACGACAGTCCGGAATCGGCGTCGACCACCGGCGGTCGACGTCGTGGTGTCGGTGGCCTGGGTCGTCTCGGTGGTCTCGCCGGTGTCACTGTGGGGAGGGATACTGGAACTCACCCCGGTCACCTTACAGCCCCGCACCGACATCCACGGTGTTCGCTGTCAGCGCACGGATGACGGTGGGGAGCACGGAAGCACGCGGGTACGCTCGTGGCATGAGCAATTTCGGATTCGGTTTCAACGGTCCTGACGATGAGTCCGACGACGAGCGTCGACGGCGGGAGAACGAGAACGGAAACTCCGGGAACGATCCGTTCGGCTTCGGAGCCAACCCGTTCGGCATGTTCTTCGGCCCCCAGGGTGGCCAGGGGGGTCAGGGCGGCCAGCAGGGACCGGGTCTGGGAGACATCCTCGGTCAGTTCGGCTCAATGCTGAGCGGCTTCGGTAAAGACATGAACTCACCGGACGCGCAAGGGCCGGTCAATTACGCCCTCGCCGAGCGGATCGCACGCCAACAGCTCTCTGGCAGCGCGGCGAAGAGCCACCCCGCCGCAAAAGACAGCCAAGCCGTCGCCGAGTCCGTGCGGTTGGTGGAACTCTGGCTGGACGAAGCCACCACCCTCCCGGCCGGGGCCACGGGCTCCGTCGCTTTCACCGGGTCCCAGTGGTTGGACGAGACTCTCCCACGGTGGAAACGGGTCATCAATCCACTCGCCGAGAAACTGGGCGATGCAACCATGGAGGGGATGCCGGAGGAGATCCGCTCCCAGATGGGCCCCATGATGGGCATCTTCAGTCAGGTCAACGGCATGAATTTCGGTATGCAGCTGGGCCGCGCGCTGGGTGAGTTGGCCGGCAGTGTCGCGATGTCCACCCAATGGGGTATCCCGCTCGCAGAAGGCTCAGTCGCCGCCATCGCCACCGACCGGCTCGACGATCTGTCGAAGAAGCTCGGCGCCGAACGCCGGGAGACACTGATCTACCTCGCCGCCCGCGAAGCAGCTCACCTGCGGCTCTTCCAGCATGTTCCGTGGCTGGTGGAGCGGGTGATCCTCGATGTCGAGGAGTTCGCCACCGGTCTGAGCCTGGACAATTCCGCTCTCGAGGAAGCCAGTCAGGAATTCAATCCGGAGATGCTGGGCGACCCGGAGAAGCTCCAGGAGATGATGTCACAGCTGCAGAACTCCGACCTCTCCCCCACCATCGTCTCCTCCACTGATCACGCCCGCGTCCGACTCGAGACCAGCCTGTCGCTGATTGAGGGGTGGGTCGACGTCGTCGTCGGTGAAGCACTGGGCGAGCGGCTTCCCGTCGCGTCGAGCATCGGTGCCGCCTGGTCGGTCTACCGTGACAACGACCAGCCCGGGATGGAGTCCCTGGTGAAGACGGTGGGAATCAGCCTCTCTGCCCCGAAGGCCTCCGAGGCCGCTGAACTGTGGCGACGACTGACCGTGGCCGTAGGCATCGAACGCCGCGACGACGTCTGGAACCACCCCGACTTCCTTCCCGTCGACAGCGACCTCGATTCACCCGCCGGATTCATCGACTCCATCCTGGCTTCCCAGGAGGACGTTGACGGCTTCGATCCGATCGGCGAGATCGAGCGCCTCGAGCGTGAGATCAACAAGGGGTTCGACGCGCCGGAAGACAGTGACAACGACGACAACAGAGACGACGACGAGAACCGCGACGACAAGTAGTCGTAGTCAGTCCACGTCACCGGAGTCGTCGTCCCGTCCGACGCCCCACCGTCCATAGGCTTCCAGGTACCCCGCAGCGCGTTCCGCCTGTGGGGCTTTCGCCGCCCACGCGTGAAAATCAGGTCCGTGGTCCGGAATCCAGGTATGCACCAGCTCATGGATGATCACTGAGTCAAGGACATAGCCGGGAACCTCCTTCAGCCGGTCAGAGACCCGTATCCGGCCGGAGTCGACCGAACAGCTGGCCCATCGCCGTGTCATGTTCCCCACCCAGCGCACGCTCCGGAACTCTGCACGTCCTTCCAGGTACTTGTCGTTGAGTTCCGCCGCACGCAGCATCAGGTCATCGTCGGATGCCTGGCCCGCCGCAGCACTGTTACGCCGCCTCACCCGTTCGACCAGGTCAGAGGTGCTACGGCGCAGATTCGTCGCATCCATGGACATCGGGGCGAGCACGATCACTCTCCCCCGCTCCATCCTCCCGGCGATGGTGCGCTCGCGACGGGCGGACAACCGGATCTCGACATCCGGGGCGAAATCATCGACGACCTCGAGTTGAGCCCTTGTGGGGGTACGTCGCCGTCCTGCCATGTGTCACCTTCCGTGGTCTCGTCGACCCGCTGCACAGTGGCGGAGCGCAGGCTACACTGTGCGTGTCGAGAGCTTGTGTGCCAGTCAGGGGGATTTTACATGACATCGACCGTTGTCGGGGGCGACAACATGGTGATACTGAGGGACGCCACCTCGCTGATCCTGCGCTCCCCACACCACCTCCAGTTCGGGACGTTGCCGGGACACTCTCTGGTCCTCACGATGCCGACCGGGGTCTCAGCCAACCAGGTCATGCTCGTCCTCCGGGAGACGATGCGACCTGTCGCGGCGGGCGAGCTGGTGACGCGGCTCGGGTACTGTGGCTTCACCGCCGAGCACGCCGCCGGCGTCGTTGATGACCTGAGGACCGCCGGTCTCCTCCGGCCTGTCCCCGCCACCGGCACGACAGTCCATGTCACCGGCCCAGCCGCCATGGCCTCCACCGTCCTGCAGGACCTGATGCGCCGCGGCGTCACCGCCGCCGCAGTCACCCCCGGGGCTCCGGCCTTCGGACGGTTGGGGCCCTCGTCCCTGGTGGTTCTCGCCGGACAGTTGTTCCCGCCGCAGGACGTCACCCATCGGCTCATGGTCCAGGGAGTACCACACCTGCCCTGTGGTGTGGTCGACGGCAACGTGGTGGTCGGTCCGCTGGTTCGTCCGGGAGACACACCGTGTCTGACGTGCCTGGACACCCAGCTCCTGGGGGAAGACCCTGACTGGCGGCTCATCCGCGCCCAGTCCCCCGGCAGCGTCGGTCGCCCGGGGTCAGGGATGACCGAGGTCGCGTCGGCCGTCGTCGCCGACGTCGTCCGGGATGCGCTGGGGCCCGGGATGTCACTGTCAGACTGGACACCGGAGGGACTGGGCACGCGACGGTTCCTCGATCCGGTGGATCTGACCACGTCGAGGACCCTTCCGTTGCGTCTCCCCGGATGTCCGTCGTGCCAGGCGGCTCCTGCGCGGTGAATTCGGGGCCGGCCTGTGCACACCTGTTCTGACTCAGCTCAGCGGAAGTTACGGATGATGCCGAGGATGTCCTCCCCGAACTGCTCGACCTTCATCGGACCGATCCCCGGCACCTGGACGAGCTCCTGCGCCGTGGTCGGTGCCCGGTGGCAGACCGCACGCAACGTCGCGTCACTCATCACGACATAGGCGGGGACGTCACGCGACTTCGCCATGGTGCTACGCCAACTACGCAGCTCGGTGACCAGAACCTGGTCGATGTCCCCGGCGTGGGCGTCACACAGCCCGAGGATGCGCTGTTCCGGGGTGGTCAGGCGAGCCCCACAGGTGTCACAGGAATCCCGTGGCTTCGACTTCGAGCCTTTCTGACCCGCGGTCGACTGCCGGGCCTTCTGTTCCGCAGCACGTTCTGCCTCCCAGGGGACCATGCCGTCGAGGAAACGTGTCCGGCGCCGGGTCGCCTTGCCGCCAGGCTGCCGGGCCTGTGACCACGACAGGTGAAGATGTTCCCGGGCACGGGTGACCCCGACATAGAGGAGCCGGCGTTCTTCCTCGATCGCATCCTCTGAATGCGAGCCCTTGAGTGCGTGCCGGATGGGAAGCGTCCCGTCGACGAGGCCCACAAGGAACACCGCGTCCCATTCGAGCCCCTTCGCCGCGTGGATACTGGCCAGGGTCACGCCCTGCATCCGGGGTGGATTCTTCGCCTGGGCGCGTTCCTTGAGCAGCCCCATCAGCCCCGGAAGGTCGAGCCCCGGTGTGGTGGCCGTCAGTTCACCGGCCAGATCCGCCAGAGCACTCAACGACTGCCACCGCTGACGTTCCTGGGCACCCTCGGGCTCGGCCGGGGTCAGGCCGACGGGCAGCAGGACGGCCCGGACCTGGTCGACAAGGTTCCCCGTGGACTGGTCCTGCGATCCATCCTGGGCACGTGCCTGCACCTTTCGTGCCGCCTGACCGAGCGCCTGCACCGCCTGTCGGATCTCAGCGCGCTGAAAGAAGCCGTCGCCCCCCTTGACCTGGTAGGCGATACCCGCCTGGTCGAGAGCATACTCGAAGGCCGCCGACTGGGCGTTGATGCGGTAGAGCACCGCGATCTCCGCAGCAGGCACCCCCTGCTTGATGAGCTCAGCAATGCGACGGGCCACGTCGTCGGCCTCGACGGTCTCGTCCGGGTACTCGGAGAACTCGGGATCCGGGCCTGGTGGTCGCTGTCCCTCCAGGACCAGGCGGGTGCCTGCCGCCCGGCCCTTGGCCTGACCGATGACCCGGTTCGCCAGATCGACGACCTGCGGCGTGGAACGGTAGTCGCGGTGCAGGCGGACCGTGGTGGAGTCAGGGAACCTCGTGGAGAACCTCAGCAGGTGGTCCGGGGTCGCACCGTTGAAGGAGTAGATCGTCTGGTTAGCGTCGCCAACGACCGTGAGATCGTCCCGGTCACCGAGCCAGGCGTCCAACAGCCGCTGTTGCAGGGGCGTCACGTCCTGGTACTCGTCGACGACGAACGTGCGGTAACGCTCCCGGAACTCATCGGCGACACCGACCTCCGACTCGAGCAGACCTGCCATGGACTGCAGGAGATCATCGAAATCGAGCAGCACCCGGTCCGGCGTGGCCTTGGCCTGCTCGTACCCCTCGAAGATCTTCACGAACTTCTCGGGCTCGACCGGGCAGTCCCGGCGGTCCGGGCCGATATGTGACGGGTAGGACGTCGGCGCGATCAGCGACGCCTTGGACCACTCGATCTCACCGAGCAGGTCGGCCAGCAGCGTACGGTCGGGTTCAAGCCCGACGGCGCGGGTGATCCTGGCGACCAGTGGGAACTTGGAATCCAGTAGTTCCCAGGGTGTGTCGCCCATGACCTTGGGCCAGAAGTAGCGCAACTGGTGCATCGCCGCCGCGTGGAACGTCTTCGCCTGCACCCGAGCCACACCCATCATGGTGAGCCGCTCCCGCAGTTCTGCCGCCGCCCGGTTGGTGAAGGTCACCGCCAGGACGTGGTCGGGGTTGACGAACCCCCCGGACACCAGGTGGGCGATGCGGTGGGTAATCGTCCGGGTCTTGCCGGTTCCGGCTCCAGCGATGATGCTCACCGGACCACGGGGAGCGGTAGCCGCCCGGAGCTGTTCGGGGTCCAGTGCATCCA
Organism: Corynebacterium glyciniphilum AJ 3170; assembly: GCF_000626675.1. Taxonomy (NCBI): domain Bacteria; kingdom Bacillati; phylum Actinomycetota; class Actinomycetes; order Mycobacteriales; family Corynebacteriaceae; genus Corynebacterium; species Corynebacterium glyciniphilum. The sequence continues at coordinate 1,023,518 of NZ_CP006842.1, read as the reverse complement.
GGTTGAGCTGGTCGAGTCGTCCTGACACGGTTGGTGTTCTCGCCTCCGTCGGGTGAAGTGGTTCAGGTCAGTGGGTGTCAGTGGGTGTCAGTTGGTTTCAGTTGGTGTCGGGGCCACCGGTGATGCGGCGGATGTAGAGCAGCCTGTCGCCAGGTTCCACGGTTTCTGCCTCCGAGGAATCGACCCGGTAGAGCACGCCCGACCGCACCACACCGAGGACGATGTCCTCGAGATTGCGGGGGTTGCCGCCCACCTCGTCCTCCCCGACCACCCGCTCAGCGACAGAGAATCCTTCGTCCGGACTGAGCAGATCTTCCATCATGCCGGTCACCGACGGGCTGACGGTGGCCAGTCCCAGCATGCGCCCGGCGGTCTCGGAAGAGACGACAACGGAGTCCGCTCCCGACTGTCGCAGCAGGTGGGAGTTCTCCGACTCCCGGACCGAGGCCACGATCGTCGCCGAGGCGGCGATCTCCCGCACCGACAGCGTGATCAGCACGGCCGTATCGTCCTGGTTGGGTGCCACGACCACGGCCCTGGCGCGGGTCACACCCGCCAGCTTCAGGACGTCCGAGCGCGTGGCCTGCCCCTGGACAGTGACCAGACCCCGGGAGGACGCGTGGGTGAGCGCCTCGGGGTCAGAGTCGACGACGACGATCTGCGAGGACGGTACGCCGTCGGCGAGCAGTGCGGTCGTCGCCGCCCGGCCTTTGGTCCCGTACCCGATGACGACGGTGTGATTGCGCATGTGCCTTCTCCAACGGCGGATCTGCAGGGTCTTACGGGATTCCTCGGTCAGCACCGACAGTGTCGTGCCGACCAGGAGGATCAGGAAGATGACCCGCATCGGTGTGATGACGAGGATGTTGACCAGCCGTGCAGACTGGGTGACCGGTGTGATGTCACCGTAGCCGGTCGTGGACAGGGACACCGCTGAATAGTAGACAGCGTCGAGGAAGGTGACCACGCCGGTATAACCGTCCCGGTCGATGTAGACCACGGCCGAGGAGACGAAGATCAGAGCGAGGGCGTAGATCATCCGTCGACTGATCAACCACCACGGACTGACCGGCGCACTGGCCGGGATGTTGATGATCTTGATCAGTGACCGTGGTGGGAGGGCGTCGATGTCCGAGTCGGACCGGAACCGGTCTCTGAGCCTGTCATTCACCACTGCTGCCCCTCCCTGTCTCCGCTACCCTCTGCACCGTCGCCGTGGTCCTGACCGATCAGTGCGGCCAGTTGCGCTGATGTCGGCAGTGTACCCGGTTCATAGGTCTCATTGGCGAGCACGTAGTGGAAGGCGGCCCGGACCGACTCCGGAGGCACCGGACGTCCCAGTCGGACCGACTGAACTTTCGCCCACGCCAGACGGTAGACGGCCAGTTGCAGCTCGGCGGAGGCGAGTTCAGCACCACTGGGGCGGCGTCCCGTCTTCCAGTCGACGACGAACCACCCGTCCCCGTCCCGGAACACAGCGTCGATACGTCCCTCGAACACGTGACCGGCGAGGGTGACGGAGTAGGCTCCTTCCACGGTCTCGGGTGTGCGCTGCGCCCACTCGCTGTCGAGGAAGCGTTGCTTGAGATGGTCCAGCGCAGGGTCGGTCAGGGTCGCGTCTGCGGCGCCGGGCAGCTCGTCCTCGTCGAGGAGGCTCGCGACGCCGTACTGCTTCTCGACCCAGTTGTGGAACGCGGTACCCCTCTTCGTGTACGGGCGCGGCTCCATCGGCACCGGACGCCGTCGGCGTCGGGCGAACTCGGCACGGTCGCGAGACAATGAGACCGCTTCGGTCGCAGTGAGACGGGTGCCCAGCGGAACGACGACCTCGGGGACAGCACCGGCACGGTACTCGTCAATCAGCACGCTGGTCTCCTGCTCCCACTGGTCCGCAAGCGTGCCTGCGTCCGGGGCGCGTCGGCCCGGCTCCTCGGCGGCGATGCCTGCACGCGCCGCCCGAACCCTCCGGATGCCGTCCGCCACGGCCGCTGCCCCCTCCCGCTCCGGATCTGTGAGGACGGGACGCGGCCACACCGCCGTCGGCGCAGCAGGCGCGTCACGGTGCACCTCGGCGATGAGATCATTGCGTGCGGCCGGGTTGTCCGGCACCATCACCTGGTCTTCCCGGTGGTGCGGGCCGTTCTCCAGGCGCCGGAGCTCTGTCTTGGAGTATTCCATGCCCAGGTCAGACCAGGTGACGATGGACTCCGGGTGACTGGCCCTGGCACGGTCGCGCAGAAGGGTGAGCGCAACCGAGGGGTCCACGGGCTTCTTGTCGGCGTTGTTGAACGCCGCCCCACTGACCAGGAGGGTCTGTTCGCTGCGGGTGACTGCGACGTAGAACAGGCGGTCGTCCTCCTGCGCACCGTGCACACCGAGCTCGACCTTGAACCTGTCCTGCGCCTCAACCACGCCCTTACGGTCCTCGACATCGCTGAGATCGAGCACCGGTGCACCGGTGACGTCGTCCGGACCAGTGGCGGCGTCCCCGCGCAACCCTGACGGCAGGATCCGTGCATTGGTCGTCCAGGACGTCACGCCGGGACGTTTGACGGCGTCGGCGTAGGTCTTCCGGGTGGCGTGGGGGACGGCGACGATCTCCCACTCCAGCCCCTTGGCCTTGTGCACGGTGAGCAGCTGGACGCAGTCGGTCCGCACCTCCACTTCCCCGGGATCGAGCCCTTTCTCCCTGGCGGAGGCCGAGCGCAGATAGTCGACCAGGGCAGCAGGGCTCGATGCGCTGAGTTCGGAGAACGACCGGACGACCTCGGCGAACTTGTCGAGGTGACTGGTGCCGATCGACCGGTCGGTACTGCGGTGGTAGCGGGTCAGGACTTCGGTGCGGACCCCGGTCATGTTCTCGATGTCGGCGACGAGGTCCGTGAGCGGTTTCGCCAAGGAATGCCGCCGTAGGAACCGCAGTTCCCGCCCGAGTTCGCCGAGACGTCGGGCGCCCTCGGTGGACATCCCGAAGTCCTCCATACCGCGCAGGTCAGCCAATGCCTCGGCCAGGCCGACCGACACTCTGTGACTGTCGCGGTCGATCTCGGCGAGTCTGCGGCGCACGGTCGCCAACGCCGGGGAGTCACCGGCCTGCTCAGTGACCAAGGCGGTGAAGCCGCTCGCCCCGGTCGACTCGTCCGAGGATACGGCGGCGTCACCACTGACCGCGCGGCCGTCCCGTCGTGAGAGCTGGTCGACGCGTCGGGCTAGAGCGAGTACATCGGCCGCGCCGATGTTCCAGCGCACCCCGGTAATCAGCCGGAGTACGGCAATGTCGTCACCGGGGTCGACGAGGACCCGGAGGGTGGCGAAGACGTCTGCGACCTCGGGGACGTCGAGCAGCCCGGGCCCGGCCGTCATGTCGACGGGAACGCCCCTGGCACGCAACAGGTCATGGATCGGTTGAGCGTCGGCGTTCTTCCGCAACAGGACAGCGGCGGAGAACGGTGCGCCACCGTCCGCCTTCTGTTCCCGGTGCTCCCGGTAACGGGCCGCCAGGTCATCGGCGAGCCAGTCGAGTTCCTCTTCACGGGTGTCGAACCAGCCGAGCTTCACCTCCCCGGTGCCGGCCCCGGGACGCGCCGACAGCGGCGACACCATAGGGCTGTCGGTGTTCATCGACCACCGCGACACCGTGTTCGCCAGGTCCAGGACCCGCGCGGGATTACGCCAGGAGGTGGTGAGTTCGAGTGTCGGTGCGGGACCGGTGGCGGTCGGGAAATCAGTGCGGAAATGGGCGAGGTTGGCGGCGGTCGCACCGCGGAAACCGTAGATGGACTGCATCGGGTCGCCCACAGCGGTGACGGTGAGTGCGGGATCAGTGCCATTGCCGAAGAGGTTCTGCAGCAGCACCCGTTGGGCGTGGCCGGTGTCCTGGTACTCGTCGAGCATCACAACCCGGAAACGGCGGCGCTGCGCCTCTCCGACACGGTCATGGGACTGGACGAGCTGGGCCGCCTTGGACATCTGCTGTCCAAAGGTCATCAGGTTACGTTCACTGAGGGTGTCCCGGTAGGCGGCGACCAGGCCCAACAGTTCCTGACGGTAGGTCAGGGCACCGTTGATCGCCTCCAGAGTGGTGTCGACGCCCTTGAGCGCCTTGCCGTCCCGGTCGGGCAGTCCGTCGATCTCCGCAGCGGTGACACGACATTCCTCGGCGACCCGGTCGGCACCGACGAGGTGGTTGTCCATCTCGTCGGAGAGGTCCAGCATGTCGTCAATGATCGACGGCAGTGACCGGGAGGTGGTGAATCCGGTCGGCCAGTCGCTGACGACGTCGCGGGCGATCATCCACCGTTCCGTGTCGGAGATGATGCGCCCGGCGGGCTCCATCGGCAGGAGAAGGCCGTATTCGCGCACGACCGATCCGGCGTAGGCGTCGTAGGTGGACACCGTGGGGATGATGTTGTGCAGCGCCTCATGGCGGGGATCGTCCACGGGGAGGGTGTCGAGAAAACCCGAGTCGGCCAGTGTCTGCAGCCGGCGGCGGATCCGTTGTCCCAGTTCCCGCGCCGCTTTCCTCGTGAACGTCAGCCCGAGAACCTGTTCCGGGGCGACGAGTCCGTTGGCGACGAGCCAGACGACGCGTGCCGCCATCGTCTCGGTCTTTCCTGCACCCGCACCGGCGACGACAAGCGTCGGTCCTGGATCCGCTCCGATGACGGCTGCCTGCTGCGGTGTGGGGCCGAACTGCTGGCCCAGCATCATCGACAATTCGTTCGGGCCGATCGTGCCCACCTAGATCACCTGCTCCCCTGCCCGGCAGGCCGGGCACAGACATGCGTAGTCGGAGGATTCACAGTTCTCCGCGGTCGCCCGGAACACCGGGCCGGTCACTCTAGTGGCGGCATCGACGGCCAACGCCCGGAACTCCTCCAGCTCCTCGGTGCTCATGGCTGCCTGTTGCAGCACCGTGACGGTGGTGGTGTCGCGGCGGGGGTATACCAGCATCGCTCCGTCAGCGGTCATGCCTGGTTCCCCGTCGATGAGCAGCTGGTAGGCGGACAGCTGCCGGCTTTCCGCAGCCTCCTTCTTCGTCTTCGCGCTGCGTCCGGTCTTGAAATCGACGACCGTCGACCGGCCTGCTGCGTCGGTCTCGACGCGGTCCGCCCGTCCGGCGAGGACGATCGGCAGTCCGCCGTCGGTGGTCCCGATGCGTCGCTCGAGCGTGCGCTCCACCTCCACCGTTCTGCCCAGCCCCTCCCGTTCGAGGATCCAGGTGTAGAGACGGTCCACCGCAGTGAGACAACTGTCCGTCAGCGGGGCGGCCGTCCACGACGGACCGTCAACGAGGTACGGGACAGCGTCAGCGACGATGTCACGGGCGTCGTCATAGCCGAGACCGTTGGCGAACCCCTCGGCAACAGCATGGATGAGTACGCCGACCTTCATCTGTTCGGTGGACGCCCCTCCTGTGAGGCCACGGAGGAAGGCCACGGTGTCGCAACCGTCGTCGAGGGACTCCAGGGTGGTGGGGCTGATTCGGACGGTGGGCGCGGCGTCCCCGCGGGGTGGAGCGACAGCCGGGCCGGTGGTCGACGGTGGTGCGATCCCCCACCACTGATCAGGGTTCGCACCGTAGACACCGGCCTCCGCCAGCCGGGCAAGATTGTGTGCCGCCGCATCGCGTTCATGGCCGGCGCGGTTGCCGTCACAGACGACATCGCGGAGTTCGGCGATCAACGGTTCCAGAGCCAGCACCCTCGGCAACGCCGGGGCCAGAGCAGACGCCAAGGACGACGCCATGGACGACACAACGGGACCAGCCGCGGGCGACGGCTCTGCGGTCGCCGTCGTATCCTCCGGACGGCCTTCCGGCTCCGCTCCGGCTGTGGCGGCATCCTCGATCTCCTCGAGGAAACGCGAGGGGACGCTGGTGTCGTCACCTGCGGAGTCAACGGCGGTCACCAGGGTGCGTATCCGCGCTCGCGACACCGCCAGGAGGAACAGGCGTCGCTCCTCAGACAGCGCAGCGGCCGCACGGGACACCGGGATGTGCGGTGAGATCCCACGGTCGATGAGATCGACGAGCTCCTGCTGTCCGAACAGTCCCCCCACGGTCGGCCCCGCCGGCCAGCTGTCTTCCTGGACCCCTGCCACGACAACCACACCCCACTGCCTGCCCGCGGCCGCGTGGGCGGGAAGGATCTCGACGGCGTCCGGTCGTACACCGCGTCGGTCGCGCCCTCCGGTGGGCAGTTCCTGGGACCTCACGTCCTCCAGGAAAGTCTCCAGGGTGACCGTGGGCGTGCGTTCCACGACATCGCCGGCAAGGTCGAACAGGCTCATGACGGCGTCGAGGTCACGGTCTGCCTGCGATCCGAGGGTACCGCCGCGCAAGGCCTGGACCTGGAGGGAACTGGAGAGGTCCGCGGCCTGCCAGACCGCCCAGAGCACCGCCTCGACAGGTGACGTCGCCGTCTTCTGATCCAACGCAGCCCGTCCGGCCTCGATGACCTGGGTGACGCGCTCGATGACCTGCTGTTCGCGAGGTCCGAATCGGCTGGTCCAGAGTTCTCGTTCCTCGGCGTCTGCCTGCCCCGTGACGATCGCGGTCACCGCATCCATCGCCCGCATCCCGGTGCCGGTCAGCAGCGGGGCGACCGCACGTTCCACGCGACGCAGCATCACCGGATCAGCCCCTCCGATGGGGCTCTCGATGAGTTGCTGCATCTCAACGCCACTCAAGGGGCGCACGAGTGCGTCGAGCGCGAGCAGAATCACCCTGACCAACGGCTGGTCCGCCAGGACAACACTGGTGGGGTCGACTTTGACGGGTACTCCGTGGGAGAGCAATGCCCGTCGCAGGACCGGGATGTCTGCGGTCGAACGCACGACGACGGCGATGTCGTCCCACGGCACGCCTTCGATGACATGTGCCCGCCTGATCTCGTCGGTGACGACGAGGGTATCTGCCGTCCGGGACGGGGAACGCCGCACCGCCAGTCCGGCAGGCCCCCCGGCAGTCTTTCCCTCGCGCACCGTCACCCGTGTCGGCTGGGCAGGCAGACGGGTCTCCAGGAGGTTCACGGCCGCCACAAGCCCCCCGGGCAGACGGTGTGAGCGGGAGAGCACGACCCGTCGGTCCTCATCGGCGGCGATGCCGGTAAGGAAAGTTTCATCCGCGCCACGGAAATGAAAGACACACTGGTCCGGATCCCCGGCGACAAGGCTACGGACGCCAGGGACCATGAACCGGGAGATGAACTGGCCCGATGCCGGGTCAAGGTTATGCGCGTCGTCGACGAGTACGAGCCGGATCGTGCCACGATGCCGCTCCAGGACCTCCGGATGCTCATCGAGGACAGCAAGGGTGGTGTGCAGCAGTTCGGAGGCATTGAGGTTGTTGGTGGCTGACAGTGCCTGGATCTGTCCGTACTCACGGAGGAAATCCCCGGCAGCCGACCACATCGGCTCGTCGTACCGGGCACCGAGCTCGGCCAGGGCTGTTGCGTCGACCCCCCGCTCGGCCGCGCGCAGCAGGAGATCACGGAGCTGGCGTGCGAACCCCACCAGCGGCAGTGCCGGACGGATGTCCTCGGGCCACTGGCCCGTGCCGTCCTCGGCATGACCGCGGAGAAGGGTGCGGATCTGGAGATCATGCTCCGCACCCGTCATCAGGCGGGGCTGTGCTGCCCGCGCCGCCTGATCTTCCTGGGCGACGGCACGCAGAAAGGCGAAGGCCCACGAGTGCACGGAGCGCACCATTGTTCCGGTGGTGGCGTAGTCGTCCCGGGACCGTACAGCGTCAGCGATCTGGTCACGCAACGCTCCGGCAGCCTCCTTCGACGGTGCCACGACCATGACCTCGTCCGCGGTTCCCCCACTGTCGAGAAAATCGACGACCGTGTCGACGAGCAGTGAGGTCTTGCCGGTGCCGGGCCCACCCAGCACGGAGTACGGCAGGCGGGTGTCCAGCCTCTCGTCGCCGGACACCAGCGCCGACGCCAGGCCGTCCCACTGACGGGGTGTCGCGGGCTCTCCGGCACTGTCAGCCTGCGTGCCGGCAGTGTCAGTGTCAGTATCCAGGCGCACATCCACGGTTCCCGCCGAACCGATGCGACGCCGGAGCTCTGCGTCCTCCCTGGCGTCCTGTCTCGAACGACTCGTGGCCGTGCTGTCTGTCCCTGTGCCGTCGGCCACGACTCAGTTCCCCCGGGGGCCCTGCTCCAGCGGAGCATCAGCACCCGTTCCATCTGCGGAGTCTGCAGAGGCATCGTCCACCGGCATCGCCCGGCGCACTCCGCCGACCCTGGCCGCGACCACGTCACTGACCCGTGACAGCCCCGGCCAGGCCTGCGGCAGGGTTCCCGGCACCGCAGCATGGGCGAACAGGCGGAACATCACCGCGCGCAGCAGGAGCTGGTCGAAGTCCTGCAGATGGGACCATCGGTCGAGCAGACCGTCCTCGGCATTCGCCCAGGCGATCGCATCGACGACGAGGAGGGCGACAGACCATCCCGTGGGGCGCCAGGCAGGCACGAAGTCCACAATCGCCGGATCCGCGTAGCCGTCATAGACGGTGCACCCCAGTGCATCACCGTGGACGAGCTGGTCCGGGGCAGTGACTGCCTCTCGGAGGAGCATCAGACCGGTGGCTTTCTCCATGGCTGCGGCGACATCGTCCCGCGGGACGACGGTCAGGTCCATGACCGGCATGAGCAGATCGGTAGGGTCATCAGCCCACGCGGCCGACTCTGCCACGGCGAAAAGCTCCGTCTCGCTCAGGACCCGTTCCTGAACGGCGGCGCCGGACAACCGCGACGCCGTGTCCAGGAACGGTGGGCGACCCTCCCCCTGCATCGCCTGGTCAAGCGCCTCGTTGAACCGCAGGACACTGGCCGCTGTCTCGTCGAACCGGGGAGCACGGTGACCGGAGAGGAATCCGCGGGCCGTCCACCCGCCGACGGCGTACCGGCCGTCAGTCGACCGCAGTGGCCGGGCGACGGAAACACCGGCGGGACGTACTCGGTCCATCATCTGAGCCGTCCAGGTCGCCCGAGCACGGTCCTCGGAGGGCACCAGCACAGCACGGTCACAACGCCACCCGTCGCCCCACGCACCACCGAGTTCCACCGGTGTGGCCTGGGACACCTGGAAACCTGCCCTGATCGCCGCCGGTGGAGCGGCCGCGGGAACAGATGCATTCGGCGTGGAGTTCTCGATCATGGCTACACACTTTAACCCGCGATCCGGACAGTTCCCTGTGTCCGTTCGAACACGCAGGTCACCCGGGACACTCAGTCCCGGACGTCCACCGGGTCCCCCTCACTACGCCCGTGCGGGTACGGCCAGGAATTGGGGCGGCATGTCGCGTCCCGTCCTGCCTCCCCGTACTCCGCACCGGCCTCGAGATCCTCGAGTTCGCCGTTGTTGAGACTCAGAGTCTGCTGCATCATCACCGGTGCAAGAACGCCGTCCTCCGGGCACACCTGATGCCGGGCGAACCCCAGCCCGTGGCCGACCTCATGGTTCAGGAGGTACTGCCGGTAGGAGCCGAGGTCGCCCTCGAACGTCGTCGCCCCACGGACCCACCGGGCGGCATTGACGACGACGCGTCCGGCTGCCGCTGCCCCCCGTCGCTCCCCCTCGACGTCCGGCCCACGGACGAAACAACTGGTCTCCAGCTCAATCTGGGCACCACACACCTCCCGTGTCGTCTCGGGGCTGGTCAGGCGGATCCTCAGGTCCGGCGCACGCCGGTCAGTGACGCTGACATGCCGGAAGGCGAAGGTACCGTCTGAGATCCAGGACCGCGGATCAGACAGCGTCGCGTCCACAGCCGCAGCAAACGCGTCCCCACCCCCGAATGAGGAGACGTCGAGCCCGTTCTCGACCTCCACAACGAAGCTGTAGGTGTCTGCGTCATCCCTGTCCGGGTCGCCGGCGGTCATTCCCGCTGACCCGACACCGCGGTAGTCCCCGTCACCCCGCGCCGTCACTGTCCCCCCGGAGGGCAGTTCGCCTACACCGCCCGCGTCCGGCGCGTCACCGGGCACGGGGCCGTCCTGCGGTTCGTCGGCAACATCCTCCGACGCACCTGCGTCCGACACCTCCGAGACGCCCGAGAGGTCTGCCGTGTCGTCTTTTCCCCCGGCAACCACGAGCTCCGCGACAACGGCGACGGTGAGCAGGAAAACCAGGGCTCCACCGGCGCTGAGCCACCGGCGACGGCGTAGCTGACGCTGCCGGAACTGTTCCGCCCCACGGGTCTGCTCAGTGGCACCAGGGGCTGTCCCCCCGGTCGATCTGGGCATACTGAAGCGCTCCCGGCGAATCTGCCCGTCTTCTCGCCCCGGTCGGGGCGTGGGGTCGTGGGGGGATCCGTCGGAAGGCATGCAGTTTACTCGGCTGTGTCAGATGAATCAGATGGGCCGGCTCAGATAAACCCGACCGGACGCTGTGCCGAGGAACCGACCTCCACGTAAGCCACCTGGTTACGCACGATGACGAACACCGACCCCTTGTTGTCTTTGAGGGTCAGGGTGCTTGCCGAGCCGGCCTCCTCCGAGGTGAGGAACTTCTCCACCTCTGCCACGACTGCGTCCTGCTCATCTGCACTGGTGATGACGAGATCGCGGGGGTTGTCGACGAATCCGACCTTGATGTCCATAGGGTGCCTTCAGGCCTTTCTTTCTCTCTCGCATTGCGATGACTGTAACGTGGACCATCATAGCGACGAACGAAGATAAGACGATGGAGGGGATGACGCCCGTGGTGCGACCAACGTTCCGGGATCTCGGTGTGGCCGCCGAGATCGTCGATGCGCTCGAGGAAGACGGGATCGCGGAGGCTTTCGCGATCCAGGAGCGCACTCTGCCGCTCGCCCTGGTCGGCAAGGACCTCATCGGGCAGGCGCGCACCGGGATGGGAAAGACCCTGGGATTCGGCATTCCTCTACTCGACAGGCTCTTCGACGATGCCGCGGTCAGCGAGCTCGACGGCTCCGTCCGCGGTCTGGTCGTGGTTCCCACCAGGGAACTGGGCATCCAGGTGGCAGGCGACCTCGCCGCGGCATCCCGGCACGTCACGGCTGCCGGACGTCCCTTCACCGTGACGACCATCTACGGCGGTGTGCCCTTCGAGAAGCAGATCGCCGCGCTGGACGGCGGGACCGACCTCGTCGTCGGCACGCCCGGCCGGTTGCTCGACCTGTCGCGTCAAGGGCACCTCGACCTCTCCCACGTCGAGGTCCTCGTGTTGGACGAGGCCGATGAGATGCTCGATCAGGGATTCCTCGACGATGTCAAGAAGATCATGGCGCAGACCGCCGAAGAGCGGCAGACAATGCTCTTCTCCGCGACAATGCCGGGGCCGATTGTGGCTCTGACCCGGGAGTTCATGAACCGCCCGGTTCTGATCCGTGCAGACCTGGACGACGCCCGCGCTACCCACGTCACCACCCGGCAGACAGTGTTCCAGTCCCACAAGCTCGACCGGATGAGCGTGCTCGCCCGGATCCTGCAGACACCGGGTCGGGGACGCACAATCGTGTTCGCCAAAACCAAACGCCAGGCAGCCATCATCGCCGGGGACCTGGCCGAACTCGGTTTCGACGTCGGCGCCGTCCACGGGGACATGCGGCAGAAGGACCGCGAGAATTCACTGAACGCATTCCGGGAAGGGCGGGTGAGCGTGATGGTGGCCACCGACGTCGCCGCCCGCGGCATCGACGTCGACGACGTCACGCACGTGATCAACTACCAGGTCCCCGAGGACGACAAGACCTATGTGCACCGTATCGGCCGCACGGGACGCGCGGGACGCTCCGGCGTGGCGGTCACCCTGGTCGGGTGGGACGAAGTGACCCGTTGGAGGGCCATCGACGAAACCCTGGACCTCGGCCGGAATAACCCACCACAGTGGTTCTCGGGGTCCCCGGAATTTCTCGCCGAGTTCGACCTTCCCGACGATGTCCGGGACCGTGTCGGGCCGCCACGTAAGGTCCAGGGGTCGGCATCGGCGACAGCACCGGCGAAGAGGAAGCCGCGGCAGTGAACCGGCTCCGTCTCCAGCAGGGCGGCAGAGTTCCCACTGAACAACGGTCGCGGACCGATCTGATCGTCACCGCACTGATCACGGTTACCGTACTGCTCCTGGTCCTGGGGACCTGGTTCTTCTCCGATTCCCGGGGTACATCCCGTACCGAAGCAGGCCCCGGTGAGGCCGTCGCGGCACCGTCGGCAGCCGATGCACCGCCGGAGAACCTCGACGAGATCTGGCGCACGCATTCGCTCCCGTCCGACTCCGGTGAGCCTGTCCTGGTGGACGGGACCGCCGTCGTCCGTGACGGTGACCGGGTGAGCGGTGTCTCCGTCGACGATGGTCAGGAAGCATGGAGTTACAGCCGCGACCGCGAGCTCTGTGGTGTCGCGGGTAACTGGGGGCGTGTCGTGGTTGTCTACCGCGGACCGAAAGGGTGCTCGGACGTCACGTCCCTCAGCGCCTCCACCGGCCGCTACCAGGACACCCGCTCCGCACTCGGCAGTACGGATGTCCGGTTCTTCCGCTCCCTCGACCACATTGGTGTGATCAGCGACGACCGGGCGGAACTGTGGCGTTCTGACCTCGTCCGTACGGTGGAGACCGGACACGTCGAGGCTCCTGTGAAGGCGGACGTGCAGCCGTTGGACGGATGCCGGTTCACGTCGGCACAGACCCGCAAGGACCTGCTCGCCGTCCTGGCCGACTGTGACCGTGAAGACGGCAAAAGCACCGTCAGCCTGCAGGTCGCCGATCCAGAGGAATCGAGTGAACCCGAGACGACTCACGAGTTCACCGTCCCGCCGGACGCGGAGCTGGTCGGGATCGCCCAGGAAGCTGCAGTGATCTACGTGCACGGCAACGGCCGTCGCGCCGCGGACGCCGATGACTACGCAGGCAGCAGATTCCAGGTCCTGCATTCCGACGGATCATTTGACCAGCACCCTGCTGACCCGTCACCCACGCTGGCTCACCTCGCCGACGGCAAAGGTGATGACCCGTTCACCGCCGCGACCGGGGACCTGCCGCACCACATGACGTGGTTCAACGGCGACCGCCTCATCGGATTCGGGCCGACCAACCTGGAACCGCGTTTCTCTGTCCCCGCGCTCGGCTCCGGGGCTGCCATGGCAGGATCACTCCTGGTGCCGGTGCCTGACGGCATCGCCGTGGCCGACTGGGACACCGGTTCCGTGGAACGCACCGTACCTGTCGACCGCGGAGACTACGACGGCCCGGTCAGTCTCCGGGTGCAGGGCGACGTGGTCGTCGAGCAACGCGGCGACGACATGGTCGCACTACGTCAACGGCCGTAGCGTCGGGCCGCCCATTCCACCGCACTGGGGTTGAACATCAGCGCCAGGCCGACGACGCCGAGAGCCGCCGTCGGTGCACCGAGTTCCGGACGCCCGGAAGAGAACATGTAGACCGATATCAGCACGAGGAAAAGCTGCAGCATCGCGACGGGGCCACGCCCCCACCGGCGTCCGGTCGACAGGCACCACCCGGCCACAGCGATGACCCCACCGAAGAATCCGAACCACGCAGCAGTCCCCCACCCGTACCCGATCGACTCCGCCCCCGCACCGGCGAACTGGGCGGTGGTGTCTTCGTCCCCCCGGACCGCGCCGATCACGAGATATACCGCGAAAGCGAGCCCGGCGATCCCCTCTGCCATCCCGATCCAACCAGCCCAACGCACGCTCGGGGGAAGTACAAGTGCTTTACCGTCGTCTGCGCTCCTGGGGCTCATACGGGCAGATTGTACTGGGCGTCAACTACCGTGCGACAACTGGCACAGGCCCGCTACGGACCAAGCTGTCCGTTAACCCACCCTTACCTAAATAGCCAAATCGACCGCTTGTGAGCTTAACCACAAAAATGCCCGACCCCCTAGCGGACTCCACCATGGCGTGCCACTATTGCACATGTAACGGAGAGAGGGACACGAGGTTACGGACAGGTTACGAACCGAACCCGGCCCTACTTCTCTGCCCGACACGATCACTGTGACTCACCTTACCGTGACCCGGTGCGTGTCACCGAATCCCACCGACGAACTCGAACCGTCCCCCACGGCGACGGGCATGACTGCCCGCCCACCTATTCCGGGGAGAACGGTCTGCCACACTGCAACAACGCTGTTGAAGGAGAAGATCACCATGGACTGGCGCCACGAAGCCATCTGCCGTTCCGAAGACCCCGAGCTTTTCTTCCCGGTGGGCAACTCCGGCCCCGCACTCGCCCAGATCGCCAAGGCGAAGCTGGTCTGCAACAAGTGCCCCGTCACCAACGCCTGCCTCGCCTGGGCCATCGAATCCGGCCAGGACGCCGGCGTCTGGGGTGGCATGAGCGAAGACGAGCGTCGCGCCCTGAAGCGCCGCAACAACCGCGGTCGCGCCCGCACCCGCGTCGCCACCGCGTAGCGACCGGTCCGCTGCCCGGGGTGGATTTCCCACCTGATGTGCTCCCCGGTATCCTGAAGCGGTTATCTGCACAATCCATACCGTCGATGAGGAGCCGTCATGAGCAAGCGTGGCCGCAAGCGCAAGGATCGTCGTAAGAAGAAGGCGAACCACCGTAGCCGTCCGAACGCCTAAACGTTCGCACAGCACCGATGAGGCCCGGCCCAGGACACACTGTCCTGGGCCGGGCCTCATTGTGCTGGTTGCGGAAAGCTCCCGGGGACAGCCCGGCCCCGCTACTCTGAGTAACGGATCCTCACCGAAGTCGTCACCGTCGACTGCAGCGAGGTCACGATCCGTCCCCGCAACTCCTGCGGGGCCTGTCCCCCACAGCGCGAACGCAGCAGCTCACGGACCTGCTGCTCGATACCGAGGGCTTCCAGACAGGAGGGACACTCGTCCACGTGCTGTTCGAGCCGTGCCCGGACACGACGGTACTGCTCGCCTTCACAGTCGCCGGTCTTCACGTCGATGTACTCGTAGAGCACCTCGACGAGCTCGTCGCACTCGCTCCTCCCCGACGCGCTGCACGGGTTGTCGCTCATGTTCCCAGGGTTGTCAGACATTCCTTGTCACACTCCTCAGATCTTGCCTGCCGGCCGCTTCGCCGCTCCGATGCCGTGTTCGACGGCGACGTCCTTGAGTTTGGCGCGCAGCTGCCGTCGCCCCCGGTGCAGGCGACTCATCACCGTGCCGATCGGCGTGTCCATGATCTCGGCGATCTCCTTGTACGGCAGCTGCTCAACGTCCGCGTAGTAGACGACCATGCGGTAGTCGTCCGAGAGGTCCATCAGCGCATCCTGGATGCGCTTGTCGGGGATCCGACGGAGTGCCTCGATCTCCGCTGACTGCAGGCCGGTGGAGTCGTGCGACGCCGAATCCGCCAACTGCCAGTCGGTGACCTCCTCATCCGATGTCTCCCGTGGACGCCGCTGCGCCTTGCGGTACTGGTTGATATAGGTGTTGGTGAGGATGCGGTACATCCACGCCTTCAGGTTGGTACCGGGTTTGTAGGAGCCGAACGCCTGAAACGCTTTCATATAAGCGTCCTGGACCAGATCCTGGGCGTCCGCGGGATTACGGGTCATCCGCAACGCCGCACCGTAGAGCTGGTCCAGCAGCGGCAGCGCATCCTCCTCGAAGCGTGCGAGCAGTTGCTCGTCGCTGTCACCGGTGCGCTTCACTGGGTTGTTCATGGGCTCCTTCCCGTTCACCCTGTCGGACTCAACGCCATCAGCGTCGGTCTTGTTCCCATCCATCCTAGTCCCCTGGGTCACTCCCCCGCGTCAGTCCCGCGTCAGTCCCGCGTCAGTCCCGAGTCAGTCCCGCGTCGCCGATCAGGTCCGCGCAGTTCGCAGACACGTTCCCGACTCGCCGGTCTGCTTCACCAGTCACCAGTGTCCCCAGAATCCCTGCCCCCGGTGGTGACGCAGCCAGGGTCCGGCGGACCCCGTCCGAACCGTCGAGCCATGCCACCGTCTCGTCGCTCCCGACCTCACCAACTCCGAGCACCCGCGGCATCCGGTCATGCAGCCAGGCAACCGGCGCCACCGATGCCGCGGTGACCATCGTGGCCTCCAGCCGTCCCCGATCCGCCCCCTGCCCCGGACGGCACAGTCCCGCCACCACCATAGGCTCGTGCCCCGCGTCAGAACGGGAGCTGACGTAGTAGGGCTGCCGATCCTTCCACTCATACCACCCGTCCATGACGAACAGGCACGGAGCAGACCCGCGGAAACTGGCTTTGTCGAAGACGGTCTCCCCGCGGGCATTGAACAAAACCGTACCGGCCCGCCACGGTGCCGGATAGCCCCAGGCGGCCGGTCCCAGCGTCACCGCGCCGGAAAAACGCCGCAGGACGCCGACAGTGTGGGTCGGTGCGATATTCCAGCTCGGCGTCGGCGGTCTCCCACCACCGACCGCCCCGACCTGCTCACCGACGAGGCGGGACGTCGCCGCGAGGACCGTCTCGGTGGTACTGAACATCACATAGCGTCCGCACATGGCACCGAAACTACCTCCGTTCGACCACCACCGGGCCGTCGCGTGGGATAATGGCGCCCATGACCGCCGAACTGTGGCCTGCTCCCGTGGCCTCCTCCCCCGTGTCCGCGACCGTGCCTGTCCCCGGGTCGAAGTCCATCACCAACCGTGCCCTGGTGCTCGCCGCCCTCGCGGACGGCCCCAGTCTCATCGACGGTGCCCTGCGCAGCCGCGACACCGACCTGATGGCGGACGCCCTGCGTGCGATGGGGGCCTCGATCACCGTCGACGGTGACACATTCACCGTGGTGCCCGGTGACCTGCACGGTGCCGAGATCGAGTGTGGCCTCGCCGGCACAGTCCTGCGTTTCCTCCCACCGGTGGCGGCGCTGGCGGACGGGGAGGTCCTCTTCACCGCCGACGATGCGGCACAGAAGCGCCCCATGGGAGGCACTCTGGATTCCCTCGATGCGCTGGGTGCCCGGGTCACCGGCTCCGGTGACCCGGAACGTCCCCTCCCCTTCCGGGTCACGGGCACCGGGGGGCTACTCGGTGGCGAGGTGCACATCGACGCGTCGGCGTCCTCGCAGTTCGTCTCGGGACTTCTGCTCGCGGGTGCCCGTTTCGACGAGGGGGTCACCGTGGTCCACACCGGGACCGCTATTCCGAGCCTTCCGCACGTCGAGATGTCTGTGGAGATGTTGCGGACCGCCGGCGTTCACGTCGACGCCGGTTTCAACCGGTGGACGGTGCACCCGGGCCCGGTCAAGGGACACCACTGGGTCGTCGAACCGGATCTGTCGAATGCCACACCGTTTCTCGCTGCGGCCGCCGTCACGGGCGGCACGGTCCGGATTCCCGACTGGCCCATGACGACCTCCCAACCAGGTGACCAGTTCCGGGTGATTCTGCAGGACATGGGGGTCAACGTCGAGCACTACACCCATAACGGCGTCCTCGAGGTCAGCGGAAGGCCCGAAGGGCACTTGCGTGGCATCAGCTGGGACCTGCACGATGTCGGCGAGCTGACCCCCACTGTCGCCGCCCTGTGCGCCGTCGCTGACGGACGCAGCCATCTCTCCGGTATCGCCCACCTTCGTGGCCACGAGACCGACCGGCTTGCGGCCCTGCAGCGCGAACTGTCCTCGCTGGGCTGCGACGTCACCCAGACCGAGGACGGACTGATCATCGACCCGCAACCACTGACCGGCGGTGTCTGGCACACCTATGCGGACCACCGGATGGCCACCGCGGGAGCCGTTCTCGGGCTGGTGACCCCGGACGTTCTGGTGGAAGATATCGCCACCACCTCCAAGACGATGCCGGACTTCGACCTGCGGTGGACGCAGATGGTCGAGGGCTGAGCGGACTGATGGCACGATCCAGCGGCAGGCGGCAGTACGACGAGTCCGATATCCGGGTGCGTCCCGGCAAAGGAACCCGTCCGAGGACGAAAGACCGTCCGGACCACAAGGAAGCCCTAACCGGCATGGTCGTCACGAAAGACCGCGGACGCTGGGGGGTGGTCATCGACGGGGCTCCCCCGGAGGCTCCTCCTGCGATCTGCATGCGTGCCCGCGAAATGGGACGGACCCCCGTCGTCGTCGGCGACCGGGTCGCCGTCGTCGGCGACGTGTCGGGCCGTGACGGGACGCTGTCCCGCATCGTCCGGCTGGAGGAACGGTCCACGGTCCTGCGCCGGACGGCGGACGACACCGACTCCTACGAACGCATCGTGGTGGCCAACGCCGACCAGTTGCTGATCGTCACCGCAGTGGCTGACCCCCCACCACGGTCAGGTTTCGTGGAGCGTGCACTCATCGCAGCCTTCGTCGGTGGCCTGCGGCCCATCCTGTGTCTGACCAAGTCAGACCTCGCCGACCCCGCAGCCTTCGCCGCGGAGTTCGAGGCACTCGATGTCGAGGTCATCCTGGGCGGGGTCGACGACGTGCTCGACCCGGTAACAGACGTGGTCACCGGACACCTGACCGCACTGATCGGCCACTCCGGGGTCGGGAAATCCACCCTGGTGAACAGACTCGTGCCCGGCGCGGGCCGCGAAACCGGTGTGGTGTCCGGTGTCGGCAAAGGACGCCACACCTCCACCCAGTCGGTGGCGCTGCGTCTCCCCGGGGGCGCCGACGCCGGATGGATCGTGGATACCCCCGGTATCCGCAGCTTCGGGTTGGCTCACGTGGATCCCGACACGGTGATCGGCGTGTTCGAGGACCTGGGGACTGTCATCGAGGACTGCCCACGGGGATGTACCCACGCCGGGCCGCCGGCCGACCCCGAATGCGCACTCGACACACTGACCGGGGCGAGCGCCCGGCGCGTGACTGCCGTGCGGTCCCTGCTTACCGCACTGCGCAGTAACAATGACTGGGAGATGTGACCGGTGACGTACCTGGACCGGTCATCATCGGGACAGGGTCCGGAACTGTCGGACCGCAAGTGGAACGAAGACCACGATGATGACCGCCGGCCAGACCACTGCCCCTGCCACCGCATGGCCGTCGACCCAGTAGGCCGGGGTGAGGTTTTCGATCCCCGGCGTGTGGAAGAGTTCACGGATCGCCGTCGCAGTCGACGAGACCGGATTCCATGCGGCGACCGCGCCCAACCACCCCGGCATCATTTCCGGTGGAGTGAACACCGAGGAAATGAACCCCAGAGGGAACGCCACGGCGAAGAGCATGCCAGCGGTCTCGGTGTTCCTGATGCACAGACCCAGATAGACCCCAACGAAAATCAGGGCGAGACGTAACCAGAGCAGCAGTGCAAAAGCAAGCAGGGTTTCTGCGGTACTTCCTCCTGAGCGCCAGCCGATCACCAGGGCCACCATGGCGATCACCACCAGGTCGATTGCCGCACGGAGCAGGTCGGATACCGCACGCCCCGTCACCGGTGCCGAGGCCGACATCGGCATCGACCGGAACCGGTCCATGAAACCCTTCTCCTTGTTGTGGGTCACTGCGTAGGCCGTGTCCATGAACCCCAGCGCCATGGTCATGGCGAACATCCCGGGCATAGCGAAATCGACGTAGCCTTCGCCGGCACCCCGGCCGGTGACGTCCATCGCTGAGCCGAACACGTAGACGAACATGAGGACCATGACGACCGGAAAACCGACCTGCCAGGCCACGGTGGAGGGTTGCCGCAGCAGGTGGGTGAACTCCTGGAGCACAATGATCCCGCAGTCATGGGCCGACCACCGCAGGCGGGACAGGTCCCTGGGCAGGTTCGGTGCAGTCGGTGCAGTCGGTGCAGTCATGGTTCGTGCCTTTCATTCGGGCCGGGCATCCGGGTCGAGGTGATCTGCAGAAATGCTTCGTCGAGCGTCGGCCTGCGCAGCCCGAGATCGGCGATGTCCGGGGAATCGGCACCGTCGTTCCTGATCTCTGCAGCGACGGCGGTGAGCGCGTCGACCCCGTCGGTCACCGGCATGCTGATCCTGCCGTCCGTGCGGTCGATGACTGGGACGCCTGCGTGCTCGCCGAGGGCGCGACGCAGAAGTGCTTCAACAGCAGAAATCTGACCCGGGTTCCGGACGAGGATCTCCAGACGTTCATCGCCGATCCGTCGTTTCAGCCCTGCCGGGGTGTCCTCGACGAAGTTGCGGCCCCGGTCGATGACGCTGATCCGGTCACAGAGCTGGTCGGCCTCGTCGAGGTAGTGGGTGGTCAGCACGACGGTGGTGCCCTCGCCGGCGAGGGCACGGACCGCTTCCCACACCTCCCGGCGACCTGCCGGGTCAAGCCCGGTGGTCGGTTCATCGAGGAACAGCACCTGGGGTGCGAGAATCATCGACGCAGCGAGATCCAGTCGGCGCCGCATCCCGCCTGAGAACCCTTTCGGGGACCGTCCGGAGGCGCCAGCGAGACCGAAGATGTCGAGAAGTTCATCGGCACGTCGGCCTGCGGATTTCTTGTCAAGACGGAACAGGCGCCCGAACATCGTGAGGTTCTGGCGCGCCGTCATCAGGTCATCCACCGCGGTCTGTTGGCCGGTGAGCCCGATACGCCGTCGGACATCCCGCGGCCGAGTACGTACGTCACAGCCGCCGATGGTCGCCGTGCCGTCGTCGGCGTCGGTGAGCGTGGTGAGCACACGGACGATCGTCGTTTTTCCCGCACCGTTGGGCCCGAGGAGCCCGTGAACGGTGCCCCGGGGCACCACGAGATCCACCCCGTCGAGTGCGGTCGTATCTTTGTAGCGTTTCACCAGTCCCGTCGCTTCAACGGCCGGCTCTGTCGTTATCGTCGCCATGGTCCACCACCCTGTTCTCATATGGGTACAACGTACGGCGTACGTCGTACCCTGTACTGTAGCGTACAGTGTCTGCAGTAGACAAGAGTCCCCCACGGAAGGCCCCATGACCGACACGAATCCCCTGGCCGAAAGTCTCCGCCTCCTGTGGGACGGGCTTCCCGAACGCGAGAAGGGCCCCCGGCGAAGTCTGACTCTCGCGCAGATCGTGACCGCCGCTGTTGAACTTGCCGACGATGCGGGGGTCGACGCCCTGTCAATGCGGGCACTCGCCCAGAAACTCGGCGTCGGGACAATGTCGCTCTACCGCTACGTCCCCTCCAAGACAGAACTCCTCAATCTGATGCTCGACAGCGTGGTCGGCCCCACACCATCCCGGGAACAGGCACGCCATCAGGGGTGGCGGACCTTTCTCACCACCACCGCACACGAAGCCCGCCGGATGTACCTGGCACACCCCTGGACATTGCAGGCCAACTGGAGCCGTCCGGTCCTGGGGCCCAACAGCCTCGCCGACCTGGAACTGTTCATGTCGGGAGTCCGTGACCTGCCCCTGAGCGACCGGGAGAAGATGAACCTGACCACCTCATTGGACTCCTACATCCACGGCGCCGTCCGTCAGGAGCTGCTCTACACGAACAGCGCCGCCCTCACCGGCATCAGTGACGAAGAGTTCTGGCGGCACCAAGGCGCGACCCTGGCCAGAGCCATGGAGTCGGGACAGTATCCGACAACGGCATCGGTCGCCGAGGACGCTTTCGACGCCGACTGGGAGGAGAACTTCACCTTCGGTCTGGAGCTGCTCCTGGACGGCACAGCCACACTCATCGGCCGACAGGGCAGCCACTAGGGCGTAACACCGGACGACTGCCGAGACCGGATCACCGCCCCCATCAGCGCACCGGTGTCCACGATCATCTGACCACCGTAGACGCGCAGCGGGAGGTCGTTGGTGTCGATACCCTCGAGCTCGATCGCGCCGACATCACCAGCAATGAGCACGACCGGATTCCTGTCCCTCCGGCTTTCCAGTCGCTTGACCTTCCCGAACAGGATGCGGTCGCCGACCAGCAGAGTTGCGGGAGCATTCACAGCGACGGAACCGGACTCTACGGTCCCGGTGAACACCCTCCCTTTACCGGTGATCGTGAACACGTCACCGACACGGAACACGAACGGAGCAGCCGGGTCGACGGTCCCGTCCAGAGGTTTAGGCTTCTTGCCGAACAATCCCATGACTCGAGCTTAAAGGATGCACGTCTCCCCGGACGCCAGGTCCGAGTCTGCACCACCACCCCCGGCCAGCAGCGCAACCAATACCAATCTATTTTTATTAATTCAAAGTTGTGAAGGTTAAAAACTGACGGTACGGTGAAGTCATGCGCACAGATCCGACAGCATCCTGGGCAGAGCAGGTGAGACAACTGGGCCTCCGGGCCACACCGGGCCGCGTCGCCTCCCTGCGGTATCTGCACGACCATCCGCACAGCACCGCCGCACAAGTGCACTCTGGCATC
This sequence comes from Corynebacterium glyciniphilum AJ 3170, assembly GCF_000626675.1. NCBI lineage: Bacteria > Bacillati > Actinomycetota > Actinomycetes > Mycobacteriales > Corynebacteriaceae > Corynebacterium > Corynebacterium glyciniphilum. Next base: position 1,001,299 of record NZ_CP006842.1, on the reverse strand, counting down.
AGTGCGGAGCTGCCCACGGTCTCCATGCAGTCCGTCCACAATGTCGTGAACGATCTGAGCGCGCGCGGCCTCCTCCGCCGCATCGACCTCCCCGGCTCCGGCGCGGCTCGTTTCGAGACAAACCGGGAGGACAACCACCACCACATCCAGTGTGTGGTGTGCGGACGGCTCGAGGACGTCGAATGCGTCGTCGGCCATGCCCCCTGCCTTACCCCGGCTGACGGCCACGGTATGCACACCGTGCTCTCGGCCGAGGTCATGTTCCGCGCCATCTGCACGGACTGCGCCGCCACAGAGAACACCCGCTCCACGACCCACACCCAGGAGAAGAACCATGACTGACCCGATGTCCGGCTGCCCTGTCGCCCACGGCGGCGGCCACACCCCGCAAGGTGGCCACGCGCCGCAGGAGTCCCAGGCCGAGCGCGGCGAGGCCCAGGGCTCCCGACTCCCCCTCCCTACCGAAGGTAACGCGAATCAGCGGTGGTGGCCGAAACGTCTAAACGTCCGTCTGCTGGCCCACAACCCCCAGGAGGTCCGCCCCACGCCGGCCGACTTCAATTACGCTGAAGCATTCAGCCAGCTGGACCTTCCCCAGGTCAAGAAGGACATCGAGGATGTCCTCACCACCTCGCAGTCATGGTGGCCGGCGGACTTCGGCCACTACGGTCCCCTGATCATCCGGATGGCGTGGCACTCGGCCGGCACCTACCGTTCGCATGACGGCCGCGGAGGTGGCGGCGCCGGACAGCAGCGTTTCGCCCCGCTGAACAGCTGGCCGGACAATGTGGGCCTGGACAAGGCACGGCGGGTCCTGTGGCCGGTGAAGAAGAAGTACGGCCAGAACCTGTCGTGGGGCGACCTGATGATCCTGGCGGGCAATGTCGCCCTCGAGTCGATGGGATTCGAAACCTTCGGCTACAGCGGCGGCCGTGAGGACGTCTGGGAGCCTGAGGACGTCTACTGGGGGTCGGAAACCGACTGGCTCGGTACGGACGCACGGTACAGCGGCACCAACGACACCTCCCGCGACCTGCAGAAGCCGTTCGGTGCCACGACCATGGGCCTGATCTACGTCAACCCGGAAGGCCCGGAGGGAAACCCCGACCCGGCCGCCGCCGCCCACGACATTCGCGAGACCTTCGGTCGGATGGGCATGAACGACGAGGAAACCGTCGCGCTCATCGCCGGTGGACATACCTTCGGCAAGACCCACGGTGCGGCGCCCGACGACGAGGACAATGTCGGCCCCGACCCCGAGGCAGCGTCGCTGGACCGTCAGGGACTGGGATGGCAGAACCACCACGGCGAGGGCAAGGGTGACGACCAGATCACCTCGGGCCTTGAGGTCACCTGGACCTACCACCCCACCCGGTGGGACAACGAGTTCTTCCACATCCTCTTCGCCTATGAGTGGGAACTCACCACGGGTGAAGGCGGACACTTCCACTGGCGGCCGAAGGACGGCGGCGGAGCGGACATGGTTCCCATGGCGCACTCCGCGGGGCGTCGCGAGCCGCGCATGCTGACCACCGACATCTCTCTGCGCGTCGACCCGAGCTACGAGAAAATCTCCCGCCGTTTCAAGGATGACCAGAACGCCCTCAACGACGCCTTCGCCCGCGCATGGTTCAAACTGACCCACCGCGACATGGGACCGAAGTCACGGTACCTGGGCCCGGAGGTCCCCGCCGAGGACCTCATCTGGCAGGATCCGCTGCCCGGCGTCGAAGGCGAGCCCGTCACGTCCAAGGACATCGAGACACTCAAGAAGACCGTCCTCGACTCCGGGCTCAGCGTCAGCCAACTGGTGAAGACCGCCTGGGCGTCTGCGTCCACCTTCCGCAGGACGGATTTCCGTGGTGGAGCGAACGGTGCCCGGATCCGTCTCGAGCCCCAGCGCAGCTGGGAGGCCAACGAACCCGCTCAGCTCGCCGAGGTGCTGACGGTGCTGGAGTCGATCCGCAACGACTTCAACGTGGACAGCGCCCCACGGCACCTGTCCCTGGCCGACGTGATCGTCCTGGCGGGCAACGCCGCGATCGAGAAGGCCGCTGCCGAGGCCGGCACCGAGGTGTCCGTCCCCTTCACCCCCGGCCGGGTGGACGCCACTCAGGAACAGACCGACGTCGAGTCCTTCTCCTACCTGGAGCCGCAGGCGGACGGGTTCCGCAATTATCAGAACACCGACCTCGACATCCCCGCCGAGCACCTGCTCATCGACAAGGCTGACCTGCTGGGTCTCACCGCGCCGCAGATGACCGTGCTCGTCGGCGGCCTGCGTGCCCTGGGTGCCACTTACGGATCCACCGACCATGGTGTCCTCACGGACCGTCCCGGTGTGCTCAGTACCGATTTCTTCATCAACCTCCTGGAACTCGGCAACGACTGGGTCGCCACCGACGACGACGCGACGGTCTTCCGCTGCACCGACGGCGAGACCGGCGAAGCGAAGTGGACCGGCACCCGGGCCGACCTGGTCTTCGCCTCGAACTCCGAGTTGCGCGCCCAGGCCGAGGTCTACGCCAGCGATGACGCGACAGAGAAGTTCGTCGCCGACTTCGTCGCGGCCTGGGTCAAGGTCACCGAAGCCGACCGCTTCGACCTGCACGGCTGACGCTACAGCGCCGCTGGGCGCGCAGAAGGCCCGCCCCACCCGTTATCCGGTGGGGCGGGCCTTCATCCGCGTGCACCTACATCAGGTCCACAAGCACCCCGAGCTCGCGCGAGTCGTACCAGCTCATCAGGTTGTCCTCGCAGTCACCGAGGGTGATCTCCGCATCCTCGTCACCGAGATCAGCAGCGTCGACGGCCTCGATCGCCGCCGCCGTGGCGGGTTCATTCCCCTCGTCGTCGACATGAATCGCCGCCAGGTCATCCACCGAGATCACCGGTGAATCCAGCCTGACGACGGACTCCCCCTTGTCCGGCTCCGGAGTGACGGCGCCGTCGTCCAGATCGACGGAGACCACGACCCGCCGGTGCGGGAAACGTTCTTCGTCACCGATGCCCAGTAGACGGAGGGACGCCCGGGCAGCTTCGAGGAACGCCGCATACGACATCTCCTCATCATCACCGGCAGTGTAGAACTCCCTCAGCGCGGGGGTCAGGGCAAAGCCTATCCCTGAGCGCGCGGGCATCTTCCCGTCACGGGCGAGGGCGCCGAGCATGTCGAACGTCGCGGGCACGAAGACGCGCATCCTAGTAGGTCCCTTCCAGCCCGAGCAGCCCGGAGATCTCCACGATTGCACGGTCAAACTGCTGGTAGTACACACCGATCAGCCCGGACTCCACCGCACCCTTGATATTCAGGATCGAGTCATCCACGAGGATGCAGTCGCTCACATCCACCTCGAGCCGGTCCGCGGTGATCATGAAGATCTCGGGGTCGGGCTTGTCCACACCGACCTCACCGGACAGCACGACGGTGTCGACATACCCGGCCTCCTGCCACGTACGGATCGGGTCTGCACCGGGACCACCCGGATCGTTCGAGAGGATCGCCGTTCCATAACCGGCGTCCCTGGCCGCGGTGAGGACCTTTCGCCAACGACGACGATCCTCCTCCGCTCCGTCGAGGACGCCACAGTAGTCCACAATCAATGCTCGCATATCTCACATTGTGCCACGCTGGGCGCTATCATCGTCGAGCATGGGGGCTGTACCGGGGAACACCGACGAAAAGACACCTGCGACACCAGCGAGGACGCGATATGAAGCGGTGCCGGGGCTGGTCTATCTCCGCCGTCCGGGACCTGCTGTCGAGGCGGTGCGGAACTCCGCCGTTCCGCGTCGGCGACCAGAGGACACGGAACCGTCCTCCGTGGACGGCACGGTGCTGTCTCCTTCTGAGAGCGTTCCACCCGCGCCTGAAGTGCGTGCCCGCGTGGGGATGCTCGTGAACGTCTGGCTGGAGGTCCTCGATGGTCGTCGTCCGGTGTCCGTCCTCCGGAAAGGTCCGTTCTCGCCACGTGTGGCCGACGAGCTGCGTGGCCGGATCCGCGATGCCCGCCCCGCACCCGGAGCCATCCCACCACGCACGGTGTCGCGGGTGCTGAGCGTCCACCTGCCGCCCACTCACCCCGACCGGTTGACGTTCACCGCCAGCGTCGCCTACGGCAACCGGGTCCGCGCCGTCGCCGGCCACCTCGCGCGCTACGAGGGGCAGTGGCGCATCGAGACGGTGACCCTGATCTGAGCCGGATCTAACCGCCGATGATGGTCTTCGGCACCGACTTCTGCTGCTCCTGCTCCTGGGACGTGCGGGTGTCGGCCGGGTCGTCGACGTTCAACGGCCCCTCTGCCTGCTCCGGCTCCTTCGCCTTGAGCTGCTTGCGGACGAGGAAGAGCTGACGAATCGTCTCCTCCTTGATGCCGTCGTTCATCCGGCCGAACATGTCGCCGCCCTCACGCTGGTACTCCACCAACGGGTCACGCTGCGCCATGGCGCGCAGGCCGATGCCTTCCTTGAGGTAGTCCATCTCGTAGAGGTGCTCGCGCCACTTCTGGTCGACGACGTTGAGCACCACACCGCGCTCCATCCCGCGCATCTGCTCCTCGCCACCGACCGACGTGACGGACTCCTCCAGCTCGTCGTAGAGCGTGTGGGCGTCCTCCTGCAGGGCACGCAGCAGCTGAGACGCAGTCAGCTCACCGGCGGAACCGTACTCGGTCCCGTCGATCAACTCGGTGGAGGTCACCGAGGGGCCGTAGAGCGAATCCAGGGCCGACCAGAGTTCGTCGAGGTCCCAGTCCTCCACATAACCCTCGGCGGTGGCACCGTCTACGTAGGCGGCAATGGTGTCGTCCATCATGGTGCGGACGTTGGCTGCGATGTCCTCGCCCTCCAGGATCTGACGCCGCTCGCGGTAGATGACCTTGCGCTGCTCGTTGAGGACCTCGTCGTACTTCAGCACGTTCTTACGCATCTCGAAGTTGGAGTTCTCCACCTGCGACTGCGCACCCTTGATCGCGTTGGTGACCATCTTCGAGTCGATAGGCATGTCGTCCGGCACGTTGAGCCGGGTCATGAGGTTCTCCATCGTCTGTCCGACGAAGCGGGTCATCAGATCATCACGCATCGACAGGTAGAACCTGGTCTCCCCGGGGTCACCCTGACGTGCCGAGCGGCCACGCAGCTGGTTGTCGATACGTCGGGACTCATGACGCTCCGTCGCCAGCACATACAGACCACCGACCTCGCAGACCTTCTCGGCCTCCTCCTTCGACTTCTGGCGAGCCTTGACGATCTCCTCGTCCCATGCCTCCTGGTACGCCTCCGGGTCCTCGACGGGGTCGAGACCACGCTCACGCAACGTGAGGTCGCAGATGATGTCCGGGTTACCGCCGAGCACGATATCGGTACCGCGACCCGCCATGTTGGTCGCCACAGTGACAGCCTTGAGTCGACCCGCCTGCGCGACGAACTCGGCCTCCTTCTCGTGCTGCTTGGCGTTGAGCACATTGTGGCGGATGTGGCGAGCCTGCAGAAGCTTCGACAGGTACTCGGAGCGCTCCACGGAGGTGGTGCCGACCAGCACCGGCTGGCCCTTCTCGACACGCTCGGCGATGTCCTCGGCGACGGCCTCGAACTTCGCCTCCTGGGTCTTGTACACCAAGTCAATGTTGTCGTGGCGCTGATTGGGCTTATTGGTGGGGATCGCCGCGACATCAAGCTTGTAGATCGACTTCAGCTCCGCGGCCTCAGTCTCCGCGGTACCGGTCATACCGGCCAACTTGTCGTAGAGACGGAAGTAGTTCTGCAGGGTCACCGTGGCGAGGGTCTGGTTCTCGTTCTTGATCTCCACGCCCTCCTTCGCCTCGATGGCCTGGTGCATGCCCTCGTTGTAGCGGCGCCCGTCAAGGATGCGGCCGGTGAATTCGTCGACGATGACAACCTCGCCCTTACGGACGATGTAGTCCTTGTCCCGCGTGAACAGCTCCTTGGCCTTGATGGCGTTGTTCAGGTAGCTGACCAGCTGCGAGTGCTCCGGGGAATAGAGGTTGTCGATACCGAGCTGGTCCTCGACGAATTCGACGCCCTCCTCCTTGACGCCGACGGTCTTCTTCTTCGGATCAACCTCGTAGTGGATGTCCAATGTCATCTTCGGCACAATGCGCGCGAAAGCGGTGAACCACTGGGAAGACCCGGACACCGGCCCGGAGATGATCAACGGGGTACGCGCCTCGTCGATGAGGATCGAGTCGACCTCATCGACGATCGCATAGTTGTGCCCTCGCTGGACCAGGTCGTCCAGCGAATGCGCCATGTTGTCGCGCAGGTAGTCGAAGCCGAACTCATTGTTCGTTCCGTAGGTGACGTCGGCGGCATAAGCCTTACGGCGGTCCGCCGGACGCTTACCAGACAAGATGACATCCACGTCGAGACCGAGGAAGCGGTGGACACGGCCCATCCACTCCGCGTCACGCCGGGCCAGGTAGTCGTTGACAGTGACCACATGAACGCCCTTGCCCGACAACCCGTTGAGGTAGGCCGGAAGCACACAGGTCAGAGTCTTGCCCTCACCGGTCTTCATCTCGGCGACGTATCCCCAGTGCAGGGCAGCACCGCCCATCACCTGCACCTTGTAGTGCTTCTGGCCCAAGACGCGCCACGATGCCTCGCGGGCTGTGGCGAAAGCCTCGAGAAGGATGTCGTCGAGACTCTCACCCTTCTCAAGACGAGCGCGGAATTCAGCGGTCTTGCCCTGCAGTTCCTCATCCGAGAGGGCGGAGTACTCGTCCTCCTTGGCGATGACCTGGTCCGCGATCGCGGACAGGCGCTTGACGGCGCGGCCTTCACCGAGGCGGAGAATCTTCGAAAGTCCTAGCACGTGCTACTCGTCCCTTACCTTGTGTTGCACCTGTGGGTTCTTGCTGGCGTTCTTGCTCACGTTCTTGCTCGGAGTCTTGCACCGGTACGACTGCACCCATGCGAGATCAGTCTTTCAGTCTACCTCCGCCACCGTGGCTTGCACAGCAGGAGATTGCTGACATGCCGTACGCACGATGCGGTCGGCGCCCCGGGGGAACGATGTCCCCGGGGCGCCGACCGCCGGATGGTGCGGGCAGTACACGACCGACTGCCTTTTGTCTCCGTCGTCTACTCTGCGTCCTCGGTGAGGGCGATCAGGCCGTAGTCGTAGGCACGACGGCGGTACACCACCGACGGGCGACCCGTCGCCTCGTTGACGAACAGGTAGAAGTCGTGGCCCACCAACTCCATCTCGCTCAGCGCGTCATCCACACTGATCGGCGTGGACGGGTGCTCCTTCTCACGGACAACACGCCCGGGCTGGAACTGCTCGGCGTAGGGGTCCACGTCGAAAGGACCGGGCTCTGCGGCGGCTTCCTGCTCCGCCTCCTGGACGAGATCGGCCGTGGCTTCGCCGACGGAGACCGGAGCGCGGTGCCCCGAGCGGGAGATCTTACGGCGGGCCTTCACCTTGCGCAGGGACCGCTCCATCTTGGCGATGGCCGCCTCCAGGGCGGCATAGAAGGAATCCTCCTTTGCTTCGGCGCGGGCGATGTGCCCCTTGCCGGTGGCGGTGATCTGGATGCGGTCGGACTCGTCTGCACGCCGCGGATTACGCTCGTGCTGGAGTTCCACATGGAAGTACGTGAGGGTCGGATCAAGCCGTTCGACCTTGGCGAGCTTAGCGTTCACCCGCTCTGCGAAGTGCTCGGGGATCTCCACGTTACGGCCGGTGATCTCCACCTGCGCCTCCGGAGCAGCACCCTCTGCCGTGATGTCCTGCTGGTTCTGGACGGTCATACTCATCCTCCCGGTCTCCGCGCCGCCTGTCACCGGTGAACGGGATTGTCCACCGACTACTTACTGGCGACATCTTCCCTCCCGATAGTACCGACGTTCCCGTGGCGTGGGGGCGACCGTGACCGGGCATGCCCCCGGTGATCTACCCCCCTGCTCATCAGCACCGGCGGTCACGCCTGGGCGATCACCACTCCGGCACTGGTCACCACCCCACGGGCCGCGAGTGCCGCGGCGAATCTCGACAATGTGGCCCCCGTGGTGCTGACATCGTCGACCAGACAGGCCGTCGCCCCGGGCACCCTGAGGATCCGGACGGCACGCTGCAGGTCCGTCGGATCGATACGCAGATTCGCGGCGATGTTGGCCGTCCGCTCACCCCGTCCGAGGCCCACTGAATCCCGAGCCCCCGGCGCGAGCGTCGCCGCGGCGACGACATGGACACCCCCACCGAGTTCCCGCCGGGCCACCTCCGCGGACCGCTCAACGATGCACCCGCCCCGGTCCTTCGCCGCCCGCCGGGTCGTGGGAGCGGGAAGAAGAACGAGCGGAGCCAATCTCGGATCCGCCAACACTCCCTGGGACACGAGGTGCCGTACGGTACCTGCCATAACAGCGCCCGCCACCTGGACGGCGTCGGTGCGCCGCTGTTCCTTCGCCGCCAGAACAACGCCGCGGTGCGCACCCCCGTACGTACCTGCGGCGAACACCGGTGGCGCCCACGTGTCCGCAACCCGGGACGGCACCCGGCGTAGCTCATGCGCACACCTCCGACACAGCGACAGCCCCACCACCGCCGGTGCCACGTCCGCCGTACCGCAGGCCAGACAGTCGTCACGCCACACCAGACCGGCGAGTTCCCCCACCCGAAACGCGCCCATCCTCTCCCTCCCCGTGAGTCCCCTGCCCAGACTTATGCCTACTCCTATTTCGACAGGATAGGAACCGCCCGGGCGCCCTGGAGCGCCGGGACCTCCCGCCAGAACCGTGCCTCAGGGTCCTCGTCATCCAGTTGCAGCATCGCCCGGGAATCGAGGATGTACTGCACAGACCCGGCAGACCCCACCGCAACCACCGGTGCGGTGATATTACGGCTGGACAACTGCGACGCTTCCGAACCATCGACCGTCACGCCCCACACAGGCGCGTCGTTGGCCCGGGTGCCCACCAGCAGGGTCCCGTCGTCACGCCAGTCGACCGACAACGCGGTGTCGCCGACCCGCTGACCGACCTCCATCGGGGTACCGAGCGTCATCGAACCTCCTCCATCACCGTCACGCTGCAGGACGCTGATGAACAGTCTGCCGTTGATCAGCATCGCAGCCCTCGTTCCGTCCCTCGACACCGTGAACACACTGATCCTGGGATCGTCGATGTCGAGGCTGTCGAGGGCCGAGGTGTTCACCGTGGACTCGTCCATCTGGATGCCGGATCCCGTGGGTTCGAGGCGGTGGACCCGCCTGCCGTCGGCGACGACGTAGAGGTTCTGTGCGTCACCACTCCACGACGGACGGGACAGCGAACGTGCAGTCAGCGCGGTGACGGGGTCTCCACCGACATCCCCGACAAGCAGTGACCGTTGGCCGTCACCCCGCCCCGACACGGCTGCGATCCTCCCGTCCGCTCCACCGGAGGCCGCGGATTCGAGCTCACCTGACGAGGTCCACCCCGACAACGTCACCCCGGAATCTCCCTCGACCTCGACCAGCGCACCATCCCGCAGTGCCCGCAACGGCTCATCGGACGTCTTCTGCGGGTCGAGGTCGGAGACATCGGCCAATGTCCAGTCCTCCCGCCCGTTGTCGGTGATGGATGTGCCGTCCGCCAGGATCCGGTACGGACCACGGACGTCAGACATCGCGAGCGTCCACACAAGCTGGCCCGCCAGCACCTCACGGTCATCCACCGACAAGTCGGCGATGCCCGTGATGTCGACGGTGAACGTTCCGTCCTCCTCGACCGCCGCCTGGATGCCGTTACCGGAGGGGAACTCTGTTTCCACGGCGTCCTGAAGCTGGTTACGCGGCCCACCGGCCAACAAGGAAACCAGCGAGAAACCGATATTGTCCTGCCGGTTGTAGATCCACCGCCGGTCCGGGACGAGGAAACGCTTCGTCGGGTCCAGGAAGTAGAGGTCATGAGCCTGGTAGGCGCCCACGAAATCACTTCGGTCCAGGATGACCCCGTCGGGCAGGTCGGTGATGCGCCATCCACTCTCACCTCGCTCCAGGGTGACCTCCTCCTCATAGGGGCTGTTCTCCGGCTGGTAGACACCACCCGTACCGAGACGCCCGACCACGGTGCCGCGCACGACGTAGGTCACTTCGTCGCCGGAGGCCCCACCGGTGGCGTTGAGGTCGAGCCGGTCGAGGATCAGGGTCGACACACTGTCCTGCCATTCGTCCGCCGCGGTGTCCGTCAGGAACTCCTTGGCCGCCTGCCGATTGTTGGCCTGCTGGGTCGACGCCAGGTAAAAGTCCCGCAACAGGAGATCCGGCGGCTGCCCCTCAGACGGGGTCGGCAGGTTGCCGGCGTCTGGGTCGGACACGTAGGACGAAACTGCCTCAGGGGTCGATTCACCGGGAAGGGTGGTACAGGCGACAAGTCCTCCCGCCAGCACCGTCGCCGTGAGCAGAGCCCCGACCTGACGTACGCCGTCAACTCTTGTCATCGTCACCCTCCTCACCGTCTCGGGAATCGTCCGGGTCACTGTCCGCATCGAACGCCGAATCCATATCCTCCGCTTCCTGGAGAGCGGTCCGCAGTTCCTCCTCAGTCAACCCCTCGAAGGCGCTGAGGTCGACCCCGAAGGTTTCCACGGAACCAGCCGTGACATCAACGGAGTCGAAGCGGTCGACAGGTTCATCCGACACAACACCGTCCGCGTCGCCGCCCCCGGCGCTGTCGTTCATCTCGTCCTGTCCGTCGGCGACGACCCCGTCGGCGGAATCACCGGCCTCGCCACCATCGACGCCCTCCGAGGTGTAGACGGTATCCGCAGCCGATTCCGCCTCCGATGTCGCGACCGACATACCGTCCGACGCCGCCTCCACCGACGCATCCACCGCGGCATCATCCTGCTGCCGCTCATCGGCGGCGTCAGCGGCCTCGTCCATCGTCTCGGGGATCCCGGCACTCTGCCCGGTCAACTCAAGGACCTCCGCCCCTTCAGCACGGTCGACCTCCAGTGGCAACGGAGAGGTACGCACCTCCTGCCCCGGCTTGCGGGGCAAGGTCAGACGGAAACACGCCCCGAGCCCCGGTTCACCGGTCGCCTCAAGTCGGCCACCGTGCAACTGGGCGTCCTCCTTGGCGATGGCCAGTCCCAACCCGGTGCCACCGGTCTTGCGCTCCCGCGACGGATCCGACCGCCAGAAACGGTTGAACACCAAATCCGCCTCCCCCGGCTTCAGGCCCATGCCATGGTCGACCACGGTCACCGCCAACGATTCCGCACCGCGCCGCATCGTGACCCGCACGGGGCGGCTCTCACTGTGATCGATGGCATTGGCCAGGAGATTACGCAGGATACGTTCGACCCGCCGGGAGTCCACCTCCTCCATGACCGGCTCGTCCGGCAGGTCGAGCTGGATCTCACAGCCGACCTCCTCCGCCAGGGCCCGCAACTGCCCCATCGTGGACTTCACCACGCCGCGGACGTCAATCAGTTCCCGGGACAGGTTCGCGACACCGGCATCGTGCCGGGAAATCTCCAGCAGGTCACCGAGCAGCATCTCGAAACGGTCAAGCTCCGCGTTCATCAACTCGGAGGCACGGCGGGTCACCGGATCAAGATCCTCGGAATTGGCGTGGATCAGGTCCGCGGCCATCCGTACCGTGGTCAGTGGCGTCCGCAGCTCGTGGGACACATCGGAGGTGAACTGCTGCTGCAGCGACCCGAACTCCTCCAACTGCCGGATCTGGTACGAGAGATTCTCCGCCATCTCATTGAAACTGATGGCCAACCGGGCAACCTCATCCTGACCGTCCACCGCCATCCGTTCGCGCATGTGCCCGGCCGCGAAACGCTCGGCGATCCGCGACGCGGTGCGCACCGGCACGGTCAACTGCTGGGAGAACACCCAGGCGATGACGACAAGCAGCACCATCAGCACCACCGCGCCCGCCAACAGCAGGCCACGCATGAGAGCCATCGTGGACTCTTCGTTGTCCAGCGGCATGACCAGGTAGAGCTCCAGCCCCTGGATGTCTGAAGCCACTGGCGACCCGATGACCAACGCCTTGTAGGTGCCACCGGGGGATTCAACCGTGGTGTACTGGACCGACACCTGTCCCTGCCGCACGAAATCGCGCAACGAGTCCGGGACGGGGTGGTTTTCAGGGCTCGAGATGTCACCGCCGGTCAGGTCGGAGGCGATGATCACCGGCTCGTACACCGTGCCCGTCGACCCCTGTTCCGACTCTGCGGTGCGGTCGCTCAGCGCCGCCCTGGCATTGTTGATACGCATCTGCGGCGACGTGGCGGAATCAGTGTTGCGGATCTGCTCCTCGACAATGCCCCGGGCCCGGTCGATCTCGTCGGTGGCGGCGTTGTACTTGGCGTCGAGCAGCTGCTGACCGACGAAGCTGGTCAACACGAAACCAAGGGCCATAATCACCAGCAGCGAGGACGCGAAGACACTGCCGATCACCCGCAGCTGGATCGACGTCCGCCAGCGCTGGGCAAGCTTCTCGGAGAACTTCCGGGCGAACCGGACCGGCCGCCGGAGAAAGATCCTCAGCCCGTCGAGGAATCCGATGTCCCCGAGCTCTCCCCGAGGTGCCCGACGGGGGTCACTGTCCGTGTCCACGGCCCGGCCATTCTGGTTACGGCTGCGCCGACGGTCGCCGTCCCGGACCACCGGGAGCGCAGGGCGACCGAGACGGCCACCGTGGCGCCTCCCGGCGCCGGTGCCCGTCTCGTCCTGTCGCTCGTCCCCTGACCTCGATGCCATGGGTCGCTGTCCGCCCTACTCCCCGGTCTTGTAACCGACCCCGCGGACGGTCTGGATGATGGTCGGGTTGTCCGGGTCCTTCTCCACTTTCGACCGCAGACGCTGGATATGCACATTGACCAGGCGTGTATCACTGGATTTACGGTAACCCCACACCCGCTCGAGCAGTTCTTCACGTGAGAACACCTGGCGAGGCCGAGAGGCCAGCGTGGTGAGCAGCTCGAACTCGATGGGCGTCAGAGAAATCGGCTGCCCCTTGCGGGTGACCTGGTGCCCGCCGAAGTCGATCGTGAGGTCGGAGACCTTCACTGATTCCGGCACGTCCTCGGGTGTCCGCCGCAGCCGGGCACGCACCCGCGCCACGAGTTCCTTGGGTTTGAAGGGTTTCGGCACGTAATCGTCCGCCCCTGTCTCCAGACCGAGGACCACGTCCACCGTGTCCGTCTTGGCGGTGAGCATCACGATGGGGACCGCCGAGAACTCCCGCACTGCTCGGCACACGTCGATGCCGCTCATGCCCGGAAGCATGAGGTCCAGGAGGATAAGGTCGGGATTCTCGCGTTCCGCAGCCTCCACGGCCTGTGGCCCGTCCCCTACGACGACCGTGTCGAAACCTTCGCCCTGCAGGACGATGGTCAGCATCTCCGAGATTGCGGGGTCGTCGTCGACGACGAGAACTTTCTCTGCCATGGGGTTCAGTCTGTCACAAACGCTTCCGGTAGGCGGTAAGACCTCCCCGGGAAGACCGCTATCCGTTGTCCTTGGAATCGATCACGGCGTCGACAAGGTCACTGACCGCCGCCTCGAGCCCCGCCGGCTCGCCGGAATTGTCCAACGTCCACCACGGGGACCGCCATTGTGCCGCAGCCAGGGAGCGGTACGCCTCCAAGGTCCGCGACTGAAGACCGCCGTCACGTTCGTAGGCGTCGGCGGTCCGCGACTCGTCGTGCTCCGCCCGTTCCGCAACACGTCCGGAAGCCACATCGTCGGGGACGTCGACCAGGATCTGGACGTCCGGTACAGGCGTCCCGAGGTTCGTGAACTCCAGGTCCTCGACCCACCGGACGATGTCGCTGGCGGGCACGTCCTGGCTTGCGATCCCGAGCCGTGCCGCCGAGTAGGCCGCATTCGACGCGACATAACGATCGAGCAGTACCACGTATCCGTCGGTGTCGAAGTCGGCGAGATCCCCGCCGACCTCCGCACGGTCCAGGGCGAACAGGGTCGCCATACCGTGGACGGAGTCGACGAGATCACCCATCTCCCCGTGCAGCGCCGCAGATGCGAGCTGTGCGTGGACGGACTGCTCGTAGCGTGGGAAGGCCAACCGGGCGACCGGGATTTCGCGGGACAGCAACTCGGCTTCCAGGGCGCTCACGCAGGTGTTCTTACCTGCACCGTCGATCCCTTCAAACGCGATGATCATCAGTACCGGTAGTGCTCTGGCTTGAACGGTCCCTCGACGTCGACACCGATGTACTCGGCCTGCTCCTTGGTCAGCGTGGTGAGTTCGCCGCCCAGTGCTTCCACGTGGATCCGGGCGACCTTCTCGTCGAGGATCTTGGGCAGACGGTAGACCTCGTTGTCGTACTGGTCACCGTTGGTGAACAACTCGATCTGGGCGATGGTCTGGTCGGCGAAAGAGTTCGACATCACGAAGCTGGGGTGGCCGGTGGCGTTGCCGAGGTTGAGCAGCCGACCTTCGGAAAGCACGACGATGCTGACGACATCGCTGTCATCGCCGTCAGTGCGGGGGAAGGTGAACTCATCGACCTGGGGCTTGATGGTGGTGCGGGCGACATCTTCGCGGTGCAGGAGAGCAGCCATGTCGATCTCGTTGTCGAAGTGGCCGATGTTGCCGAGCAGCGCGTGATTCTTCATCTTGCGCATCTGCTCGAAGGTGATGATGCCCAGGTTGCCCGTCGAGGTGATGACGATGTCCGCCTCGCCGATGGCGTTGTCGACGGTGACGACAGAGTAACCGTCCATCAGGGCCTGCAGGGCGTTGATCGGATCGGCCTCGGTGACCTTCACCCGTGCACCCTGCCCCTTGAACGCCTCGGCGACGCCCTTACCCACGTCCCCGTAACCGCAGACGAGAACGGACTTGCCGCCGACGAGCATGTCCGTGGCGCGGTTGATGCCGTCCAACAGGCTGTGCCGGGTGCCGTAACGGTTGTCGAACTTGGACTTGGTCACCGCGTCGTTGACGTTCATCGCCGGGAACGGCAGGGTGCCCTGCTCGGCAAAGTGGTAGAGGCGGTGGACACCGGTGGTGGTCTCCTCGGTGACGCCCTTGACGGCCTTGCCTGCCTCCGTCCAACGGGTGTCGTCCTGGCTGTAGACGCGTCCCAGCATCCCGAGGAATGCCTGGTACTCGTCAGAGTCCTCGGCCGAGGGTTCCGGAACGATGCCGTTGCCCTCGAACTCACTGCCGGTGATGACAGCCATGGTGGCGTCGCCGCCGTCATCGAGGATCATGTTCGGACGAGTGTCACCCCAGTCGAAGATCTGCTCCAGGCACCACCAGTACTCGTCGAGGGTCTCCCCCTTCCAGGCGAACACCGGAACCCCCTGCGGGTTCTCCGGGGTGCCTGCACCGACGACGACCGCTGCCGCGGCCTCGTCCTGGGTGGAGAAGATGTTGCAGGACGCCCAGCGGACCTCTGCGCCGAGGGCGGTGAGGGTCTCGATCAGCACGGCAGTCTGCACCGTCATGTGGATCGACCCGGCGATCCGTGCCCCTGCCAGCGGCTGTTCGTCGGCGTATTCACGGCGCAGCTCCATCAGGCCGGGCATCTCGTACTCAGCGAGCCGGATCTGGTGACGTCCAGCTTCCGCAAGGGAAAGATCCCGGACCTTGTACTGGAGGGGGGTGCCGTTGGCACCGGTGCCGTCGTGGATGTCGACGGTCGGTGCGACGAAATCTGCCATGGGGTGATGCTCCTCAAACTTCAGGGGACGATGACGACTGTGATGACGTTATGTCAACCCTATCCCCCGACACCGCAGAGCCGCTCACAGAGGGTGGGCCTGCTTACCCCGAGTCAGGTCAGGAGTCAGCTCAGGGCTTCCACGGCGGTCTCCAAGCCGTCGGGCGCCTCGTCACCGGCGGCCTCGAGCTCCGCGTCCAGCAGCGCGAGCGCGGCCTCCTGCAGGGCATCGGGGCACTGACCGATGCCTCCACGGATGAACGGGTGCTCGTCGGCGACGGTGGCGGACGTGAACGGGGCCCCGGACCAGATGGCGGCGACCGTCGCCGCACACAGACCGTTGATGTAGTCGGGGTCCACCGCCCTCCCTTCGTCCCCTGCATCGGAGTCCTGTGCGAGCGTGCAGGCATCCTGCAATGCCCCCACGAGTGCCTCACCCTCCAGATCGTCGCAGTCTGCCAGGAAATCGCTGTTGGTGTCGTCCGCGAAGACGGTTTCATCCCAGGTACTCATGTCGTTCCCTCTCATGCTCGTGTCGTTCACCTGAGAATAGTCGGCACGCCACCAACACGTCTCCCCTGCTCCCCGCCGACAGGTCGGCAACCCGTGGAAAATCACGGTTTGATTTCAATATGTCGCCGAATCTACCGACCTACAACGTCACCGCGGAGGCGCCCCCTCAGCCGCGGACATCATTGACATGTCCACCAAAACCCCATGACAACCGTGGGTTCTCATAAAATTCAGTAACATTCAGGTCTTCCACTGCGTTGGATACGAATGATAGGCTTGCGACTGATCGTGATCTAACCGTGACATTTACCCGGTCGACGACCTCGGATGAAAGGAGGGTCACCGTGGACTACGAACTGGAACCCGAACGGCCGACGGACAATCCCCCGGCCGTCGACGGCAGCTCCACCGAACACCACGAGTCACTGCTCCGCGCCGAGGCTGCCCGTGCTTCCCGGACCAACCGGGTCCTCGGCTCCTTTGTGGTCGCCGGCTTCGCCGCCGCCACCATCGTCGGCGTCGTCACATGGCAGAACGTCTCACCGAGCCACGACGATGGCCCGGTCCCTGTCGAGGAGGCCGCCGCGGGCGGCTCACTGCCGTCCTCCGAGGAGACCTCGGCGCGTGGCTCGGGAGAGGATCACCGGTCGACCGAATCGATGTCGCCCGATGCTGACGGGACGGATTCTGACGGTGGGGAAGCCACCCGGTCCCCCGACTCCCGGGATGACCACATCACCCCCTTGACTGCGGATCAGTACGCACCGCCGAACGCGTGGAGCGGTGACCAGTTCGTCACCCCCGGCCAGTATCCGGCCGGGAATGAGGACGCGGCCCCGGATGACACGGCCGATACCGCAACGAACGGTGCCGATGACGGTACTGACAGTGAGAACTCCGCCGGAAACACACCCGACGGCGACAACGGAAGCAGCTCGCCGGAGCGTCCTTCCCTCACTGATCTACTGCCGTCCATTCCCGGGATGCCGTCGATTCCGGGAGGTAACGGGTCAGACGATAACGGCACCCCGGACAACACCGGAGCACCCGAGTCGACTGAGCCGTCGGAACCGACCGATTCCACCGACCCGGCCGCGCCCACAGAGCCGTCCGAGCCTGCTGATCCGTCGGCGTCGGACAACCCCGGCCGCCCCACCGGGGAAGGCACGCCGGGCGATGGCGCTGACGCCACCGAAGCCCCGGGCAGTGCACATGATCCGGACGAGGCAGTAACGGACACCACCGGCCCGACGCCCTGATCGGCGGCCGACCGGACGGCGGGACGCAGGCTCCCCGATCAACCGACGGTGTCAGCCCACGGTGGCGATGAAGAAGTGCCCGCGCCCGCTGGCGGTTATGCCCCTCGCCGAGGCCGGTACCCACGCCGCCTGGCCGGGTGACAGGAGGAGATCCTCCTCACCCGTGCCCTCGACCGCGACCTCACCCCGCACACCGAGTACGATGGCCGGCCCGTCAACGCTCACTGCCTGCCCGTCCTCAACCGACCGCAACCGGAACTCAGGCACCGGGGCAGGAAAGACCCCGTCTTCCCTGGGCAACTCCACCGGATCAGGCGTGGGCGTGAAATCCACGACCTTCATCAGTTCGGGCACATCCACGTGCTTGGTGGTGAGACCGCCGCGCAGCACATTGTCCGAGTTCGCCATGACCTCCACGCCGGTCCCCTGAAGATAGGCGTGGAGGTTGCCCGCGGACAGGAACAGCGCCTGCCCCGGTTCGAGCACCACATGGTTGAGCAGCAGGGACACGAGAATACCCGCGTCGCCCGGATGCTGGTCCGACAGGTCCAGGGCAGCCTTGGCAGGCCCACGCATCCAGTCCTCCGCACCGGAATCCGGTTGCTCGATCAGCCTTCTGCAGGCGTCCAGGACCGCGTCGATCAGCTCATGCCTGCGGTGGGACGGCAGCGAGATCCAGGTCGTGACCAGCGCACGAAGCCCTTCGGAATCTCCCGCCGCCCCGTTCAGGAGTTCGGTGTAACGGCCCAGTTCCGGCACGTTCAGCGTCTGAAGGAGCCTCCGGGTGCTTTCCACCGGCCGAAATCCCGCGAGTGCCTCGAAGCGGGTCAGTGCCACAAGCAGCTCGGGCTTGTGGTTGTCGTCCTTGTAGTTGCGGATGGGCGAACCTGTCGGCAGTCCAGCCGCGTTCTCCCGTGCGAACCCTTCCGCCGCCTGCTCCTTGGTGGGATGCGCCTGCAAGCTCAGCGCCTGGTCTGCGGCGAGCAGCTTCAGCAGGAACGGGAGCCGACCATCCGGTGCCGAGTCCCCCAGCTCACCGCGTGGATCCACGGAGATCCGTTCCAACAGGTCGGTCCCGTCGTGGGGCAGCGTGCTGGGCGCCTCCGGGTGGGCCCCGTACCACAGTTCTGCCTCGGGACGCGAGGTCGGCGACGGCCGGCCGGTAAGTTCCGCCAGGGCCGTCCTGGAACCCCACGGGTAGGGCCTCAACCGTCCCTCCATGAGCGAGACACCGGCCCGGTCCGTTTCACCGGCCACGGAGCGAACCTCGTTCGACGACGTCGTCTCAGGCACGGATCACCGCCAGTGCCTTGTCGAGGATCTCCTCGACCCGCGACTCGTCCGCTGCCTCCACGTTCAGGCGGAGAAGCGGTTCAGTATTGGAGGCACGGACGTTGAACCACGCCCCGTCCGACAGTTCCACCGTCACCCCGTCAAGCTCATCGGTGGCCACGGTCTCGTCCGCAAACGCCTCGACGACGACAGCGGTCCGCCCCTGCTGATCTGCTACCTCGGAGTTGACCTCACCGGACGCCTCGTAACGATCGTAGGCCTGCTTGAGCTCAGAGAGCGGACGATCCTGGCCGCCGAGTGTCGCCAAGACGTGGAGTGCGGCGAGCATGCCGGAATCGGCGTTGAAGAAATCGGAGAAGTAGTAGTGGGCGGAGTGCTCTCCGCCGAACACCGCATTTTCCTCGGCCATCTGGGCCTTGATGAACGAGTGCCCGACCCGGGTACGCACCGGTGTGCCGCCGTGTTCACGCACGATCTCGGGCACTGCCTTGGAGGTGATCAGGTTGTGGATGATCGTGGCACCGGGGTGCTGGTCCAGGTAGCGCTCTGCAATGATGCCGCAGATCGCAGATGGCGAGACTGGCTCGCCCTGCTCGTCGACGATGAAGCAGCGGTCGGCGTCACCGTCGAAGGCGATACCCAGGTCGGCTCCCTGGGCCACCGTGTGCTTCTGCAGGTCGACGAGGTTCTCCGGAGCCAGGGGGTTGGCTTCGTGGTTCGGAAAGGTGCCGTCCAGCTCGAAGTACAGGTCCCGGATCGACAACGGCAGGCCGGAGCCCTCTCCCAACACGGCAGGAACCGTCAGCCCGCCCATACCGTTGCCTGCATCGACGGCGACGGTGAGTGGTCGGATCTCCAACGGCACCAGGTCGTGGAGGAATGCGGCGTAGTCGGTGAGCACGTCACGAGATGACCCCGTCCCCGCAGTCCCGTCATAGGAGGGCACCCCCTCGACGAGCATGTCGGAGACCTCCGCCAGGCCGGTCTGCTGGCCGACCGGGCGGGCACCCGATCGACACAGCTTGATGCCGTTGTAGCGCGCGGGATTGTGGGATGCGGTGAACATCGCGCCCGGGCAGTCCATGGTCCCCGAGGCAAAGTAGAGCTCGTCGGTCGAGGTCAGCCCCAGAGAGACCGTGTCGAGCCCCTGACTGCGCACGCCCTCGGCGAAAGCGTCAGACAATCCCGGGGAACTGTCGCGCATGTCGTGGCCGATGACGACACGGGTCGCCCCTTCTCCTCTCATGAGCAGTCCGAAGGCGGCTCCGGTGTCCCGG
Source organism: Corynebacterium glyciniphilum AJ 3170 (assembly GCF_000626675.1). Lineage (NCBI taxonomy): Bacteria > Bacillati > Actinomycetota > Actinomycetes > Mycobacteriales > Corynebacteriaceae > Corynebacterium > Corynebacterium glyciniphilum. The sequence goes on along the minus strand of NZ_CP006842.1, from coordinate 981,298 downwards.
ACGAGGTCGGCGTCGATGCCGTCCCCCACGACGCCGCGGACGTCATAGGCCTTGATGACGGAGGCGATAGCCTCCCGGTCGCGCTGTGTCATGTCAACTCTCCTGGTGTTCTGTATGGATCATTCGCCGTCGTAGTGCACTGCGCGCAGATGGCGCTGCGGAGCTCGTCCCGGCAGATTCCGCCGTGAGGGGTGATGGCCGGACGGTTGGGGGATGTCAGTGCGCCGGACGACCCGGGACACCGGTCGTCTCTGCGCCGACGTGAGCGGATCTGTGTCGCTGACGCCGCCGACACCACTGCCGGTCAGGTAGGTACTGTCGGCACCGTCTTCCAGTGCCGCGGCGAGGGCCTGCATCTCCTCGTCGGTGAAGTCCTCGTCCTCGATACCTTCGATGTGGATACCGGGATCTGCGAACGCGGCCACCGGGACAGAAACCTCCGGAGACGGATCCTCCGTACGCTGCAGTCCCCAGCCTTCAGGGACGGTCAACCTGGAGAGGTGACGGTCGCACAGATCCCAGCTGTGCGGATCGTCTCCGGGCTCCAGGGGGTTGACGGTCGCCGTGCGGGCGGCATAGTTGTAACGCAGGGTGGCGATCGCACGGTTGCCGCAGCCGGGCCTGGAACACTGTCGGTAGTCAGTCACGGCCACCATCCTAGTCCGCGACTCAGCCGGAGTGCCGGACGACTCGGCCGCCTGTCGGACACAGCCTCGCCCCATGCTGCGGTCTAGGATCGGATCCATGACCCGTCCCCCCTCTTCCTCCGCTGGTCCTGACATACCGGACGCGACGCCGGCCAGGCGCGAGGCAGCACCCGGCCATCCGGCCAGGGCGTTGACCAGGGACACCCGCGGCCGCGGGCTTCGCGGTGTGCTGATGCCGAAACTACCGCGCTACGCCACCCGCGCAGAAACCTTCGATGCCACGGTCCTGGACGTGTACGCGCCAGTCCTCGACCGGTTCGGGGACCGGTTGGGTGGTCTCGACGTGGCGATCGACCTCGTACCGCGGATGAGACTGGATTCCACCACCGCCCGTTGGTCGGATGAAGTTGCCGCGGACGGCCCCGTACCGCTGGGCCGACTTGTCCCCGCCGGTGTCGATGAATCCGGATCCCCCACCCGGCCACGGTTGATCATCTTCCGCCGCCCGATCGAACAGCGTTCCACCGACCGAATGGACACTGAGGAGTGGTTGAGGTTCGTCATCGCGCGGCTGGTGGCGACGTATCTCAACGTGGCTCCGGAGGTCATTGACCCCGGTTTCCGCTGGGACTGACGGAACAGAGGAAAGTCAGCCGAGGCGCTTCTTGAGGCGCCGACGTTCACGCTCGGAAAGCCCACCCCAGATTCCGAAACGCTCATCATGCTCCAGGGCATATTCAAGGCATTCGTCCCGCACACCGCAGGCGCGGCAGATCCGCTTCGCCTCACGGGTCGAGCCACCCTTCTCGGGGAAGAAAGCTTCCGGGTCTGTCTGGGCGCAGAGCGCCTGTTCCTGCCAGTCCTGCTCGACCGCGTCGAAGAGGAGGTCGAAATCCTCCGTCAGATCGGAGAAAGCGCTGGGAGTGTAGTCGTCAATGCCGCCACGGAGGAGGTCGGGCAGCTCTCCGGACGTGCCGGAGTCACTCACGTGACCGGAACGGGCATCGTCACCGTCCACGGCTGCGGACCCCTCCGAGAAGGGACCACGAAAGGCGTCCGCCGGGTTGTCCACCGTTGTCTCCTCACTGAAATCCGCCGTGCCGGGTTCCCACCGGCCTCTACCTACACGCAAGATTACACACGGGTAATTCCATAGCGTCAACCTTTCGACCAGGCAGTAAAGTCCCATGCGTCACATCAGTCACACGAGTTACGCAATACGGGACCCGGCGCGCATTCACAGTGTTCTGACAGGCACGACATGAGCCGATATGCACGGGCCAGACCACTACATGTAGACGTTGAGGCCGGCATTCCGGCCCCGGGGCCACAAGATATCGAAATATTTTCACTCGGCACGGGTCCGCCCCGTACGGGGGTCAGACGTCGCTGCTGAAGCGCAATCCTCCGTCGGGAAGTGCCACCCCGGGCCACACCCGGGCACCACCCTGCAGTTCACACCGCGCCCCGACCACAGCGCCCTCACCCACCACGGCATCCCGCAGATGGGCACGCGCCCCGATCCGTGCACCGGCGGCGACCACACAGCGCTCCACCGTTGCCCCCGCCTCGATCTCCACGCCATCGAAAACCACGGAGGTGTCCACGCGGGCACCCGCACCGATCTCAGCACCACGACCTATCACCGTGCCACCGAGCAGCAGCGCACCGCCGGCAATGGCCGCCGACTCGTCCACGAGCGCCTCTCCGTTACGCCCGGCCAGCAGCGGAGACGGAGCGATGCCACGAACCAGATCCGACGATCCACGGACGAAGTCATCCGGAGTCCCCAGATCCCGCCAGTACGCCTGGTCGACATGCCCGTAGAGCCGGTGCCCCTTGACGAGGAGGTCAGGGAAGACGTCACGTTCCACCGACACGACCCGGTTCTCCGGAATCGACTCGATGATGTCGCGCTGGAAGACGTAACACCCGGCATTGATCTGGTCGGTGGGCGGATCCTCCGCCTTCTCCAGGAAAGCTTCCACCCGACCGTCCTCCGCTGTCGGCACACAACCGAACGCGCGCGGATCCGCCACCCGGAGAAGGTGGAGGCTCACGTCCGCAGCGTTGTCGACATGGGTCCGCAGCACAGCCTTGAGGTCTGTCCCGCCGAGGATGTCGCCGTTGAAGATCATGGCCCTGTCATGCCGAAGGTGCGACAGCACATTACGGATACCGCCCCCGGTACCGAGGGGAGAGTCCTCGACAACGTACTCGATCTCCAGGCCAAGTTCGGACCCGTCCCCGAAATGCTCTTCAAAGACCTCCGCCTTGAAGGAGGTGCCCAGCACGACGTGAGTCATCCCCGCCTCCCGGATCCGTGCCAGCAGATGCTGGAGGAACGGGTAGCCCGCCACCGGAAGCATGGGCTTGGGAATGGAATTGGTCAGGGGTCGCAGCCGCGTGCCCTTACCACCGACGAGGATGACGGCGTCGGTTTCGGCGGCGAGATCGGAATTCGTGTCAGGGGTCGAGGGTGAGGGATTGTCTCGTTCGTCACTGTTCACCCTTGGGAGGTTATCGGACGAAACGCACTCCGGCAGTCAACGGCGCGCCCGCTTCGCCAGCGCGACGGCGACGACCCCCCTGAGCTTCAACCCCGCCCACAACGCCACACGGACGGGAGCCTGCCACCAGGCCGACAGACGGTCCGCCTGGAAACGGTAGGCACTGTCGTGGTGTGCCGGCAACGTGATTTCAGGATGCTTACCGGCGGAGTGGCCTTTGGCATGCGTGATCTCTGCGGAGGGGGTGAACACGTTCTCCCATCCTGCGCGTGACAACCGGTCGCCCAGGTCGACGTCCTCCATGTACATGAAGTAGCGCTCGTCGAAGCCGCCGACGGAGTCGAACGCCTCCCACCGCAGGAGCTGGCAGGAACCGGACAGCCACCCGGACGTCCTCTCTTCATCCATCACCGCATCCGCCAGATACCGCCGGGTGAACGGGTTGTTCTTCCATATTGGTGCCAGCAGGGCGTGGCCGATACCCGCCCCGAGCGTCGGTACCGACCGTGCCGACGGGTAGATGCTCCCATCCACCTCCCGGATGAGCGGGCCGACGGCGCCGGCGCGGGGATGACGACGCGCCGCCTCCACCATCCGGTCAATGGCCCCCGGGTCGAAGACCACGTCCGGGTTCGAGATCACCAGGAACTCGCCGTCAATCTCTCCGGCCTCCCGACGCGCGCGCAGCGCCTCCACCCCGGCGTTCATCCCGGCTCCGTAACCGATGTTCCCCCCGGTACGGAGCAGCTCGACTCCGTCCCGGTCGACCGCAGCTTCCGGAGCGCCGTCCGTGGAGCCGTTGTCCGCCATCACCACAACGGCGCCCTGGTCGGTGGCTTCGGGCACAGAGTCCAGGAATCGGGTGAGGTACTCCCCCGGCGAGTAGGTGACGGTGATGACGGCGATCGGTTTCACGGGAGTTCACCCTAGCCGAAAACCTGCCCCGAGTCCCCGTCTCACACTGTCCTGCCAGTCCGGTGGCGTCCGGCCCACCCTGGTAGACCAGGGCTCCAGATCCAGGACCGACCACGGGGGCCGGGCAGCAGGCATCGGCCAGTCCCGCGTGGTACAGGGGGTCACCCGTGCCGGATCGTGCCCGCTCAACCGGAAAACTTCTTTGGCGAGCCCGCACCACGAGACAGGCTCGCCGGCGTTGGTGACGTTGAGAATGCCCGACGCCACATCGGCGTGCGCCAGCGCCCACAGTTCCTCGGCGAGGTCCGGTGCATAGGTGGGGCGTCCCACCTGGTCGTCGACGACCCGGGGATCCACCCCGTTCTCTGCCAGGGTGGCCATCACCGAGACGAAATCCCGTCCGGGAGCCTCGGGGCCCGACCAGACCCAGGACGTCCTCACGACGACGCCTCCGGCTGCGAGAACAGCCTGCTCTCCCTCACTCTTCGTCCGCCCGTACTCGTTCGCGGGGTGGACGGGATCGTCCGGACGCCAGCCGCGTCCGCCGTCAGGAGCCGCCCCGGAGAACACGTAATCCGTGGAGATGTGGATGAACTTCGTTCTCGCATCGGCGGCGGCCCGGGCCAGCTCCCCGGGGGCGATGGCGTTGACAGCCTCGACGGTGCGACGGTTTGTCACATCCTCCGCACCGTCCACGTCCGTCCACGCCGCCGTGTTGATCATCACGTCCGGCCGTCGCCCGTCAGCGAAGAGGGATGAGACTGCAGTCCTGAAATCCGCCGTCCCCGCGCTCGACAGGTCAAGCTCTGCCCGTGTGATTCCCTCACCGCCCAGCGCCACGAGACACCGTCCCACCTGGCCATGCGCGCCGGTCACGATTACGGTCACTATGGACAACCTCCTGTCTTGCCGGGCGTGGACACCGGTGTGTCGGCACGTTGACCCCACATTGCGATCGGCACCGACTTTACGCGGACACACACGTCCACGGGTCCCACGATCACAGTAACCACCCTGACAACTAGTAGAGTCCCCTCTGTCCCGGTATCTAGTACAGTCACCCCGAACACCGCCGAAAGGTCTGGAATGAGCGATTCTGACAGGTCTCCGCGCAACGGACGTGGAGAGACGCCTGGTCGTGGCGGACGACACCATCGTCGCGACGACGTTCCTCCGCGGTCTGAGCGACCACGGCAGACCCCGCAGAGGTCGCAGCAACCGCAACGTGCCCGTCACAGTCGCCCGTCCGGCGCTGCTGCAGCGGGCGGGCAACGTCGGACGCCGAACCGTTCATCGCGGACAGTCCACGGTTCCGCGGCGGGGGCCGCATCCGGTCATCGTCAGATCGGTTCCACCCCTGTCAAGGTCGTGCTCGCACTGTTGTCCGCAATCATGCTCGCCGGTGGGACGTACGCCTACTCGTCTGTCGGACGACTCGACTCCAACCTCAACCAGGCAGGTGGCCTGAATCTGGGCAGCCAGTCCGACGGCGCCACAGACATCCTTTTGGTTGGCATCGACTCTCGCACCAACGCCCATGGTGAAGCTCTTTCCCAGGACGACATCGACATGCTGCGGGCCGGTGAGGAGGAGACAACCAGTACGGACACCATTATCCTCATCCGTATCCCCGATGATGGTTCGTCGGCGACAGCGGTGTCCCTGCCCCGCGACACCTACGTCGATGGAGGCTCTGAGCTGGGAAACCAGAAGATCAACTCGATCTACGGGCAGACGAAGTTCTATAAAACACAGGAACTTCAGGATGAGTCCGCTGCGGCCGGGGAAACTCCGGACGAGAAGAAGATCGAGAACGAGTCTTCACAGGCTGGACGGGAAGCGCTCGTCAGCTCCGTCGCCGACGTCACCGGTATCACCGTCGACCACTACGCGGAGGTCGGCTTACTCGGGTTCGTCAAGCTCACCAACGCCGTCGGTGGCGTCGATGTCTGCCTGAATAACGCCGTCGACGAACCGTTGTCCGGTGCCAAGTTCCCCGCCGGCGAACAGACCCTCAGCGGGCAGGATGCCCTGAGTTTCGTCCGTCAGCGCCACGAACTCCCCCGCGGCGACCTGGACCGCATCACCCGCCAGCAGGTCTACATGGCCAGCCTGGCCAACAAGGTGCTGAGCACGTCTACCCTCACCAATCCCTCGTCCCTGGGTAAGCTGCGGAGCGCAATCGAGGACTCCGTCGTCCTCGACGAAGGGTGGGACGTCATGGGTTTGGCGACGCAGATGCAGAACCTCGCCGGCGGCAACGTGACCTTCCAGACCATCCCGGTGACCAGTATCGACGGCACTGGTGACCAGGGCGAGTCCGTGGTGACCATCGACAAGAAGCAGGTTCACAGCTTCTTCGAGAACCTCCTTGGCGACGGGGACAGCGAGGACAAGGACGGCTCTTCCGACGACTCCGACAACACCGACTCTTCCAGCGACATCGAGGACTACGAGCCGTCCGAGTCCACCGTCTCGGTCTACAACGCCAGCCAGATCGGGGGCCTCGCCTCGCGTGTTGGCGATCTCATCTCCGGTGCGGGATACGGCATGGGCGAGGTGGGGAACGCCACGGAGACCGGTATTTCGGAGAGCCAGGTCAATGTCGCTGACACCGACGACCCTGCGGCGCGTGGGCTGGCAGAGCAGCTCGGTGGGCTTAGCGTGGTCGAGGACTCCAGTCTCGAACCCGGGGAAATCCGGGTCACACTGTCCGGCACGTACGACGGCCCCGGGACGTCGACATCCGGCATCGATGAGCCCCTTCCTGCGGTCGGCGAATCTGGCTCGGGCTCTTCCGGCGATTCATCGGAGAATGTCGGTACGCCGGGCACGGATGCCACCGGTGGAGACGTTCTCGGGGAGAACGAGAACGCCGATGGTGCGTCGGGAGAATCTGGCGATGATGTCGGTGCAGTAGGGACCTCGGAAGAATCCGACTCCGCCACCACCGACCGGGGCGCGATCGACGCCGGCGGCGACGGCCCGATGTGCATCAACTAGGGTACGAGGACTCCGTCAGTACGCCCGCCGGGAGTGCGGACGGCCCGCCGTGGCCCTCGCGCGCGGAACAGCCTCCGCGATCCGTGAGGCGGACGTAGGAGCCTCCCCTTCCGGAGTCTGCGCCGAAATCGACGCGGCGATGGCATGGAGGGCGACCGCGTCATTCGCGGGGAACTTCGCTGAGGACACCCGCCCTTCCTGCTGCGGCATCTCGGAGCGTCCCCCGGACTGTTCCGCATCGGGGCCGTGCCGGGCCTCATTTTCCGCCAGCAGGGCACCGATCATCCCGGAAAGGACGTCGCCTGATCCCGGCGTAGCGGCCCACGATGTTCCTGCGTCAGTGCACTGGACATCCTCGCCGTCCGTCACGACAGTGTGTCGTCCCTTGAGAAGCACCACACAGCTCAACGCCCGCGACAACGACGCTGCTGCGCCGATCCGGTCGTCATCCGGGTCCGGGACACCACCGACGGCGTCCGCCAGACGCCGGAACTCCCCGGCATGCGGCGTCAGTATCGTCGGGGCGGTGTTCGATCCCGAGGCACCTCGCTCCGCCAGCAGATCCCGGAGCTCCTTGTGCTCGGCGAGCACCGTCAGCGCGTCCGCGTCAACCACCAATGGTTCGGGACGCTTCAGGAGTGTCTCCACCTCCTCCGCTGCCTCGGCGCCGGTTCCGCGACCGGGCCCCACGACCCATGCCTGGACACGTCCGGACCGCGACACCGACGGCGCCCACACGACCTCGGGACACGCCTGGACGACATCGCCGGAGGCCCCGCCGACATAACGCACCATCGCACTGGTCGTGCGCACGGCAGCCGTGGTCGTCAGAATCGCTGCGCCGGGATACGTCTCCGACCCCGCACAGATCCCCACCACTCCACCGGAGTACTTGTCGTCATAGGGGCCCGGCGCACGCACGGTTCCGGCGTGGGCCGTGGGCACAGGAGTTAAAGCAGTCGATGAGAAGTCGAACTCTCCTCCCAGATCAACGGGCCCCGCCGTCGTTTCCGGATCACTGCGGGGATCACGGGGCGGCACCACGGCCCGTCCGGCGCGGACGTCGAGCGCCCCCTTGCCCCGACGATTCCGCTTCCACTCCTCTGCGAGCTGAGCACCGATCGTCCCTGAGCGGCCACCCTCCAGTCCCGGATTCGCGAGCATCACCTGGCCGCAGTAGGCGTTGACCGCATGGGCCCGGCGCAGCCCCCCGAAGGTCACCGTCACATCAGCAATGACGTGCGCGGGAACCCGCTCGCGCATCAGTACCGTCATCCCCGGGAGCCCCTTTTCAGTCGCATAGGGGTCCAGCGGATCGTCGACGTCGATCATCGGCGGGGTGCTCCCGGAGTCCGCCCCGATACCCGAGGGGACATCAATGCTGAGGACGGGAATGAACCAGGCGGAGATGAAAGAGAAGAGCACGGCGGCGTTTTCACCCAGGCCGCCGTCACCCCCCATGCCGAGAACGCCGTCGATGACAAGGAGGTACTGAGCTGGGGTTCTCCACACCCCCTGGAGGTCGACAACCACGCCACCGGCATCCTGGAATGCATCGAGAGCGCGGGCGTGGGCATGCCTGTCGCGTCCCAACAGCACGGCTTCCACCGGCCAGCCCTGGTCAGCGAGCGCTGCACCGGCGTAGAGCGCATCACCTCCGTTGCCTCCCGCTCCCACTGCGAGCAGAACCTTCGTCTGTGCCGGGGTGATGGACTTACGCTTCAGCATCACCTCCGCAGCGTCGACCACCGCAGAGGCCGCAGAGCGCATCAGCTGATCCGGTTCGGTCTGCAGATCGAGCAAGGGTTGTTCTGCATGACGGACCTGTTCGACCGTGTACACCTGGGCACGGAGATGCGTATCGATGGTGCTGCTATTCATACCCTCACGTTACGGACCGCTAGGGTGTGTTCGCATGGACACTCCCACCGCTCCCGCACCCGCCCCTGTCGCACCGACCGTGCGCACCCCGTGGCGGACGTGGGTCACCGTCACGCTGGTCGGTTACGCTGCGGTGATCGTCGCGCTGACGACGTTGAAAGCCTTTTACACCATCGGGCTGCTGTGGAAACCGGAGAACCAGCGCGTCAGGGAGCTGCGGCTGGTTCCTTTCGGCATCGTCACGGACTCGTCCACCACCTTCGGCTGGGTCTTCGACATCCTCGGCAACCTCGCCTTCTTCGTCCCATTCGGGATCCTGCTGATGATCCTGTCGGGCCGGTGGTGGTGGACGGTGGGCATCGCCGCCGTGTTCAGCCTCGGTATCGAGGTCTCCCAGTACATCTTCTCGCTGGGACGCACCGATGTGACGGACCTGATCTGCAACACGGTCGGGGCGGCCGTCGGCGCCTGGATCGCATGCTGGTTCTCCCGCAACCCCAGCTGGTCCCGGCGGTGGCAGACCGTCCTCACCACGGTGGTCGGGCTCGCGGTGCTCGTCTTCCTCGTGCTGGTGATTCTAGGACCGGCCCTCGGCGACCCGGACAAGGTCGTCGGAGGCTGACCAGGTTAGTCTGGTCGCCATGGATCTCCTGTCCCCGTTCCTCCAGACCGACGCCGCATCGCCGCGCCTGACGACGTACACCGACGCAGGACGAATGGAGTTGTCCGCCGCAACGCTGGCGAACTGGGCCGCGAAAGGCGGCAACCTCATGGCCGGCCAGTTAGGGTTATCTCCCGGCGACGTCGTGGTTCTCGATGCTCCGACCGACTGGATGCCCGCCGCCCTGGTCGTGGGCTGCTGGAGGGCCGGCGTGGCGGTCTGCTCGCCGCCGTCACCAGCAGCCGCATCGGCAGCTGCGTTGATGACCACGGACCCCGACGCTCACCTCGACTGGGATGGAGACATTCTCCAACTGTCGACCGACCCCTTCGGCCGCGGGGTGGCCGAGGCCGGCGGGGACGTGGAATTCGGGGTCACGGATCTGTCACCGGAGCTGCGGGTCCAGGGGGACCGCTACGCCGGTCCAGAGACCGGGGAGGAGGCTGTACTGCTGCACACCGTCGACGGGGAGCCGGTGACCGGTGCCGACCTACGACGCCGGGCCTCTGAGGCTTTCGAGCCCGGGATCCGGTCTGTGACCGGCCCGTGGGCCGACACTGACGGACTGGTGACCGCGCTCCTTCCCCTCTTCGCGGCGGGGTCCGTGGTCGTCTCCACCGATGATGCCCCCGAACGGCTGGCGCATCTCGCAGCCACCGAACTCGGAACCGTGTCCGCTACTCGGCGGTGATGATCCGGGTGACCAGGTCTCTGGCCTGGTCAAGAGTCTCGTCCTGCTCTCCGGTGAGAAACCCCTGGACCATGTACGGGGCCATGTAGTCACCGTTCTCCACGGCGAAGTGCAGGGTGAGGTTGAGCTGGTCCCCCTCGCCGGCGCCGTCGCCCTCCTCAGGTTCCGGAGTCTTCACGATCGTGTAGACCAGCAGGTCCCCGGACGGGGTTTCCCCCGCATCCACGTCCACCAACTCCGCCTCAGCCTCCTCCAGCGCGGGCTGGATCCCTCGGATGACATCCTCCCTGTCGACCGGCATCATCTGGCCGTCCAGCGGAGCGAGGGTGACGGCAGCGAAACTCACCGCCGTACGGTAACCGAACGCCACCGTGCCCGGTGCATCCTCTGGAACCGTGTCGAGCGCCTGCCAGTGGGGCGGCAGTCTCAGCGTGCGTCCGGAGTCCCCGATTGCGATGTCCATGGCCCACAGGCTACCGGACGTCAGCGCGTTGATTGCGCCAGAGTCCGATCCCGGCTACAACGACCACCCAGCCGACGAGGATTGCAACACAAGCCGCGCTGTCGAGACCGAGGCCGACGCGGTCGTAGCCTGTGGCCAACTGTGACAACCGTTCACCGGGGGCGATGGCCGCGAGGGGGCGGAAGGCCTCGATATGTGTCGCTGTCTCACCGATCATCCCGTCGATCAACAGGAACCAGACTGTCGGAACAGCGACAGACACGACCGGGCTTCTCAGTACGCAGGCAAGCCCCACTGCCATGAGCGGGAACGCGACACCTCCCAGCAGGTATCCCCAGACCGGCGTGAACGCACCACCGAAGTCAAGGGACAGACGTGCCCCGAACGCTGCGGCCGCCCCGACTGTCAGCGCTACACCGACCGCATAGGTGACCAGCATAAAGACGAGGGTCACCAGTAACTTCGCTGTCACCCAGGTAGTACGGCCCTGCTGAGTAAGAAAGGCCTGGGCGTGCATGTGGTTGCGGATGTCACCGGCGGTGGTCGAGGCTGCAAACACGATGGCCACCATGATGAAGATCATCGCGCCGTTCATCAGATCGGCCCACTCGAACGTCGGTGTCTCCGAAGAGAACAACGTCGCCAGGACGACCGGGCCGTACAGCGCTCCCGTCAGCAGAATCGCGTAGACCAGTGTGGAACGCATGCTCAGTAACTTCGTGGTCTCCGACCGCAGGGCATTGATGAGTGAGGTCATGGTTCTAGTTCCTTTCGGTGTTGTTGTCGACGAGGTCAGAGGATGTCCGGTACTCCTGGGCCGCGGATGTTGCGGCGAGGAAGCGGGACTCCAGGTCCGCGCTCTGTGTGCGCAGGCCCGTGAGGATAACGCGGGAGTTCAAGGCGATTTCGCCGACTGCACGTCGAACCTCCGCCTCCGAACTGCCGTCCACGACCTCTACGCGCAGGGCGCTCCCTTCGGCGCGATCAGTAGGCAAACCTGCCTGCGTCAATGCCGAACCCAGCGTTCCGGCACTCGTGATGTCCGAAGTCTCGACAAGCACGCTGACTCCGCCGGCGAGGAACTCCTCCATCGAATACTCACCGATCATCCGACCCTTACCGATGACCACGAGACGATCCGCAGTCTGCTGCATCTCCGACAGCAGATGCGACGACACCAACACCGCACGGCCCTCCCCCGCCAAAGCACGAATCGTCCGACGCATCCAACTCACCCCCTCCGGATCCAAACCATTGACCGGCTCATCCAAAATCAAATGCGACGGATCACCCAACAACGCCCCAGCAAGACCAAGACGCTGCTTCATCCCCAACGAATACCCCCCGACCCGCTTATCACCCGCAGAGCTCAACCCCACCAACTGCAAACACTTGTCCACCCGCGAGTCGGCGATACCAGCGCCGCGGGCAAGCACCTTGAGGTGCGACCGTCCGCTACGTCCCGGAGTGAACCACGTCGCCTCCAACAGCGCCCCGGCCACCGCCGGCTTATCAGCCACCTGAGCAAACCCCTCACCATCAAACAGCGCCTGCCCCTGCGACGGCCGATCCAACCCCAACACACACCGCATCGTCGTCGACTTCCCCGACCCATTAGGACCCAGAAAACCCGTCACCGCCGCATCCGGCACCGTGAACGACAAATCCTCGACGGCCTGGAACCGCCCGTACCTCTTCGACATCTTCTCAACTGTGATCATGTCCCCCAGTCTTCTCCCCCACCACCACCGCACACATCGACCCACAGACTGATCTACCAGCAACGTCCCAGGGCACCGGACGTCATACCGCAGTATGACCGCCTGTCACTCCTCCAGAACCCGCACCGGGTCGACAAGTCCGTTGCTGAACGCGAAAAGCACCGCGTGGACCCGGTCCCGCGAATCCGTTTTCGCCAGGATTCTGCCCACATGCGTCTTCACGGTGGGAAGGGAGACGAACAGACGTCGGGCGATCTCCGGGTTGGAGTACCCCCGCGCCACGAGGACGAGGATCTCCAGTTCACGGGGAGTCAACGGGTCGGGAAGATCCAGTGCCGCGGCGGCCGCAGCGGTGTCGGCTCCGGCGTCAGGAGGCAACGATGTCTGCGGCGCGACAGCGGCAACCGGCTCGTCCTTCCCCGCCCCTCCCCTGACCTGCCGCAGCAACCGGGCCGTGGCTTTCGGGGAGATCACGGCCTCGGCCTCGCCGACCGTCCGGACGGCATCGATGAGCTCCTCAGGATCGGCATCCTTCAACAGGAAACCACTGGCACCGGCAGTGATCGATCCCATCACGTATTCATCGTTGTCAAAGGTCGTCAGAACCACCACACGGGTCGGTTCCCCTGACGGCCCGGTGACACCGGCGTCGACGATCTTCCTGGTGGCGGCGATACCGTCGAGCTCCGGCATCTGGACATCCATGAGGATCATGTCGACCGGTTGGGACATGGCTGAACTGACTGCCTCCGCGCCGTCGACGGCCTGCCAGACCACGGTGATGTCCGGCTGGGAATCCAGCACCATGCCGAAACCGGCGCGTACCAGCTGCTGATCATCAGCCAGCCCGACCGTGATGGTCGATGTTGAGCGTGCGTCGTCCATGATCTCGCCGTTCTCCCTGTTCTCCCGTGTGTACCGGTACATACCACTCTGTGCCGGTGTCCTGTCAGACGCTGAGCACGACGTCCACACGCCAGCCGCCAACGTACCTCTCCGACGCACCCCATTCTGCCGTGCCTCCGTGGATTCGGGCACGCTCCCGCAGTCCGACCAGCCCCTGTCCTCGTCCGTCGTCCGAGTCGTCAGAGTCGATCAACCCGTTGCCAGGGGCGTTGTCCACCGTGATGCGGAGTTTTCCTGTCACGTTCCAATCCAGGATGACACGGGCGCGGGTGGGTCCGGCGTGTTTGAGAATGTTCGTCAGGCACTCCTGGACAGTGCGGTACACGGTCAGGCCGACCGCGACATCCACCGTGCCGGCCGTGCCGAGGACCTCGTAGTCGACGGACACTCCGGACCGTCGGGCGTCCTCCACCAACCCCGCCACACCGGACACACCGGGCGGTGCACTGGTGTCCCGGGTCGCATCGGCCGTGCCACCGCCGTTACGGTCGCTGCGCAACACGCTGAGCAGCTGCCGCATCTGGGTGAGTGCGTCTCGTCCGGTGCTGCTGATCGTGGCGAGTGCTTCAATGGCCTTCGACGGGTCCTGACGTCCGGCGTAGCGTCCACCGTCGGCCTGCGCGATCACCGCGGTCAGCGAATGGGCGACGATGTCGTGCATCTCCCGGGCGATCCGGGTCCGCTCGGCGACAGCGGCGAGTTCCACCCGCGCGGCAAGAGACTCCATCCGTTCATACTGGCGACGTGTTGTCATCCCCAGCTGCCAGAACAGTCCGATCGAGATCACGGCGAGCAACCCCAGGACCGCACCCATCATCACGAGCTGAGCATCCGGAGGAGTGTACGTTTCTCCGGCAGGATCCACAGCTGTCGTCGAGGCACCCCACGCCCGCCCGGATCCCGACACGACGCTGACCAGTACCACGGCGGCGACCGACCCCCCGGTCAACAGCGCCAGCCACATTCCTCTACGACGGCGGACGAACGCCGAGATGAACCACGCCTCATAGCAGACGACGAGGTAGGCCAGAATGTAGATGCCGGCGAGACTTCCCGCGGCGGTGACAAGGCCGATGGCGACGACGGTCAGCCCAACTTCCGCACGCCATCGCTGAATCAACATCCCCGCGAACACCAGCGTGTACCCGGCGACAAGAACCCAGGACGGGACGACCGGACCGAAGGAGAAGGCGTTCCCCGCATCCATGGCACCGAAGAGGAAGAACACGGCCGACTGGATTACCAGCTGCAGCCAGAGGCCGCGGTCCCTCCAGAAGGGGCCCGGCTGAGCCTGCGGTGCGGTCACGGTATCCATCACAGCCACAGATCCTACGTCAGTCGCCACCTGCGACGGATCGACCTGCGGTATGATTCCCGACCATGGCAGACGTCGAATTCTCGCATGTGGACATCCGGTACCCGGGTGCCGACTCCCCCACCGTCCCGGACCTCAACCTCAGCATCGGCGACGGCGAGTTCCTCGTCCTGGTCGGCCCGTCCGGTTGCGGTAAGTCGACCATCCTGCGGTCACTGGCAGGCCTGGAGCCGACGAGCGCGGGTGAGATCACCATCGGTGGGCGCGATGTCACCGGTGTCGAGCCCGGTGACCGGGACATCGCCATGGTGTTCCAGGACTACGCCCTGTACCCCCATATGTCGGTCCGGGAGAACATGGGTTTCGCGCTGTCGATCGCCAAACGTCCGAAATCTGAGATCAACGAGCGGGTACAACGGGCCGCCGACCTTCTCGACCTGGGGGACTACCTCGACCGGAAACCCAAGGATCTCTCCGGTGGTCAGCGGCAGCGCGTGGCAATGGGTCGCGCAATCGTCCGCGAGCCGCAGGTGTTCCTCATGGATGAGCCTCTGTCGAACCTCGACGCCAAACTGCGGGTGCAGACCCGTGCCCAGATCGTGAAACTGCAGCACGACCTCGGGGTCACCACGGTGTACGTCACCCACGACCAGGTGGAGGCGATGACCATGGGAGACCGGGTGGCCGTCCTCAAGGACGGGAAGCTTCAGCAGGTTGACACGCCGCAGAAGCTCTACAACGAACCGGTCAACGCCTTCGTGGCGGGGTTCATCGGTTCCCCGGCAATGAACCTGCTCGACCTGCCCGCCGGTGCCGACGTCCTCGAGGGCCTGGGGGTCCGTCGTCCGGACGGCGTGAACGGTGCACTGCTGGTGGGGGTGCGTCCTGAGCATCTGGTGGTCAACGACGCAGACACCGGTCTGCGTGGCACCGTCTCGCTGGTCGAGGAACTCGGTGCCGACTCGAACGTCTACGCCGAGACCGCGGCCGGCCAGGTCACAGCGAAATCTCAGGCTGCGGCGCAGGACCTTCCGACCATCGGGGGGAGCATCTCCGTCACCCTCAGCGACTCGGCACGGGTACATTTCTTCGATGCGGTGTCCGGTCAGCGGGTGAGCTGACACCCCCGATCTCCCCCGAATCCAGCACGCAGATACTACACTCAACCGAATAACCCGCGGGACGGCGACAACCAGTCCGTCACGGCGTGGTGACGTTTCATTGTTGAGTTCCGTCGGCGGCATTCCCTGTGCCTTCCAGCGGAGCCGTACCTACGTAGAAAGGTTCGGGCCATGGCCAACCTCTCAAAGAAGATTCTGGCCGGTATCTCGGCCGTCGGGCTCACTGCAGCACTCGTGTCGTGTTCCTCCGACGATGGCGGCAATGGTGACGGGGGCGACGGGGGTAGCGGCGGTTCCGACGGCCGCGGCCCCATTACCTTCGCGATGGGCAAGAACGACACCGACAAACTCCGTCCGATCATCGACCGGTGGAACGAGGAGAACCCCGACGAGGAGGTCACGCTCCAGGAACTCGCCGGAGAAGCGGACGCCCAGCGTGACACGCTGGTCCAGTCCCTCCAGGCCGGATCGTCCGATATCGACGTTATGGCGCTCGACGTCGTCTGGACCGCACAGTTCGCCGCCCAGGGCTGGCTCGCGCCGCTGCAGGACGATCTCGAGGTCAGCACGGACGGACTGCTGGACGCCACCGTGGAATCGGCGACCTACAACGACACCCTCTACGCTCTGCCGCAGAACACGAACGGACAGCTGCTGTACCGCAACACCGACATGGTGTCGGAGGCCCCGGAGACGTGGGATGACGTCGTCCAGTCCTGCGAGGACGTCACCGCGGACAACAACGACTGCCTCATCACCCAGCTCAAGCAGTACGAGGGGCTGACGGTCTCCACCGCAGGCTTCATGAGCGGTTGGGGAGGCGGCATCCTCGACGAGAACGGGGAGGTCACCGTGACCTCAGATGAATCCCGCGAGGGTCTCCAGGCACTGGTCGACGCCTACGAGGACGGCACCATCTCCCGCTCGTCCACCGGCGCGACTGAAGAGGAGACCAACCTCAGCTTCACCCAGGGACAGAACGCCATGGCGATCAACTGGCCGTACATGTACGGCGAGGCTGAAGCCGAGGGATCCGCTGTCGCCGGCAAGGTCGAGGTGCAGCCGCTCGTCGGCAAGGACGGTGTCGGTGTCTCCACCCTCGGTGGCTACAACAACGGCATCAACGTCAACTCGGAGAACAAGGCCACCGCGCTGGACTTCATGCAGTTCATCACGAGTGAAGAGAACCAACGGTCCTTCGCCGAGGAGTCCTTCCCACCGGTGCTCTCCTCCATCTACGACGACGAGTCCCTCATCGAGGAGTTCCCGTACCTCCCGGCACTCAAGGAGTCACTGGAGAACGCCGAACCACGCCCGGTCTCCCCGTCGTACGACTCCCTCTCCAAGGCCGTCCAGGATAACGCCTACGCCGCCATCACCGGTGGTAAGAGCGTCGAGGACGCCACCAACGACATGGAGTCCGCCATCGCGAACGTGACCAGCTAGGCCCGGCTCCGTCAACAGTCACGCCCGGTTGCCGTCGTCCGTCGACGGTATACCGGGCGTCCTGTTTTACCGATAAGGTTCACCCTGTGACTTCCGTTACCTCCCAGAAGAAGCGTGATCTACGCGCCCTGTGGTTCGTCGGCCCCAGCCTCGCCCTGCTCGCCGTCGTCATCGGCTACCCGATCCTGCGCGCCATCTACCTCTCCTTCCAGGCCGACAGACACCTCGACCCGGACACAGGCATGTTCGTCGACGGCGGGTTCGCCGGACTCGACCACTACCTGTACTGGCTGACACAGCGCTGCCTGTCCCCCACGGGAGAAGCGACCACCTGCGCACCGGGCAATCTGGCCACCGACTTCTGGCCCGCGCTGTGGATCACCCTGTTCTTCGTGGTCGTCACCGTCGCCTTGGAGACTGCTCTCGGCCTGTGGATGGCGACCACCATGTCGAAGAGCTTCTGGGGGCGCAGCCTGCTGCGCGCCGCCGTCCTCATCCCCTGGGCGATCCCCACCGCCGTGACCGCGAAACTGTGGCAGTTCATCTTCGCCCCGGACGGGATCGTCAACTCCCTGTTCGGCCTCGACATCGCCTGGACGACGGATCCGTGGGCAGCCCGGTTCGCGGTGATCATCGCCGACGTGTGGAAAACAGCGCCGTTCATGGCACTGCTGATCCTCGCCGGACTGCAGATGGTGCCCGGCGGTGTCTACGAGGCAGCACGGGTGGACGGCGCGTCCCGGTGGCAACAGTTCACCCGGATCACCCTGCCGTTGATCAAACCGGCGCTGATGGTCGCCGTACTGTTCCGCACACTTGATGCGCTGCGGATGTACGACCTCCCGGTCATCATGATCAGCGAATCGACGAACTCGCCGACGGCGGTGATCAGCCAACTGGTGATCACCGACACGAAGTCCGGAAACTTCAACTCCGCGTCAGCGGTATCAACCCTGATCTTCCTGCTGATATTCGGTGTCGCCTTCGTGATGGTGAAGTTCCTTGGTGCGGACGTCGCCGGGACACAGAACATGCCTCGGTCGGCGAGAACCCGAAGATTGTGGGGCCGTCGGGCAGCTCCTGACCTCCGCGCCACCAGTAATGACCTGACAACCGACCAGCCCGCCGAAAAGACACCGGAGGCCCCACGATGATGAAGGTCGTCCGCAACTACCTGCCCGTGATCATCATCCTGATCTGGGCGCTCGCGCCGTTCTACTGGATGGTGGTGACCGCCTTCCGCGACAAGGCCCACACTTTCTCCACGAATCCGGTACCCAGCCACCTCACTCTCGACAATTTCAAGGACGCGCTGGCCACCGACGCCGGCAACAACTTCCTCCGCGCCATCGGTAACAGCCTGATTATCGGCGTGGCGACGACGGCGATCGCCCTGGTCGTCGGTGTGTTCACCGCCTACGCCCTGGCACGGGTCGACTTCCGCGGCAAGGGGTTCGTCACCGGAGTCATCCTTGCTGCGTCGATGTTTCCGGGCATTGCCCTGGTGACACCGCTGTTCCAGCTGTTCAGCAACATCGGATGGATCGGCACCTACCAGGCACTGATCATCCCGAACATCTCCTTCGTCCTGCCGCTGACGGTCTACACACTGACCTCCTTCTTCCGGGAACTGCCCTGGAAGCTCGAGGAGGCGGCCCGCGTGGACGGCGCCTCGCGCGGCCTGGCGTTCCGGAAGGTCATCCTGCCCTTGGCGGCACCTGCTCTGTTCACCACCGCGATCCTCGCGTTCATTGCCACGTGGAATGAGTTCATGCTCGCCAAACAGCTCTCCACCACCTCCACCGAACCCGTGACCGTGGCCATCGCCCGGTTCACCGGCGCCAGCGCCTTCCAGTTCCCCTACGCGGCGACGATGGCCGCCGGCGCACTGGTCACCGTCCCGCTGGTGATCATGGTGCTCGTGTTCCAGCGGCGCATCGTGTCCGGGCTGACCGCCGGTGGCGTGAAGTGATCAGGCAGACCCCTGACCACTCCGAGTACCGCCGTCGGCGGACCGTCCTGGAATCGATCCTCGGGTTCCTGTCGTTCTTCAGCGTCGTGGCACTCGTGCAGGCGGTGTGGAATGTGCTCCAGGAGGATCCCGCGGTATGGCCCTCCCTGCTCCTGGCCGCACTCCTGGTCGCCACCTGGGCCGTATGGCGGCAGTGGCGCCGCTACGACTGAGTCACTCGACCCGGTAGCGTGGACTGCACCATGACACCATTGCGCCGCACTGCCACCACCCTGCTCGCCGGTCTCGGAGTAACCGTCGCCACCCCCGCCGCCTGGGCCGAGGCGCCCGACATCACCGTGGGCATCACCGACCCCGACGGGGTACTCAACGCCACGGCAACGGACACGCTCGTCAACGAGACTCCCCTCATCGACTTCCCCGACCAGGTCCGGGACGTCACCTACATCGTCCTGGACTCCTCGGAGGACGGCCTGGGCACCGACGAACAGTTCAACGACGGGCTGCTCGACTGGGTGGGTGACAATGAGGAACACCTCGTCCCCGACGGCACCGGAGAAGGTGCCGCCTGGGCACCAGGAAGCCTCATCATCGCTGTGGGTGTGTCCTCACGGGGCTACGGCGTGTACTGCGGGGACGATGTCTGCAGCGCACTGGACCTCTTCGAGGGCAGCCACCTGGACCGGACCCTCGCCGACATGAAACCAGGTCTGCAACGGGGAAACTGGGCGGTCGGCATGCTCGACGGTGCCCGCACCGCCGCCGACCCTTCCCTGGTCGCCGAGGAATCCGGCCCGACGCAGACGCAGGTACTCACGGGTGCCGGTGTTCTCGCCGTGGTCGGCGGCGGCGGGGCATGGTGGGCGGTCGCCGCCACCCGAAGGAAGAAAGCCGCCACCGCCCGCGGGCAATTCACCGAGATCAGCGACCGCTATGCTGATGTCGCTCTCCGACTGGATCAGATCGACGTCCGTGCGAACTCCCTGACCTCTCCCATCGCCGACGACGAACTCCGCCGTCAGTGGGCGGAATGCCGCGATTCCTTCCTCTCCGTGGACTCCCTCCTCTCAGCGACAGGTCTGTCCCAGGGGGCCGACGACAAGGCGTTCCGTTCCCACGCCACGACACTCGCCGAAGCACATACGGCCATGAACAGAACGATCCGGGCCGAAGACACCATCGACCGGATTTTCGCCATGGAACACGGTGACGCCCGGGTGCGTCGCAGGGAACTCGTGTCATTGTCCGAGGACGTCTCCGCGGCCCGCGCTGCCACGGCATCTCCCGTCCTGCAGGAGATGTTGGCCGACGTGGCGTCGGACGTCGACGCCCTGTCCGGTGACCTCGACGCCGCAGATTTCATGGACCGGTATGCCGCCACGGTCCGCGCCTACGGACACGCACTGTCCCTCGTCAGGGAAAAGGAGATGAGCGAACTCTCCATGGACACCGAGGAGCGTCACGCACCCCGGATCTACGACACCGGATACCGGGTCGGAGCCGGGTACGGAAACTGGATCCCGTTCGCCCTCATCAGTTCCTGGCACTCTGCCGATGTCCAGGCTGCGCAGAGTTCTTCATCCTCCGGGACGAACGTGTCCTTCAGCAGCGGTTTCTCCGGAGGAGGCGGATCCGCGCGCTTCTGATCTCGCTCACGCCCGCCCCAGCACACGGTGGATCATCAGGGCCACGTACTCACGCAGGTACGCCGCAGGCAGGGACGGCTTCGGCGTCGGTGCTCCCAGCACCACCGCATCGAAAGGGCGACCGTTGGCACCCCGCTCCTCCCGGAGCATAGCGACGATGCGCTCGGTGCGCATCACGTGGAAATCCGAGGTACACACCACGATGAACGGGTCCTCTATCCCCTGTCCAGCGAGCAGATCGAGGCTGAAATGCAGGTTCTCCGTGGTGTCGGTGGCCTCACGTTCCTCCAGGACCACGTCCCGCGGGAAGCCGCGTCCGGCGATGTAATGGTGCATCGCCTCCGCTTCGGTACAAGGTTCGTCATTCCCACGCCCGCCGGAGACGATGAGCGGGGCGGTCGCCGACGATGCCGCCCGCTCCAGGGTGCGCCACGCGGCCGCACCACGGTCGCAACGGCACGCGAGCAGAGCACTGACCTTGTCCGCGGCCAACCCCGCCCCCAGGACCACGACGGCATCCGCCTCCTGCGGCGCAGGACGGTGGCGTCCCCGACGGACCTGCAGCAGGAAGAAGACCATGGTCCCTACCGCGACGAGCCACAGGATCACGCCCAGAGCACCGAGCACCGTGAGGACGATGAGGGCGTCGTTGACTCCCGCACCCCAGTTCCGCCACGCGTTCCAGGCGGACAGGGCGAGCAGTGCGCTGCCCAACCCCAGGGTCAACATCATTGCCGCGGCGACGACGGTGCTCAGGTGGAACCAGCCACGTCCGTCGACACCGGGCAGCGCGTCCCCCATCCACCGGGCGACGACCCAACCGACACCGACCACCACCAGTTGTGAGAACCCCCACGCCAGCCACACAGGAACCGGGAAACCACCCCCGTGCGCAGCGACGATGAGCCACGCCCACAGGAGTTCGGCAACCAGCAGCACCATCAGTCCGTTACCGTGCCACCGCGACCGTGACTTCACACTCCACGCCGTCGCCGCGACGGCGACGGCCACGAGAAGCGTGACGAGCAGGATCCCCGACATCCCCAGGTTCCTCCCCGGTCCCTATTCGCCCATCAACTGCTGTTTCAGACGGTGGTCCTTCTCCAGGACCTCGTCACGCATGCGCTCCTGATAAGCGATCATGCCCTCGAGCAGCCGGGGGTCAGCCACACCGAGCATCCGGACGGCGAGCAGCCCGGCGTTCTTCGCCCCGTCGATGGAGACCGTCGCGGTGGGGACACCGGCCGGCATCTGCACGATCGACAGCAGCGAGTCCAGCCCGTCCAGGTTCTTCAGGGCTCGGGGAATGCCGATGACCGGCAGTGGGGTGGCCGCGGCGACCATGCCCGGCAGATGTGCGGCACCCCCGGCACAGGCGATGATCACCTTGACTCCGGTGGTGTGTGCCGCGCGGGCATAGTCCAGCATGCGCTCAGGGGTGCGGTGTGCCGACACCACACCGATCTCCATCGGAATCCCGAACTCCGCCAGAACCTGCGCCGCAGGTTCCACGGTCGGCCAGTCAGAGTCCGAGCCCATCACGATGCCGACCAGAGGCGTCGGCCCCTCCCCCGCATCCTGTCCCGTGTTCTGCCCTGTGCTGTTCTCTGCGCTGCTCTCGGTAGTCACGCAGGTAACTCTACCTGTCCGGGGGACTCAGGCGTCCGTCCAGCGCGCCGTCACCAGGAAGTCCGACGCCAGGCGGGCATCGCGGCGTAGAGCCTCAACGGCTTCCGCAGTCGCCTCCCGGCCCAACGGCAGGGACATGTTCACGTGACCGATCTTGCGGCGCGGACGCCAGTCCTTGCCGTAGAGGTGGATCTTCGCCTCCGGGTACCGGCGCCACACCTCGTCCATACGTTGCGACATCGGCATCCCCGGATCCGCGGTATCGTCGCCGAGGACGTTGGCCATCACCGTCGCCGCCGTCAACGCAGCCGTCGACCCCAGCGGGCGGTCCAGGACCGCTCGGAGGTGCTGTTCGAATTGACTGGTCACGCACCCGTCCTGGGTCCAGTGACCGGTGTTGTGCGGTCGCATCGCCAGTTCGTTGACGATGATCTCCGGCTGCCCCGCCTCATCCACGGTCTCGAAGAGCTCCACGGCGAGGACGCCGGTGACGCCCAGCTCGGCAGCCACCTGGCGGGCCAGCTCATGCGCCTGGTCGATGACACGCCGCTGCCCCTCCGACTCCGCCGGTGCCGGGGACACCGCAAGGTAGCAGATTCCGTTGGCCTGCACCGATTCCACGACGGGCCAGGATGCGACCTCCCCGGACGGTGTCCTGGCCACCATGGCGGACAGTTCGCGCACCAGATGAACTTTCTTCTCCGCCATCAGCGGAACACCCTCGGCGAGGAGGTCCTCGACCAGCGTGGCGAGATCCTCCCGCGATTCCGGGAACCACACTCCCTTGCCGTCGTAGCCGCCCCGCCGTGCCTTGAGGCAGACCGCGCCGTCGGTGGCGTCCCAGAATCCGGTGGCGTCCTCCACGGTCTCCACCGCAAGGAACGGCGGCACCGGTGCACCGATCTCCCTCATCCGTCGGCGCATCACGAGCTTGTCCTGCGCGTTGATCAACGCGGACGGCTGCGGCTGCACGTTGACACCGTCGGCGATGAGGCCCTCGAGATAGTCGTTGGGCACGTGTTCGTGGTCGAAGGTCACCGCGTCCGCCCCCGCGGACACCTCACGGACGACACCCTCGTCGGTGTACTCCCCCAGCCAGACGTCAGCGGTCGCCTGGGCCGCAGAGGCGCCGGTCGATCCGGCGAGCAGCCGGACGGTGAGGCCGAGCTCGATGCCCGCCTGCTGCATCATCCGGGCCAGCTGCCCGTCACCGATGACGGTAACCAGCGGCATATCCGGGGAGTGCGCCTCGGGACGGGCATGTGATCGGTCCAGCGGTTCTTCCGGGGTCTTCTGCGCGTCAGTCACGGTGGATCAGTATAGCGGCCGTGGCAGATGTACCGGGATGCGGGAATGTACCAGACGGGCGAAACGCTTGGCGTAGGGTACGTCCCGCAGTACCAGCGGTCGTCCACCACCGCGCAGGAACACCCGGACCTCAGACTTATGCACGCGGACGTCCACGATCTGCGACAGCGGCACTTCGCCGATGTGACTGCGCATGTGGCCGGTGGCGGTGATCAGGCGGGTGTCCGTGAGGATCATCCGGCTCCGGGT